>CAYVYK010000004.1:0-13351 GCA_964455675.1 uncultured Methanosarcinales archaeon
CGACGAAAACTATTTGAATAAGTTCCTCTGTCATGATCTATGGCACAAGAAATACCCCTTTCTCAACTGAACGCACAGTCGTTCATCGATGACAAAATTGCGGCAATAGTAGAAGCAGTAGGCGACGGCAAGGCTATCAACGCACTCTCGGGTGGTGTGGATTCTTCTGTCGTTACAATGCTCGGGCATCGCGCTCTCGGCCCGCGGCTCGTAACGGTATTTGTGGATAACGGGATCATGCGTGAGGGAGAACCTGAATATGTCATCAAAACGTTTGAAGCTCTCGGGGTGCCCGTCGTTCGCGTTGACGCGCAGCAGACTTTTTTTGATCGATTGAAAGGAAAAACGGATCCCGAGAGAAAGCGTGAAGCCATAACGCAGGCCTTCTATAGGGATGTATTCGGTGCGATGGTTCGTGAAAGCGGCGCTCAACATCTTCTTCATGGGACCAATTATACCGACGTGGAGGAAACTGTTGCGGGCATCAAGCGGCAGCACAACATCCTCGCACAACTTGGCATCGATCCTGAACAAGAATTTGGCTATCGTGTACTCGAGCCCATTGAGGAACTTCGCAAGCCTGCAGTGCGAGCGGTCGGTGAAGCCCTTGGTCTGCCGAAAGAACTCTATGAACGCCCCCCCTTTCCCGGGCCCGCACTCGCGGCGCGCGTCATCGGAGAGGTTACACCAAGAAAGATAGCCATGGTGCGTAGGGCAACAAGCATCGTTGAGGATGAGCTTTACTTCACCCATGCATTCCAGTACCTTGCAATCCTCCATGGTGACCGTGTGACTGGAATTGTGGATGGAAAACGAAAACTTGGATACCAGATTGAGGTACGCTGCTTTGATAGCACGGACGCAGTTGAAGCTGTACCTACTGCGGTTGACTGGAGAATGCTCTTCGCTCTTGCAGATCGTATTACGGATGAGGTTCCTGGAGTCGTGAGCGTGACGTACAATATCACGGCAAAGCCGCCGACGACAATTGAACCGGTGTAATACCCCAAATAGATCGGATTATTTACTAAAAATACGATAAAAAAATTGGCAGGGTTATATCTTTTCAATCAGTAATTCGTACGTACGGTCAGATGGTTCAACACCTGTTGCCTTGGCTAACGCCCCAAGTCTGTCAATATAACCATGACAGGCATACCTCAGAAGACGTTCTTGCACTAGCTTTGCTGGTACCGATGGAGTTATTCCTGTAGCGTCAACCAATGGTTGTAAGCCGAAGACTTGATCATGTTCGATCATCCACTGATATGATCTCTGGATAACTGATTCATCGAGTATTGTGGGTTTTATATTTGTGAATTCATACAACGCGCACAGATGATCTAACATCTCATCCTTCTGGAATTCAGCGTACATTTCCTGAATTGTGGATTCCGGAACATTTAGCTTTACTCCAGTTACTTCCTGTATTTCTGCGATATCTTCAAACAGACATTTCTTGAGACAACGGACATAAGCTTGCTGAACCGTTCCATCCGAAGGCTGAATTCCTGTAGTTTGTCGCAAAGTCCTTACGCGCTCTAGATTTCCCTCTTCAAGGCACAGCGCGTATGCAGACTGGACCATGGATTCTGGAGGTGATTGGCCAGTTAATTTCTTTACGTCGCTAAACTTAAAGTACATTTCAGTATCCACCAAATCGGCTAAATGGGCTTGAATGGCCTCATCTGTCGGTGAAACTCCTGTAAGATGACATATTGCTACAATATTTGGATAATAACCTTTCTGAAATTCATGAGCTATTCTTTGATGAACCCGGGCGATGATATCACTACCGGAAATACCCTGAGATTCAGCAATTGCTATCAGCTTTTGTAACGACATTTAGGCACCTCTATGATGCGATGAGTAACACGATTGGGTTTATAAAACTTTCGGTTATTCACTACTTACTGGGGACTACATTACATTGCTAATTCCAAAAATTTGTACGCTACCGAGAAATTACCACCCATCTACGAAAGCACGCATCTCATTACCGAATCAACCTAGCTGGTGAGTTTTTCACGCTGGGAGAACATTTTCTCGACATAGAATAGCGCGCCAAGGACAAGCAGTATGCCACCGAGGGCAAGCAGCCTCATCACTTCCAGGTCAAAGAAATGGAAGATGATCTCACGGATGATTGATATGATGCCTAGTTCCACCACACGCTCCACTTTCACATGATGATCCCGAAGGTAGAATAGTAAAATGACGACTAACTCGAGAAGGATAAGAACAAAAAGCCCGTTATCGATAGCGTGCTTAACCTCAGCGGAAAACAAGTCCTCTCGAAAGAGCGTGTAAAGCTGGCGAATGATGACAACAAGGACGCCCACAAGGAGAACGATGACGAGAACGTCAATGACCTTGCTGAAATACCATGTACTACCCTTTTCAGACTGGCGATATGATCTCATGAAGGACCAAGCGGGAACTACGTTTAAATGCTTTGTCCTTAGCATTATAAAGCCGAGGTAAATGGCATGCGTATGCGACACTCATTGGCACTGTTGGCACTTGCGCTCGCTACTTGCGGTTGCCAGAACATTCAGCCCTCGAGCGTTCGGACAGGACTTGTCTTTCGCGAGGCATACGGTCGCTGGAAAGTCTACAACAAGCATGAGAACGTTCCCTACGGAAGAATCCAGGCAAATTTTGATGTTGCGGAGAAGACGGATGCCTGGATGCGGATGGATTATACGCATGGACAGGTGGATGTTCATCAATACTTCACTGACGCGGCAGCTGAGGGCAGCATGGCCAGCATTGGGGGAGGTCTATCCTACTTTCCAACCAAACATATCAGCCTTGATGCGGGAGCGGAATTATTTACGGCGAATGTCGAATCACTCCGCGGAACGCTCGGGCCAATCCACCATGATATCAGCGACAGACTCTATGGGGGAGGGATTACCTTTGGAATAACCGGAGAGTTACCCGTCACTTCATCAGTTTTCATTTTCGGGACCGCAGGGTATACGTTCACGGAAAGCTGGAGCAGGGAGGCAGGATATGATTTTGATGGCTATTTCGCAGGCTTTGGCGTCGGGCTCAAATTCAAGTAAGGATCGGCGTAACAAAGTTTAAAAAGTAGCTTTTTCTGCATATTCACATGGAGCATTTTGAGGTAAGAGAACCGCATTATTTTAGCATTACAGACTTCATCAAGGCGCTGTTTGGATCAATCTTCATTGCTGTCATGTTCCTCTTCAAGGGATCCTTGGCGAATTATGCCCTAAAACTCTCTGATAAACATATTTTCGTGCTTTTCTTGTTTACAGCGTTGATGGTGAGCCTTGAGATCTATATCCTGAGCTACAAGTTCGTACGCGACCGAAAATCACGACCATTTGCTGAATTCTGGATGAAGCGGTTTTTCGCGATAACAGTAAGCGCGTTCTGCGCGGTATACGTGTGCATATATCTCTACGGAATCAATAATTTTTACACATCGACCGAAATATTCAAGCTTGCCGTTGCAATCTTCTTTCCAGCAGCAACTGTCGGAGCGGCAATTGAGATACTGAAGAAATCGGATTAGATGGGAGTGAGACTCATGATAAAACAACCAAAGCCAGCGAGAATGCCTGTTTATACCACTGACGAACTACCCGTGCCGACGGATCCCCTATCGGAAGCAAGCGGAAGAACCGCAGCGATCAACCTGAGAAACAAGTACCAGGTAGATCTTGACAATGCGTACGCGAATGCCGTAAATGCAGTCCAGCACGTTCAACATCGTGTACCAGAATATCAGGAATCTGTCGCTGGAAGGGCAAGTACGAGTATCAAATCCCACCATGCAGAACGGATACAGTTATACACCCAACTTGCCAAAATTCTCGGAGAGACTGCGAAATTCAGCTCAGACGCACAGGGAGACGATCTGATCGACTCAGTCCTCACATTCCTACGGCAGAGAAAGGAACTGCAGAAAAATGAGCATGTGAAACGCATGATACGGCTCATCGAGCAGAGTGAAAAGGTCATTAAGAAAGACCAAATGGATATTAGCAAGAGAGAGGGAAAGACAAACGAAATACAGTCTCAGATCGCGGCAGACGCCCTAAAAGCCGAACAACGACTCGCTGCATACGACAAGGTATTCAACGAATGGAAGCTCAAGATAAGCACAACCCCCTACTACACGAGCAAGGATTTTCTCAAGTTGCCCCAGCACCAGCGCATCCAGCTGCAGCCAAATACCGTGCAGCATGATACTACCAAGCTGAAGCGCGATCTAGCTACCGCGAAGTCACAACTCGGAATCTAATCCAGAGAAGCAGACGAGCGACTATTTCTGGTTCCGCAAGAGGCACATCTCAACGTCCTCATCGCGGATGGTAGACAGTCTTTTCTGAAATTCTTGAACGAGATCGACGACCTTATCAGCGAGCATCTTCTTCACTTCACCACTTAGGAGCTCTCCCTTGCGATACTTGGTGAATAATTCATTTGATTCTTCGTCACTCATGAAGTATTTGCCCAGGTAGAAGCAGGCCACGTCCTTGTCGGGATTACCCCCATGCTTCCGATGCTCTTCCACGCTGACAGCCCCGCCACTGAACGCTTGATTAATCTTCTTCCTCAGAATTTTCTCGCTGTCGCTGAAATACAGGGTGTTATTCCTCGATTTTGACATCTTCTCGCCGTCGATACCAGGCATGAACGTGATATGAATAACCGCATTTTTCTGGTATCCAAAGCGCGACGCGATGTCGCGCGCGATACGCAAGTGGCTATCCTCATCAGGACCAATGGGCACAAGAACATGCTTGATGCCAAACTGCTCCTGCGGGAAAAGAACATGAGCTGACTGGACCGCAGGATAAAAGAACAGTCCTGGATTATCCTCCATCTTATACCCATAGACAGCCTTAACTTCTGAGAGGGTGATTTTCTTTGAAAGTTTGATCGCAAAATTGTAGATATTAGTATAAATCTGGTCGATGATGAGATACGTTTTTTTCGGATCAAAACCATACGCGAGAAGTTCTTTTGCAAGGCGCATTGAGTTCTGCAGAGCCTCTTCCTGGTCTTTCACTTTCCCGCTCACATAGCTTTCATCGTCGGAAATCGGAATGAATACTGGGAGGCCATGCTCACGTTGGAAATACAGATTTGTATCAAACACTGCCTTATGGCCAAGATGAATCGTTCCAGAAGCATTGAAGCCTGAGACGATCGCGCACTTCTCCCCTTTCTTCAAGGCGCGTAGGAACACATCAAGATCACGATGTGAGTACACAAGACCCTTCTGGAACGTATAGAAATCAGGTAGCTTCGCTACCTTAGCGATTGGTTCAGCACCAAAAGATTCCACAAGTTTACGGTTGTCTTCCATTAATTTCTGTGCATCCATATCGGTTGATGCACGAAGATGAGTTTAAATATCTATCGAGAATGGCGCTAAACAAATGTGGCAGACACCCAGATACCTATGAAGTACGTAACCGCGATCACGATGCCCGCAATCATCAAATGCTCAAGAATGACATGAAACGGGCTTTCCTTGTGACGCTTTGCCACAACAAAACTCAGCGATGCAATAAGTGCCATACCCCAGAGAATGCTCACAATGACCGAAACCATCAGCGGGAGAAGCAGGACGGGGACGAGAAATGTCAGGGCAAAAATAATCTTCGCGAGCCAGGTCGAAATTGTGGATTTCCATACATGCTCTGTAGAATTCTTTGCTTCAGACTCCTCAGAAATATGCATGCCCAATGCGTCTGAAAGCGCATCAGCAAAAGCGATCGTAAAAATACCGCCAATGACGACCATCCTTGAATGAGTACTCGCATAGAGGCCGATCATCATACCAAGGGTAGTGATTATACCCGAGGTCAAACCAAAGCTTAAGCCTTTCATGGCTGAAATGTCCATCCGGTAACATTTGAGAAATACCTATTAAAATGTTTCGAGCCCAATCGTGGAGGAGTACTCACTAGAGGATACTCACGCATCCTTTTAACTTCAATAGCCGTTGAAGTCTTCAACACGTATTTATAGCGCAATCGTATTTGGAGGTGCATGCGCGTGAAACGAATTGTCATTATTAGCTCAATTGTCGCGACACTAGTGCTCGTCTTGTTATTTGCAGGTCTTGTCATGACAAAGAGCATGTTTACGAAGCTCAGCGGGGACATGAGCTCCAAAGAGATGCAATACTTTCCAGGCAGAGCAGACAGCATTGCACCCCCCAGGGGAACCACTAATCAAGAATCGGCACGCGTGAACACTGGCGGAGCAATGCCTCCACCGGTTGCCATGGACTCCGCATACCGACAGATGTACTTTGAGGATTATGGCACGAATGTATTCCTCAATCCGGCGCAGGATCCCCTATCAACATTTGGCCTTGATGTGGACACAGCATCGTACAGTATAGCTAAGAATTATATTATGCGTGGGGAATTGCCACCGACGGATGCTATACGTCCTGAAGAGTTTATCAACTATTTTGAGTATGATTACCCAGAGCCAGAAGATACCTTTAGTATCACCACCTATCTGGCACCTTCACCATTTGACCCCTCACTCCACTATCTCCTTATAGGACTTCGGGCCGAAAAGCCAGTTGAACGAAAACCTGCAATCCTCACATTCGTCGTTGACGTATCTGGCTCGATGAACCAAGAAAACCGGCTCGGACTCGTCAAACGGAGCCTGAAATACCTTGTGGACAACTTGCAGGAAGGAGACAGAATCGCGATCATTGCATACAGCACGCAAGCGACACTCATGATATCCCACACGCCAGCGGAATACAAACAGATCATGTACGATTCCATTGACCGGCTTGGCGCACAGGGATCAACGAACGCGGAAGCGGGATTGCGCCGTGGATACCTTGAGGCGAGAAAAGGGTATCAAGCGGGAGCAAATAACCGGGTCATTCTCATTTCCGACGGTGTCGCGAACACAGGAGCTACCACGCCCGACGCAATACTTTCCGTCATTGACGAATATAAGGAACAAGGTATTGAGCTAAGCGCGATTGGTGTAGGAATGGGCAATTTCAATGATGTTCTTCTCGAACAAATCGCGGATAAAGCTGATGGGAACTACGCATACATCAACGATTTCAATGAAGCAGAGAGAATCTTCTCTGAACAGCTCGAGGGAACGCTTATCACCATCGCGAAAGACGCGCGCGTGCAAATCAGGTTCAATCCAAGCGCAGTGAAACGATACCGTTTGATAGGCTACGAGAACCGAGCAATGGAAGACTCTCAATTCAGGAATGATTCAGCGGACGCTGGAGAAGTTGGCGCAGGGCATGAGGTTACGGCTATTTACGAAGTAGAATTGAGAATGGAATCGAGCATGCCGCCTGGAACAGTGTTCCTCAGATATGAGGACGCAGAAGGAGGAGCCATACGAGAGCAAACGCAGGATATCATGCCATCTTACAGCGAGTTCTCATTGGCGCCTGACCGCTATAGGCTAGCAATCATCGCAGCACGATTTGCGCAAATACTCAAGCATAGCGTTCCCCCACCGTCCATCGACAAAGTCATTCAAATCTATGGGGGAATACACGCTCGAAACGAAGCTGAGGCAGACTTTGGCAATGTGCTCCGTAATGCACAACAGTTAATTCAACAACAAAGGTGAAACCTATGACCAATCTAACAAAAATCTTCGTACCATTACTCGTGTTTGTGCTGATGACAACTATATCATGCGCTGACATCGTGAGCCCATCAGGCATGAACCCATTACCATTCATATCATCAGCGGATCAGTACTACCGCGTGATGTTCGACGGTGAAGGCGAAGCGCTTGTCATCCTTCGCATGGCAATCAACAATAAGGAAGACCAGGCTATTCAGAACGTGAATGTTGAGATACCTACTGATCAGCCGGTGTACTTGTACGGGGTCATCCAAGAAGGATATACAACGACAGAGGCATGCGATTATTACATCGACGGATGCGTTCAATATGGGGATGGATCAACATGCATCGAATATGACTGGAATGGAAACTGCATCAATGAACAGCGTCCCTGCCTCCAGTATGGACAGGTATGCCATCAGTACGTCACACGAGGAGGGGTGCATGGATACGACAAACTGATCGTGACTGCAGTCCCACAAGGGTCATCAATCCTCCTTCCCATACAACTCAGCAATGCAGTTCCTGTGGGAGGACAGACGACATTACTCATTATGTACAAGACGGAATCCTATGCTGAAAAATCCCTGGGAGCGTGGAAGTTCTCATTTGAGACTGCAAAAGTTCCGTACGCAAGCAATACTGTGAGGGTCGCTGTGAACGTACAACCGGGACTGTACCTTAAGGGGACGAAGGAGAACGTTAACTATGCACCAAACTTCATGCTCATGGAGAAAGCAATGTCCTCCATGAGTGTTCAGGACTCGGCAACCATCGATTCCTTCTCAAACGAGATCATGAGAGCTTCCGGATACGTCAAAACCACAAGCTTGCTTGATCCATACGAAAGCTACACCGTGGAAGGCAAGTATTCGTCGAGTTGGCTTACGGTGTATATCTGGAAAATACTTGGGGTGCTCATCGTCATTGGGATCCTCGTGTGGCTCATCGTGCATGTGGTCAAACGACTTCATCTCTACAGCGAGG
This sequence comes from uncultured Methanosarcinales archaeon, assembly GCA_964455675.1. GTDB lineage: Archaea > Nanobdellota > Nanobdellia > Woesearchaeales > CAYVYK01 > CAYVYK01. Next base: position 8,617 of record CAYVYK010000004.1, read on the forward strand.
ACCATATCAAGAAGAAGGAAAACGGACCGCACACATTCCTCATCCCATTTATTGGAGGACTCATTGGCGCAGTGTCAATCCTCCTCCTCTATGCCATCGTATACCTCCTGTCATTCCTGTTTAAGCAATCCATGGGGTACTCGAGCGCTGGAATGTGGACGTTCCTTGCTGGACTCCTTGCGACGCTCATTGGTCTTGGCATTCTTATCGGGAGTGGCGTGTATACAGGGACAAAATACGGGCCTGCGGTTGGACTATTCACGGTGCTATCCATATTTGTATGGATATTCATCTTTGTGATCATCCTTGGCATTGCCGTCGGGATCGTCCATTAATGCTAAACTATTTATAGACCTCATGCATAGAGTAATGTATGAGGTGGCTTTTCTTTTTCCTGATACTGGTGTTCCTGCCCGCAGCATGGGGAGAGACCCAGGACTATTATGTGAGTGACACAACTTATTCCTGGGAGGAGATCCAGGATGTCTTTTATCTTAAAGTAGAGTTCGATATTGGAAACCATGGAGATACGGTCGCACGCTATGTCAACTATTCAGTATTGATCGATGGCGATGGGGATGAAGCCACAACTGATGATAAGGTCGGACCTGGCGATGAAGCGCATGTATCATACATCAGGGTATCACCGCTTGGGGAATTTGAGCTTCGAGTCGAGATATATCCACCCGATGACGCTGATGGAGAGCTTGAAGAGAATGATTTCTGGGCGGAAAACGTCACATTCGAAGAAGATAGTAATCAAAATGTCTTGCCAAATGTCGCAACAACAATCCTTGGAGCCATACGCAGCTGGCAACAAAGCGAAGAAGCATTGCGAGAGCTGAAGATAACGATGGGAACGAACGCTCCAACAGAAGACATACAAGTAGCCGATGGGATTCATGATATATTCTATCCAGGTGACAAGGGAAAACCGATCAAACCGCACAGGTGGATGGATAAAGACGTTGCGCAAGCGCGAAAAGCAGTACTCGTTGGCGGAGGCTGCGCAAACACAATGGTGCAATACTACTTCCCAAATGATGGCCTCACTTGCGAGACTTGGAGGCTCAAACCAGGGCAGGCAATCATTAAGTACGCGAGCACGGACATCGGCGATGTTATTCTTATCGCGGGAACGCACAAGGAAGACACGCTTAAAGCGCTAGCGGAATTCCAGAACTACTACTACAGTTACAAGTTCATGTACCACAATCAGACGATCATTGAATGAATTTGTGCGCAAGGGCTGAGTCAAGCCTATGAATGTATTCTTTTCCAAATTTCCCATTTTCGAGATCGTTCTCAAGAAAGATCGGGAGATCCTGCGTGTATTCATCGCAGCAGGATGCGCCAGCGAGGGCGATAGCAGCAACAGTATCCACATCACCGGTGTACGCCACGCAGTGCTCGAGAAGGGAGCTTGCTCGGTTATTCGCAACGACCGCTGATACCGCGGCATGAACGCTCAATAGTCCCTGCGCGCCAACAAAACCCTTCCAAGGGATTGACCAGTCCCCATGAACATATTTTTCTAGATATTCTGGAAGACCCGCTTTTGGACCTTTTACGTGAATGAAATAGTGAGTCATCAAAGCGGAAGCTACGGCTGCCGCAATCCCGTCCGGAGTATCATGTGTAATGGATGCCTGAATACTTGTGCGCTCGATAACATCATCAACGCAAGGATAGTAGCCAATTACAGGGGATCTCATCGCCCCGCCGCTTTTGTCGCTCTGAGGCCTGATACGATCGAGAAGATCTTTTCCTGATTTGCATGTTAACAAGAATTGGTAAAATGCGCCCGCATACCCAGCTCGTGGATCACGGTGGAAACAGTTGACGAAACTATCGGCAAGAACAACCTTCGTCCAGGGCAGGCCTGAAAGCATGACTTCAGCGACAGCGATACTCATCTGAGTATCATCGGTATATCTTCCAGGAATCAGGGGGTGCTGTGGATTCTGCACAAACGCTTTAAGGGTATTATGCTCGGAAACAAATGGCGCGGGCGCGTATTCAAAGCCAGCACCATAGGCATCCCCTTTTGCTAATTCGATAAGCATCCTTTGTGGAAGTGCGGAAGAGTATATAAAAGTGTTGGTTATACACTATCTTGCATACATTTAAAAATTGTGTCATACTTAGGAAAAATGATGGAAGACGGTATATACTTCAGAATGCTGGAAAACAAATCAAAGGTGATCATTCGTCGACGGAATAAATTTCGCGCCCGTGCAGAGATACGAAAGACACACTGGGCAAATCATGCGGGCACGTTTAACAGAGTCCGAGAAGACGATACGCTTGTTGAACTTATTACTCGCCCAGAAGATAATGGGAATACAGAAGGAGCAGAGAACGGTATAGCGACATACCATGAACAGCTGCCACTCCAAGGACCAGGAGCTCTTGAGGTCCGCAATCACCCCAAATTCTACAGAAGCCAGCGACCTTTTGGCAATCATCATAGGAGGACTGAAATCCGGACCCATCACGGTCTAGTTGCGGCACTATACACAATACATAGCGGGGATATGCATCAAGACCAATACCATACCGTTTCAGGATTAGATCGAGAACGGCTACGGACGGCGCAATCTCTCAGAGATCGCGGAAAGGAATTCGATCCTTCAATGATCGCGCGTCTCGGATACCGAGAACTAGCCACATACAGCCGCAACAGATAAATACACCAAAAGATTCCGTACTTTCATGAACCTTGTTCGAGAATTCTTATCAACGGTTTACGTCGTCCATGAAGGAAAAGTCCTCATGACTTGGAATAAAAAAATCAAATCATGGATTCCTGTCGGAGGGCATATCGAACCAAACGAACTGCCATGCAGTTCCGTGATAAGAGAAGCCAAGGAAGAGTCTGGACTCGATATCAGACTTGTATCCCCCTTTGACAAATCAAGAACAGGAAATCTTGTGCAGCCAGTACATGTGCACCTTGACCATATCAAGGAAGACCACGAGCATATCAATCTCATCTATTTTGGCGTTGTCACAGGTGGAACATTGCTTCCTGAAAGCGACGAACAAACACCCTTACGGTGGTTTACAAAGAACGAAATCGAACAGGAGGAGTTATTACCAAGCATCAAGGAATGGGCGCTCAATGCGCTCATACACCTTGGATGAATCTCTGGCATATTGGTAAATATTTTATAGGATGATCAACTCCCATGAACCATGGATCCTGAGATCTTTGATGTGCACGATCGTACACCGGTCGCAAACGTGTGCAACCAGACACTGAGGGAAGTCGTCACGCTCCCCACGGCAAGCATAGCGCATGTCACAATGGACATCGGAGATGAATCACTCCTTCATAGGCATGCAAGGATGTGCGAGATCTACTTTGGACTGCACGGATCGGGAGAACTCCAAGCTGACGATAATCTCTATGCATTTCGAAAAGAATCATGCGTCGTCATCCCTCGAGGCAACGGACACAGACTTTACAATACAGGAGGATCACTTCTTGAGCATTTTGTCATCGCAGCGCCCCCATTCCAATCGAGTGATGTCGAAGTTTTGCAGGATACTGATTACCCAAGTATCGTGCAGGAACCTCAATGGCATTCAAGGATGGTGCAAGCACGCGATGGCGCAATCGTCCACGAACTCCTTCGGCCCGTATGCAGGACCGAACTCAACGTCTCCCTAGCAATTGGAGAGCTTCTAAGAGACCAAAAAGCTATGCCTCATATCCACAGGTACTGTAATGAGGTTTACTATGTGATGCAAGGCCATGGAAGGGTGCAGCTCGACGGAAGAAATGCGTCAATACGTCCCGGAACTGTTGTGATTATACCTCCCCACACCCTGCACGCGCTCAAGAATAACGACTCAAGCCCACTACGCATACTCTGTGTTTCATCGCCAGCGTACCGGGATGACGATTTCCACACCGCGACATGATGCTTACCTGAAATCTTCCTGGATGATCACAGGAATCAGTTCTAAGAAATCTGAAGCGACAAAACCAACACCCCTGGATCGAGCAAGAACGTCACCAATCTGGCCATTAATATATGCCCCCGCGCAGGCAGACGTGAAGAGATCATTCCCTTGGGCGACAAAACCGGTGCATATTCCAGCAAGAACATCACCAGTCCCACCAACAGTCATTCCGGCATTACCGGTCTTATTCTTCACTTCTTTCTTCGCTGAGAGAATGTCATCAATCTCGCCTTTCAGCAGGATGACATTATTCCTCATATGCTTCTTGAGATCGTGGCGGTACAGTCGTGAATTCTCAAGCAGCAGATCGAGTTCCTTGTAATGAGGAGTCAGAATACAATTATTCAAGTCCTGGATTCGCACAGCCTTGATTGCATCAGCGTCCAGAATGATTGGCTTGTTTCTCTTCACGAGTTCCTTTACTATGAGCTGCACAAACGATTTGGCCTGGAGAGTAACACCATTTCCTATGAGCACGGCATGATACTTTTCTGACATCCGGACGAGATCCTTGATATGTACATTTGAGAAGTAGTCGCCCTTCATTTTCGTCGTTAGAATGTCTGGGCTGAGTGCGTTGATTGCCCAGGCCACTTTTGAGGGAGCGGCAACCATGACAAGATCAACGCCCGAACGATATGATGCCATAGCGGCAAGATATGCCGCGCCAGGGTAGTCCTTTGATCCTGCGATGACAAGTACGCGACCGTTCTGCCCCTTATGGCTTGTTGCCGTGCGCTTTTTTATCTTGATATCTGATATC
>CAYVYK010000004.1:13451-112988 GCA_964455675.1 uncultured Methanosarcinales archaeon
GTTCTGCCCCTTATGGCTTGTTGCCGTGCGCTTTTTTATCTTGATATCTGATATCCTCAAGTACTGCATAGCTCGATTATGTCGGTTGAGGTTTATAAATGTTATCTCAGGTTCCAGCACGTTCGTACGGGAGCGATTGCTTGCATTGACATGATACCTCATCCGTACCGTCATAGAAGAGTAGGACAACAAACAGCACTCGGGTAAGTTTAATAAGGCCTGGAATTCTCTTGATTTGATGGACGATACGCCCTCACAGGAGACGGATGAACCATCGAATGGCCCCCTGAGTGATGAGCCATGGTGGAAGCCATACTTCATACGAGTGATCGCGGTAATTCTCATTCTCATGATCGCATCACTTGCCCTGTTCAGTGTAGGAGTTGAGCGTGTCATAAGCGTTGTGGAAGCACCCCGAATAGGGGGTAATACCATTGAGATGAAGGGTGTACGTATAACGCTAGGCGAGAACGTTCTCCTTCGTCTGCGTGACGAGTTCCTGTCACATCCTGAGAGGGAGATCAAAGCCTGCCTCTACGGCAATAAGAAAGGGACAGACTATGCCATCACGAGCATCACGTTTCCTACGGTATTATCAGCAAATGTTATGCATATCTCGACCGAGGGATGCCCGACGTCTGCACTCATAGATCTCCATAGCCATCCGATCAACCAATGCATACCCTCTGAAGTGGATATCAATTCCTACAACGCAAGGAAAGGCTCAAATCCAGATCTTGTGATGATGATCATGTGCAATACGGATAGGTTTGCCGTATATGTTGATTAGGATATTCTGATCATTCATTATACCGAAAAACCTAAATAGGGATATGGGTTGTATCGGAATATGACTCGAGACAGTGCAGAAAAAGCAATTTATCCGGAAGCTCTTCCAGCAATCCATTTGCCAGAAAAGCCGATGACAGATGCGGAAATTGAGCACAGAAAGGTCCGGAACAGAGTCATTGGCGTCGCTATCGGAATTGTCCTTGTGAGCGCAGTTATCGCCTTGTCAACGGTATCGTACGTTGAATTTCTTGGTTAGATCTTATTAAAGAAAATCCAGACTCCGCGATCTTTGACTTTTTCCGTAAACGAATGCACGTGCGCCTTCGCGGGATCATTTGAAGAGATCGTCATAATCTTCGCGGCGGTCTTCTCCCTGATCGTTGCTTCATGACGCTTGAGCTTCAGGGCAAGATCAGGATCAGTCTTGATGAACAAGGAGATTTTATCACTTCGCTCGAGCTCAGCGGACTTCCTTGCCTGCTGAATCCTGCGAATGACTTCACGAGCATACCCTTCAGCCTCAAGAATCTCGTCCATTTGCGTGTTCACGTACGCAAATCCTGAGCGGAATTCAACCTCGATGTACGGCTGAGGAACTACTCGGTCCACCATGACGTATTCACGTACGATATTATACTCCTTGCCGTCGACTTTCATGACAAACTTACCTTGCTTTGCCATGCTCTGAAGTATGGTTTCCGCGCTTTCCATTGTGAGCCGTGCAATGATTTTCGGAGTAGCTTCACCTAGGTCAGGCCCCATCTTGGAGAAGTCAGCACGCAGCGATGTGCGAACTTTCGAAAAAGACCTTGTGACCACAATATTCTTGACGTTCAACTGGCTCAAAATGTGATTTCGGAGCGACTCAACAGCCTCAACAGTCTTTGCATCCTCGGTAACAATAATGAGCTCAGGGAGAGGCCATCGCACTCCGCGCTGAGCCTTTTCGCGGGCGGAGAGCGCGCTCTGCACAACGCTATTCATGATTGTCACGCTATGCTCAAGCGGCCGGTCCATCAAACGCTCATCATACGCAGGCCAGTTGAAAGAAGAAATACTCTCTTCCTTAAGGCCAAGACACTCTTTGACGTTCTGATACATCCGCTCGCAAACCATAGGAGCAAGTGGATACATAATCTTTAGCGTGACCATGAGGGCATGATACATAGCATACATCGCGTTCTGTTTTTCCTCGTCAGTTCCTGAAACGAGTTTCTCGCGCATGAGCTGTATATACGTTCTTGATAGCGAAAGGTAGAGATCCTCGATCGCGGTTGGAACCTCGTTCAAACGATACGAATCATATAGCTCGGTAACATGCTTCAACGTCGTGTTCGTCTTTGACAGCATAAATCGTTCCAGGACTTCAAATTCGTCTTTGGAGCGATGGCCTTTCAGGCTGTCAACGGTAGTACCCAGTTCTTTTGCGTATTCAAGAATATATTTGTGCACGTTCCACAAGACGAGCAAGTTTTTGCTTCTGACTTGGAGGTCGTCCTCATTGAAATTGAGGTCAAATCCAGGGTTTGCGGCACCGATCATGTAGCATCGCAAGGTATCGGCGCCATACTTCTCAATGTACTCATGCGGAAGGATATAATTCCCCTGGGATTTACTCATCTTCCGACCAAGAGCGTCATTGATGAATCCGTGCATGTATACTGCCTTGTACGGGTGCTTCTTGAATCCTAACATGGATGCTATGAGCAATAAATTGAACCAACCGCGTATCTGGTCCTTACCCTCAAGAATGAAATCAGCCGGGAACAAACGATTGAAATGCTCCTTCGTCTGGGGGAAATCAAGACATGTCCAGCTTGTCGTTCCCGCATCAATCCAGACATCCAGGACGTCTGGAACGCGAGTCATCATTCCACCGCACGAATGCTTCCAGCACACATCATCAATCCACGGCTTGTGAAGGTTTTCAGGCACATGCCCAGCGAATTTCTTCAGTTCGTCGACAGTCGCAACGACCTCAACATGATGACACTTGTCACATACCCATATTGGCGCTGGCGTACCCCAATAGTTTTGGCGCGTAATGCTATTGTCCCGAAGGTTAGCAAGCCAGCTATCAAACTGACGCTCACCAGCCCAGTCAGGAACCCAGAGCACTTCCTTATTTTTCGCGCGCATCTCCTCCTTCAAATCCTCAACCCTGAAGAACCACTGCTTCGTCGTGCGGAATATTACCGGCTGATGGCAGCGCCAGCAGTGTGCATACTCATGAGATACCGGTGTCTCAGCGATGAGGACATTTCTCGCCCTCAAGGCCTCAGTGAATTGCTTGTTCTGTTTCTTTGCGTGCAGACCAGAAAAACCGCCCATACCATCAGGGTAGAATCCATATTGATCAAGAGTGTTAAACGGAGGTATGCCATTCTTGTACCCTATCTCGTAGTCCTCTGGGCCACAGCCGGGAGCCATGTGAACGAGACCGCTTCCGGCGTCAAGCGTCACATACTCAGAAGACATGACTACCGTATGGACCTTCTTACTCATTGATTTCAACCGGTCGTAATGCTCCTTGAGTTCGTCATAAAACGGGTGTTCATACTCCAAACCCTCAAGCTTATCCCCGGTAAATTCCTCAATCACCGAGAAACGCTTTTCGGCAACAGCCTGGATGACGGGACCTGCCAATCCTTTTGCGAGAATCCATACCTCATCTTCGACCTGGCAGCGAACGTACTCAAGTTCAGGATTTGCCATGATACCAAGATTAAACGCAATCGTCCAAGGAGTCGTCGTCCAAATAATCAGGTACTCCTTCGGCCTAGCCTTGATTGGGAATTTCACAAAGATGGAGTCTTCCATGACCTCCTTGTATTCTAACTCGTGCTTGGAAAGCGAAGTACCACAGTCCCAGCACCAGTGCATCGACTTCTCTCCCTCGTATAACCTGCCATCCGTGTGAGCTTTCTTGATGAGCCACCATATACCCTCAATGAATGACTGCTTCAAAGGGATGTATGGATTCTCCCAGTCCATCCAGATGCCCAGGCGCTTGAAGTCATCAATCATGGTATTCATGTTTTCTGTGGACAGATTCGCGCACTCAATACTGAACTTGTCAAGGCCATGCTTTGGAATATCATCCTTAAATTTGAGGCCAAGCTTTGCCATCGTCTTATGCTCGGTTGGCATTCCATGCATGTCAAAACCTGGCCTGTCCCACACGTCAAAACCGGCCATGCGCTTATAGCGCATGACCATGTCACGAAGCGCTTTACCCCAAGCTTGGCCCAGGTGAATCCTTCCGGATGTGTACGGAGGGCCGTCAAGATAGTAGAACTTCTCGCGGCCGGCCTTTCGGGATTTCTTGTAAATGCCATGCTCGTCCCAAAATGAAAGGATTTCGGTTTCAACTTCCTTAGGGTTATAGTTTTGAATTTTCATGCTCTCTCGCTTTTTCGTTTTTCTGGACGCATATAAATCTATCTGCCCGCCAAAGCAACGAGCAGAAGGGGAAAGGATATCTACCAGCTAATAATGGAAATATCTGGGGAAACAGTCAAGGAAATAGTATTCACATCGACAATCATGCCGCAAGGGACGCTTTTCATGGAGTATGTTAATCACGAGGACCTATAAAAATTTTGTGTGCGACAATACTTTTTTATACCACCACGAACGACGTGTGTTTCATGGGAAGCGTATACAAACCAGACTATCATGGGGGGAGCATTGTCAACCTGATGGCAACGCTAGAACATGCCATGGGGGGAAAGAGCAAGTACCCGCAACTAAAGAATCTTGCACCTGAGGATATCAGGAAGTACAAAAACATCATCCTTCTCGTCATCGACGGGCTTGGATATGATTATGTCAAGAATCACGCGAGGGGATCATTCCTCGAACGCCACACGAAGGGATCCATGACAAGCGTTTTCCCCTCGACTACCGGAGCCTGCATCCCCACATTTGCGACGGGTGTAGCGCCCCAGCAGCATGGGTTCACTGGATGGTTCATCCTTTTTAGGGAAATCGGAAGCATCGCCAAAAGCCTCCCATTCCAGCCAAGGTATAACTCCATCGGTTACAGCATGCATGGGATACCAATCGGCGGGATATTCAATGAAAAAAGTTTTTCAGACAAGATAAAAAGGCCCTCATACATCATATCTGATGCAAGCATCAATAAGAGCGATTTTGCAGTAGCAGCAGGAGGAAGCGCTAAACACATCGGAACAACAAACATGAAGGAATTCTTTACGGCAATCAGAAAAACAGCACAAAAACCTGGAAAGAAATTCATCTACGGATACTGGCTCGAATGGGACAAGATTTGCCATCACTATGGACTCCCGCATCCAAGCGGAAAACAGCATCTCAAGAGGCTTGACAAGCAGTGTGCCCTCCTCGAAAAACTGAAAGACACGTGCGTCATTGTCACGGCGGATCATGGATTTGTTCATACCCCTACGAGCAGGATGCTGCATATCGAGCATTATCCAAAGCTCCATGAATGCCTGTCCCTGCCGCTCTGCGGAGACCGGCGTGTGCTGTACGCCTACGTGAAAGTGGCAAAGCGAACCCAATTCGAGCGTGAAGCGCAGAAACTTCACAAATATTTCACGTTCCAAAAAAGCGCCGATGTCATCAGAAAAGGATGGTTTGGCCTCGGAAAGGCAAATCCAAAGCTCATTGATAGGATCGGTGATTATGTTATCATGATGAAGGAAAATTATGTCCTCATGGACGATATCTTAGGATCAAAACGGTCCCTGCACTTTGGCAATCATTCAGGCGTGAGCCACGAGGAAATGTATGTCCCCCTCATACTGGTCACTTCTTGAGAGCCATATACATTTATAAACAGCAATAACCTATCCCAAAGGCATGGTGGTCAACGAGACTGCAGTGCTTACGCAGCATCCTCTTGAGTTCCTGAACACAATACTCTTTGGTGTTGTCAACAAGATCATTATCGCGGCGGTGACTCTCCTTGCGGGATTCATCATCGGAAGGATCACGGGAAGGCTGATCGCCGTCATTCTTAGCCAATTCGAAATATCAAAGTCAATCAGCAGGGTCTACCGAATAGGATTCTCTATTGAAGACGTCATCGGAAGGATCGTGAGCTATGTCATCTATTTCCTCACTTTGCTCCTTACACTCCAGCAGTTCAAGCTAGCCGAGGGAGTCGTCACGGTAGCGGCGATCGTTGTGGCAGTAGTCGTTCTAGTTCACGTATTCGTGGGCATGCAGGATTTTGTCTCAAACGCCATTGCAGGATTGAAGGTACTGCAGACAAAATACGTTAAGGTTGGGCAGACTGTCAAAGTAGGTACAATCACAGGAGCAGTCGTGCGGACAACACTTACTGAAACCGTCGTCAAAACAAAGGAGGGGGACATACTCCATATTCCGAATAAGATACTATCCCGCAGCATCGTTATCGTGATCAAGAAACCATGAAACACCTCAGAAGCGATCCGGAAATCTATGAAGCAGTTCTTGGGGAAATTCGACGCCAACAGCATGTCATTGAACTCATCGCGTCGGAAAACATCGTGAGCATGGCAGTGCTCGAAGCGATGGGCACGCCGCTCACGAACAAGTACAGCGAAGGCATGCCAAGCAAGAGATACTATGGCGGCAATCACTTTATCGATATCTCAGAGAACCTCGCCGTTCAACGAGCGAAGAAACTCTTCGGAGCGGATCATGCGAACGTCCAACCACACTCAGGATCATCGGCAAATATGGAAGCATATTTTTCAGTACTCAATCTGCACGACAAGATCCTTGGCATGAGTCTTGCGCATGGAGGGCATATCACGCACGGACTACCCATAAGCTTCTCGGGGAAATTCTACGAATTCTCGCACTATGGCGTCGACCGAGAAACAGAACAGATTAACTACGACGAGATCAGAGAAATCGCGGTCCGCGAACGGCCGAAACTTGTCGTCGCAGGAGCAAGCGCATACCCACGACAGATCAATTTCGCGAAATTTAGGGAAATTTGCGATGAAATAGGCGCAATGCTTATGGTGGACATGGCCCATTTTGCTGGGCTCGTTGCGGCAAAACTTCACCCTGACCCCATTCCTTACGCTGACATTGTCACGACGACGACGCATAAAACACTTCGCGGACCGCGCGGCGCGATGATTCTCTGCAAGGAAAAATACGCAAAGTCAGTCGATAAAGCGGTATTTCCCGGAATGCAAGGAGGACCTCTGGACCATGTGATCGCCGCTAAAGCAGTCGCGTTTGGGGAAGCATTGCAGCCGGCGTTTAAAGAATACCAGCAGCAGATACTTAAGAATGCAAGAACGCTTGCGGACGAACTTAGTGCGCACGGTTTCCGGCTGGTTTCGGGAGGTACGGACACGCACCTCATCCTCGTTGACCTATCGTCAAAGGGGATCAGCGGGCAAGAAGCGGAGATTGCGCTCGATAGTGTTGGCATATGCTGCAATAAGAATATGATCCCTTTTGACCCACGAAAACCCATGGATCCGTCAGGGATTAGGCTTGGGACTCCGGCAGTAACAACACGGGGGCTCAAGGAAGAGGACATGAAGCAGATCGCCGAATGGATATCACGAGTACTCAGCAATCCAGCGAGTGAAACCATCAAGAAGGATATTGCGGGCGAAGTACTCACGCTTACGGAACGATATCCGATCTATCCTGAATTCACATGACACGGAGAACGAGTCGTATGAGAATTATTTTGGCATCACAATCCTTATTCAGAAGGAAGGCTCTTGAGATTCTTGGACTTACATACGAAACTAAGCCCAGTTCCATAGACGAGAAGTCAATTCGTCATGCCAATCCCGAAAAACTTGCGCAACTGCTTTCTGAAGCAAAGGCTAGAGATGTCGGTAGCAAGGAGGGCGCGGCTTTGGTAATTTCCGGCGACCTATTTGTGGTATTCAAGAAGAAGATCTATGAAAAACCATCCAGTAGTGAAGAAGCGTTCGCCATGCTCAAATCATTTTCTGGAAACAAACTTGATATCGTCGCTGGGGTGGCAGTCTACAATTCAAAGATAAACACTATGCGATCCACGACGGAAAAATATACCGTCAAATTCAGGATGCTCGAAGACCACGAAATCAGGGACTATATTTCACGATACCCTGTGCAAACATTCTCTGCTGCGTTCGAAGGAGATGGACTAGTGCGGTTTGCGGAAAGCACGGAAGGACCGTATCCATTCCTCACTGCGTTTCCCATGAATCCTCTCATACGATTTCTTCGAGAAAACGGTCTGAAAGTGTAGAGAATTAATTTTACAGTTTCTCAAGCATGCTCACGACATTCCATATCTGCGTGCGCGTGTACGATTTCAAATTGACATCATTAGAAATCTCATCAAGTTCGCTCATGGCGCGATCCTTGCAAATGTTGAGATCATCATCGGACTGAAGCATCTGGGTGATGTGACCTATCTTCTCGCGAACATTCCGCGGCATCGTGTTATCCTGCGTCAACTCCTGCAGGAATTCGACGACGTTACATACGTTTTGATTCTTCATGTTCATCACCTTTCATGCTACTCATGATCGTTTCCTGAAGCTTCTTCATCTTTTCAAGGATCTGAGCTTCCTGCTTATCAAGACTCTTGATGCGGAGCTCGGCCGTCTCCTTCTTTGATTTCATCTCATTCTGAAGAGCGGCCTTATCACTTAGAACGATAATCGTACCGACCTGCTTATAGACTTCCTTTGCGTTTTCCATCTCACGGAGCGCATTCTCAATCTCAAGAAGCTGGGAAGAAAACTGCTGTTTCTGGAGAAAGATGGCCTGCTTGCTCTTCTCGAGCAGTGAGAGTTGTTCGATTTCTTCTGGCATAGACCATCCTCATTTCAGCGTTTCCACCTTTTCAAGCACTTGAAGCGCTTTTAGCACGGTATTTATCGCCGCTCGGAGCGACGTGCTATCATCGCTTTCGAACTCGAAGACAAGCGCTGACTTTGACGCTTTCGTCTTCACGCGCACACGGCTGCCTTCCAGCAGGTGCAACTCGGGATCCAAACACTTTTTAACAAGCAGTGGCTTGTACTTGATCTCCAGGATTGTGTGATACTTCATCGTGCCTTTACTTTGGTTGTCGTGCTCCTTGGCTTAAAGAGCATCTTACTGCCACAGTACGGGCATCTAACGCGCTTCCTGATATACTCGTCACCGACTCGCTTGTTGCAGAAAAAGCACTTGTATCTACTCATTCTTCGGCCTCTTTTTGCTCCTCTTGCGGCTTCACTTCAGCCATGATCGAGGGCTTACCAGCACGCAAATCAAACGCTCTCCCCGTAAACTTGGAACCGCACTTCTCGCAGAACCAAATCCCCGCAGAAAGCTTTCGTGACTTATGGTAATGGCAATACGGGCATTGATCGGACAATTTTGTCATGTGCTCGATCTGTCCAAGCCTAAATCTGGTTGTGCGTCCATACCGCACGCCAAGACGTTTCACGCTTCCAAAGGTTTCTTTCTTTTCCATGATAAGATGGGGCTACCCGGACTTTCACCGTGTTTTTTCACGCTTTGAACCGGGGTCTTCTGGTCCCAAACCAGATAGGATGTTCCAAGCTACCCCATAGCCCCATAAGTCTGTTGAAAAAACTGGGTGCCTTTATAAACGTTGTGATATGGTGTCTGGAGGACCATTAACGCTTGAGGCGCTTGCGCTTCTCTTTTCGCATTCGCTTACGCTGCCACTTCCAGCGCATCTGCCCTTTTTTCTTCCATCGCCGTGAACTGCGTTTCATTATTGCCTCCTCGACTATAATGAAATAAAGAGAATCGGAGCCCTTTTTAAATATATTGGTTTATGCCTGTTTTGAACGCTCTCAGAGCTCATTCTCCTCGTGAACAGACTAGCAATTCAACCATAGAATAGACGATCGGCCGCAGGGGTCTCAATCTGCCCGATTTCGATGTATGTTGCTGTATCCTCATCCATTTGGAACATGCCCCCGTCAGGTACTATCACAGCATCAGGAACAGGAGCATCATTTGAGGAACCTATCGGCAAAACACTCGCCCCTTTCGGAACAAAAACAGCAGCATCCTGACTAGGCATGGAATGCTGAAATGATGAGAGCATTTCTTTTCCTGTGAGAGGCTTTCCTTCAGCAAGTTCCCGATACACACCATGAACAAAAATGCTTTGCACACCATACTCACTCATCTGGGGATCAGACTCACTAAACGAGTAACCATATTGTCCACGATTCGTCTCCGTAATAACCACTGGGAGGGATTTTACGCCGCGAGCACCGAGCTCAGCATAGAGAGCCTGCGCAAAGTCATAGGAGTGGCAAGAACCGATAACGATATTCACGTCAGAAATCTTGTTCCCGGAAATTTCGCGCTGCTGCAGCGCAGCAGCAATTTCCTGATAGCTAATCGCATTGACATACGAAGGGATATCGGAATTCTCCGAACCAATGTATCCTTCGGATAGCCACTGATGGTTCTCTCCCCCATGGTTAAGGAACCAAATCGTCGTATCGCCTTTGCTTTGGGAGATCGATTCTATCGCCTGGTCCTTGGCATAACGGCCTTTTAATCCAGAGACGATTGCAGAGGGAGGAGTGCCTGATTTTATCGCAATATCCGTCAGTTTATCCTCTTGAAACCGGTAATCGCCAAGATCGTTCGTTTCATCATGCGTAATCGGGATAAACGAGTCAGTGTCAGGACCAAGAATAACGCGCTCTGAGAATGCATCTCTGCGTTCACGGATATCCTGCAGCGCCTCGGCTACATTTTCATTCGTTAATTCCCTCCCCGCAAGGAGTCTTTCAGTAGTAACTGCATAGGATAATCGTTCTTCAGAAGAAGCTCCCCCTGTTACACGCTGGAATGCGGGTGAGTCATAAATAAATCCCATCGTCTGAGGATTTGAGGCTGGATAGGAGTTTGAGATCTGATACGCGGACTCCACGATCGAAGTATCCGCGGCATTTGCGAGAACCGCCTGCGTGTCAAAAAACGAGAGTGAGGTGGAATCCTGCAGCAAACGACGCTGAGCTTCTGGATTATTTCTTGTTGATTCCATCGCCTCCATAAGCTTATCCGATGGAAGCAATGCAGTTACCGGATACTCACCTTTGTTGTACAGCTCGATACATTCCACCTGAGCCTCTGGATCATTCTCTGTTAATGCGAGCGCTGTCACAAGCGATGTAGGTGAATAAAACTTTTCTCCTTGGATATTCATTTCTCTGATAACGTCGTTATGATCCCGCATTGCGAGCGATACAGCGCGCTGATACCCATCGTTACTAAGGACTCGAAAAAATTGTTCTTGCACATCGGGGGAAGATGAAAGCGCATCCTTTCGAATTTCCTCTGCGAGGTCCGAACGCATTGAGCCATCTGGAACGCCGGCAAGAAGCTCAGCACGTACTAGGTCGTCAGCATCACTGAATGCTAGAGCGGCACGTTCTCCGTTATCGGTACGGACCTTGTCAATTAGGGTAGTACGAAGGGAAGGATCAACATCGGTGAGTGCTCGACGAGCAACTTCATACGTCAATGTGGAATCCATGGTATCAAGGATTGCTGACTGCTCGTCTGTATTTGCATTTGACAACAGAAACGCACTCCTCTGCCCATTTTCGTCTGACACAAGTCCAGAGAAGGTGGGCAGGTTCATTGGATCAACAAACTTCTGAGCAGCTCTTGCCTGCTCATACCCTATTGACACCGAATCGGGAAGCTGCAAAATCCGCGCTTGCAGTGCTGCGTCATTTGATGTGCTGTCAAGCATCCGCGTAAGCGCTGCACCGCTCACATCAGAATTTGCCTGACGTAGCAGTATCTCCTGAAGATCAGTCCTCCCTTTCGTTGCCTCAAGACCCTTTGCGAGATCATCGCCGGAAATCTTGGCGTTAGGATCTAGTCGGCCGATTATCGAGGCCTTTAATTCATCAGAATCATAATTCTTATGTTCCGCGGAGAGCATGGCGATCGCGTCATCCGCTTTAAGTGTCGATACCTTCGATAAAATTGCTTCCTGCATATCTTTGCGACCTGGATTACCTTGGTAGAGAAGGGCAGCATTTTCTGACGTAAATTCCTTCGTGCGTTCCACAATTTCATTCGACAGATCAGGAGACAGAATGATACCAAGGTATGCGACCTCGCTCTTGAATGAGGGGTTCTCACGTAGTATCGCCGCACGGCCCTCCTCGTCTGATGTCAATAACCTTGCAAGGTCCTGCAAACCCCCTTCGTTTGGCATGCTCGATATTATTTGCTGCTGGAAGGGAGGATCAAGCATGCTCAACATATGTGGATTTTGATAGAAATACTCGGGATGTGCAACCATCGCCTGCTGCAGAGATGCCTTTGATTCGGGCGGGACCATGCTCAGCATATCTGAAGGACTGATACCATTCGTATTCTGCTGCTGTTCGATGAGCATGACGGACGCAGCGGTCAGTGCATCACTTGCAGGCAATGTTGCCATATACTCGGCAAAGGTACCTTCCAGTTGTGATTTTACGGCGCCAACAACACGACCATTCTCATTTGTCGCAGTGATCATCCAAGGATACAATTTTCCCTCGCTCGAAATTACGGTTGCGACAGATGTTGTCAACCCTTCCAAATTGCCTCTCAAGGTCGGAAGATTTCTCGTGAAACGGACCATAACTTCTCCTTGGGCCTTTGTGATGTGAAGGTCTACATTTGCATCTCCAGTAATGCCTGGAATGTACACATGCTCATACGCGCCGTCCGGAACGGTTATGCGCACATCACCATTTCTACCCTGCACTGTCAAATCAGAACTCATGAGCAGTTGATTTCCGCCATATTCACACCGTCCAGCCTTGCATACGGTCAGGGGCTGATCAAAACTGACGTACGCACCCTTGTCGGTAAGAAACCATCCACGCTTATTCTCAGGTGGATAGACAATAATCTCCCCTTCATCAACAAATGTCGCGTACCCCTTCATCTTGCCAAAATATCCAGACGGAGACGCTAAACTCACGAATTCATCACTTAACAGGCCATTATCCTTGTACGTTAGTATGGCACCGGATTTTGGCGTGAACTTCCAACCATTCACCATAAGTTCTTCATAAGAATGAATAAATCCGTCTTCGGTCGTAAAAACCTGTTTTCCAGAAATTACGGAGCCATCAGGAAGGATTCCTTCTTCAACATCCACTCCATTTGCGATGATCAGTCCATCTTTGCATGATACCTGCTGGCCTGCGCCGACACGAAATACGCCATTCTTCGCTTTTACCGTACCACCTGATGGACCCATCGATAGATCGCCCGTAAAGGATGATGCATCAGCACTCGCGCCATCGATGACGATAGTTACGCCTTCTACTGACTGCAATGTCGCCTCTCCTCCAGTAATCGTCACCTGTGAACCTGAAACGGTCGCTTGCGATGCGTCAATTCCGGATACGCCAAAATCAGATAGTGATGGTGATTCCTCAACGGGTAAAGGAGCATCTTCAACACCTTGAACCAACGAAAAAACAAAAACAGGTGAGAGTATCGTCAAGATTAATGATAATAAAAGAATGTTACGCATACTCTCTCCCCCAAGAGTATACCTGTGCAAATCGATATCTCAAAAAACTGTCTTTATACGGAAGATTCAGCGTATAAACCACAGTTCCAACATCGTGATAATCCAGACTGAAGGTTACATTTTTTCGCAATGCTATCAAGGAAAGATATCCGATGGGTATTTCGTTTGGAGTCCGCTGCTGCTCGAAAATGAATTCAGAGATTGTCTCTCTGACAAAATCAATATCCAAGGGAACTTGATAAGTATAACTCTGAAGCAATGCTTCGTGATCATCCCTCGACACCTTGGTATGATAATCCATCGTCACCTGAACGGGATTTGAACCTGACACGATCACATTCCCTCCGGAGGATTCTAGTTTTAGCGATGGAGGCGCGACCTTATGCGCACACTCGTCCATCAAAGACACAAAGGAGAGCTCAAGTCCGTTAACGATATCTTCTCTTGAAGGATAACGGTCATAAGAATAGATCGGAACGGGAAGAACTGATACAACAAGAGGAGGAGAGACTTCCTGGTAACCCCCCTGAAGAAAGAACCTGCTCACGCTCGCATCAAGGCCATCCCGAAGGCATGAACCGAGGGCAGACTCATACATCCGAACATCGGCAGAAAACGTATCAGATTTCACCGAGCCAGATTTTTCTCGCTGCAGCGAGAAGAAAACAAAAGTCAGCGATACCACCACGACACCAATCACAATGATTACAATACTAAGCTGACCGCGTCGTGAAGACATAGGGTATCTGCACGTATAGGCATATAAAAAGATTATTAAAACAAAGTCTCCTTTTGGGGTCACATGAAGCAAAAGATAACTGAGGGAAGAGCGATTGTGGAAGTGTACAGTACAGGCAAGATATCAAAAAAGATGCCGGTGTTTTACAACCCCTCCATGAAGAATAACCGAGACATATCAATTCTTCTCTTAAATAACCTTGGACGCACCAAAATGCGCATCGCAGATCCGCTTGCAGGGAGTGGGATACGCGCGGTGCGGTTTGCAAAGGAACTTCGAAAAAGTGTGTGGGAAGAGATCATGGTAAATGACCAATCCCCCGAGGCAGTAAAACTCATCAAGAAAAACTTGAAAAACAACGGCATTAGCAATGTCCGCGTCACAAGCAAGGATGCGAACCTCTTTCTCCTCGAATCAGAGGGCTTTGACTACATCGATATCGACCCGTTTGGATCTCCAAATCCATTCCTCGACGCAGCGGTAAAGCGCATTGCCCGAGAAGGAATCCTTGCCATAACTGCAACGGACACGGCACCACTCTCAGGAACGTATCCAGAACCATGTAGGCGCAAATACTGGGCAGAGCCATCCCGCACAGCACAAATGCATGAACTTGGCCTGCGCATCCTCATCAGAAAGATACAGCTTATCGGAGCACAATACGAAAAGGCGCTCGTCCCAATATACAGCTATTCACAGGAGCACTATATGAGGTGTTTCCTTATTTGCCATAAGGGCAAGGTACGTGTCGATGAGGTATTACGTAAACACCTCATGCGGGAGAAAGCAGGCCCGCTCTGGACTGGCGACCTTTGGGAAACCAGGCTAGCCCACAAGATGAGCGAAGCGTGCAAAGATAATGCTCTTCGACGATTCCTTACAATTATCTCAAATGAGTCCAGGATACGTATGATTGGATTCGTCTCACTCCCTGATCTTGCGAAGAGAAATCGCGTTGGTAACCTCGCATCCCGCGAGGAGATTATCTCGAGAATACGCAAGAAGGGGTATCAGATCGAGCTCACGCATTTTGATCCCCAAGGCTACCGGACGAATGCACCCGAAAAAGTTATTCTCAGTTCCATACACGCAGTTCCATCTCCACAGGACCAATGATGTACGGGATATTCCTGCTATTCACTTGGAGTACGACGTCTGACAGATCGAAAGGAATACCGATCACGCCATCGCGCTCGCTCTCAGAGTTGAGATCAAGCTTCTTTAAGAATGCATATGTTGCGCCATTTACCGCATCCTGAGTAATGATGATCGGCAGATGGGTTGGAAAGCCAACCGTGATATCAATCTTTGCCTCTTCCTTACAGTATTCAGATTGGTTCACCCATGGGGCAAAGCTCGTGTCTATGTCGAGGCTATCTGCATCATAGCATAGATAGATCGTGCGATAATTGCAGATATCAACGCTTGAAGGAGGGGGATTTGCCGGGAAAGGCCACACCTGCGTGATACCTGTCTGGAACTGGATCTGCCAGTAGCAACCAAGGGAACGAGGAGCAAATGATGGGCTAGCCGTAACGGTACTGAGAAGCATCGTGTAAATGATCTTACTCGAAAGGCTCGGGAAATTCGGCAGGTCAAGAGGAGCGGACTGCACGGCAAGATATATGGTATTATTCCCATGGGAGAAGAAGGAACCCGTTGCACTCCTCAATGGAAGTCTCAACTTGAAAGGATCACCAACAGTAAGGAATGTACCTTGCTCTTCGGTTAGGAATGTTGAGACATTGAACACGTTCTGCGCGCTTGCATAGTCCGGATTACTTGGGGCATACACCCATGTTTCAGCAGTCCAGTTTGATGAGGAATAACTGAGCAGTTCGACATTCTGAAGACGGACATGAGCAGGCCATTGGAACATTGATTCTGCATAGTGGGCCCCAGTGCTTGAGCGGAAATCACTCTTCTTGAAAGAATCCGTCTCGCGCGTAATAACAACATCTCCAAACGCCGTATCGATATATGATGTAGGTTGGTAAGAGTACTCGATATAGCTGTTATTCATGAGTGTGGATGGAACGGACACGCCCTCAATGCTCTGGGATGAGAACAAGATCTCATTTGCGACTAGCGAATAAATGCTCTGCAGTTCATCCGTATTGTCACCCTTGAAATACACACCGTTGGAACACTCAGCAATAGTCTTCAGAGCGCGTTCGGGGTCGTTCGCTCCAATCCCAAAGTCAATCGTGTAAAATGTCAGCCTAAGACTTTGGTTCCTTGCCTTGTGCTGGCCCTCATAGCACGCCTCGTATATTGCCTCACGCTTGTACTTGCAGTCAGGGTTTGCCGGATCACAATCAAGGAAGGTCACAAATCCGTCGGCAACACCGTTTGCAGGATCGCACTCAGAGATTTCATTGTACAAGGGCGTCGCAGAATCATCCACGCAAAGACTACTGTACTCGTGATCGTACAATTCGCAGGTATCATACGGACCTCCCTCTGCAACAGAATAACACCCATTCACGATCTCATAGCACCCCCATACACCCGCGGACATCTTGCACTCCCGCCGGAGCGTTGTGTTCTCCCAATGCAGATCGCTTTGCATGCCCGGAAGATTTCCCTGGTCTAATGAATACCAATCAACATTCAAGTAGAAATCGATGAGTTCCCTGTTTTCCACATCGTGAAGCATCGAATATCCATAGTAACATGTTCCATCCCTTCTCCAACACGTATTCGCAATACCATCCGTCATGAGCAGAACTGCCTTATCATGAACACCGCGCACATCTGTCTGAGCAAATTCCACAAAACCGTCCTCGGTTGCGGCAGGATTTAAGGGATTATACACATCATAGAGGAGAGCATTCACTGCTTTTCGAACAGCACACGAGATACATGTGCTCATCCCGGTTATACGTGGGGAATATTCTGATATCGCCTCATCGAGCTTCGCAAGGTTTGCTTCTGCTGTGGCAGGTTCATAGAGAGAATAATACTTCGAACGATTCGTCTCATTGACAAAATTTGGTGGCGAAGGATCCCCACAGAAATTATCAGGATCACCGGGATCAAGATC
Source organism: uncultured Methanosarcinales archaeon (assembly GCA_964455675.1). GTDB lineage: Archaea > Nanobdellota > Nanobdellia > Woesearchaeales > CAYVYK01 > CAYVYK01. Next base: position 30,564 of record CAYVYK010000004.1, read on the forward strand.
GCAGAATCCGTTCGCAGAACTCCCATAATCAACAAGGATTATGGAACCGGCTTGCTTGTCATACATACTCTCAACGAACTGGCGATCAAGCATGCGTGCAAGCTTGACTTTTATTGCGGGGCAAATCTGGCATTCCGCAGATCCGATCGGAGGAATGCAGTAATTCTGCTGGCATGATCCTGAAGGATCTGAGTAGTTGAATACCGGATAGAGAGAAAGCAAGAGCTCACTAGCCCTTTCTGCTGAATGCGATGATGTGTCATCAATCTGTAATCCGGGAAAGTAGTCACCATAATACAACGGCAGGGAATCGTTGATATACCCTACAGAATCCTTTGTAAGCAGATGATACCTCACTCTTTTTGGATCACCTGTTGCCCCAGAATACTGAGGGGAGTACGACAACTCATACTGATTATCCAACTCATTATTCAACCTCGGATCAATAAAGTGAAGGGAGGGATCACTAAAGAACAGGGCAGACGTACTCCAAAGCAAGGTCTTCGATGATATCAATGCTGTCGCAATGACTTCATTCAAGTATGCCATCGAGCCTTCACATGAAGGCCAGTAACTGACAATATCAGTAAGCAGTAGTATCCTTTGCGTAAAGGAAACGTTCCAGAACACGGAAGGGACCGGCTTCCAACCAAGTTCAAAAGGATCAGGATCATTGCAGACATCATAGTCTTCAAAATCCCAATTCACCCTCTGAGGAATCAAGGTTCCATTTGCATGACGAAGATTCCTGCCGGCTTGGACATCATCAAGATTGGATGCAAGCCTGCTTGTGCTCTTATCGAGATAATACGTGTACCCACCGCTGAAGAAAAGATAACTGTGATTTACTTCTGGAAGAGTATATGGATACACACCCTCGCAGCTGTCTGTAATTTGTCCATACTCACAGTCCGGGAAATGAGAATCAGAAGCAAATCCACCACAGTAGAGGCTTTGCGGATGCTTGAGCCATGCCGCATCACCTAGTGGTATGATAGTCCTACTCGACTGGAGAACACCGCCTTGATAATACTGGACTTTCAAACTCAGATCGAATAATTCGTCGTCCGTTGCGTCCATGACACGTACCTGGCAGATGATCGTATTATTGCTGCCATACCCGACAAGATTCAACGCGCGAAGGTCAGATTCGCTTGTGGCATCCGGAGCATTTGATCGGTTGACAACGAGAGCACGAATGCTGCGAGCGCTCGCGGAGTTCTCGAGGAATGGAATGTTATTGATCCTGCACCAAATGCCCCTATTATGGTTCGCTTCGACCGTCAGCTCCTGAACATCCAAGGGGTCAACACCAGGAGGAAGAGTGAAGTTATGGTAATAGAATATTGAACCATACGAAGAGTCCCCATCCCAATTAAAGTCGGCACCAGCAGGCTTTGGAATCCAGCCGTCATCAAGCTGAACACTCGTGAGATTCGTGGTGCATCTGGAAAATGCGCTGTCTACAAACGAGCATCGCTGGTAATCTTGAGTAGGAGAACCAGCGCTGCTCGTCCGTTGGTAATTATAATTCCCTCTCGCACTCATGTAGTACTGCCGATAACGGTGCCTGGAACCGGTCATGGTCCTTGAAAAACCGGATATTGGCTTTGCGTCGGTTGACTGGTCCGTTGCACGTATCTCAAAGAGGTAGCATTCCTGCTCAGAATCACCTTCGAAGCATTCGCAATGGAAGCGAAGCGTACTGCTCCCATTAAACGACTTGATGTACGGATGATCCTCGATACCATCGCACGTGTGTAAGTACCCCGTGCTGCCATAGAGTTCAGACACCGCATATCCGTCAGTCATTGGATGGAATTCCGCGTAACATTTCCGGACGAGCGGGCTGTAGCACTTGCAGTTGCCATCAGGATTGCTGCCTGAACACTCCGTCCCATAGGAATTATCACAGATCTTTTTCACTCCATTAAAGTTTGGTACGCCAAGACTAGTAAAATTTGAAAAGTCGTCAACTCCAAGATCAGAGCCAAGATTAAGATTGCGACACTCATCCTCAAACTGATATGCAGTCATTTGAGCGTCGTCGTCCCCTGTGATGATAAAATAACCGTTCTGAACAGGTTCAGGCAAATTAATATGGTGGCTGAGGTTAAAGACACGGACATGATCAGCATCTGCACGGACAACAAAGATGCGCGCGTCAGGGAGGAGCGTACCAAGGAGCACAGGGTCATTATCATCCCACAATTCGCTTCCTGCGTTCAACACTCTTACTCGAGGAATGACAACACAGGAATGAATTGAGGTGTTACCACATGGCCGCAACGGATCAGAATTATCACAAATAGTGATCGCTTTCTGGATCATGTGAGCCCCATCATATCCTGGGGCAGGTAAATCATGGATCTGTGTAGGATTGACGCACTGATCGGCTATCAACGATCGGAATGACGGATAATTTGTTGTTTTTCCCGCCGAATAATCGATCGTCACCCTATCTGTGGCATTGGATAAACTGCCGCTCGTATAGAGGTAGCCAACACTTCCCTCAAGATCGCAGAACACATTCTCAATGAGAGGGTTCATGATATTGCAGTCGCGTGGAGCGAGCGCGCTCAAGTTATAATACCTGGCAAGGTCGGTCCAACCGTACTCGGGTTGATCAAAGTCGGTTCTAGGTGTATAATACTTGAAGATATGAGCGCATTCCGCAATCTCACTGTAGCGACAAGGGGTCGTCGAGGAGGAACAAATCGTATGTCTCCAATCTCCAACGGTTGGAATGTTGGGATAATTATCAAAATCCTGGCAGAAGCGCTTCGCCACATAGAACGAATTCATTCTGCTCGGTGTTGATGTTGCCATCAAATCACGCTCATACATCCTGATGACCGAAAGATCCTTTCCGTCAATCATAACTCCTGCCTTTGAGAACTTCTTGACCTCTTGGTTATTTTCCTGCTCGCACAATGTTTCAGGAGAAGGAACATCGGATGGTGTCGACGTATATACTGGTTCGTAATGGATGAGGATTGTCTCTGTACCTGCAGGACAGGGACCTGCCTCGTACATTAGGGTTCCGTAGTTGGTTCTGCAGGAGTTAAGATTCAGGGTAACTTTGTTTGAGGCGTTGCATTGCTGGGGAAGGTAGTAATTCTGCGTTTGTTCGATTAAATAATCCCCGTTTGCTGGGGGTGCTGCGCCGCATGCAGGCTTAAAGCAGAGCGGGGGGCTTGTCAAACAGCATGCGGGAATGTCATACGTCGTATTGTAGTAACGTGCCCAGTAGCCGCCGCAATACTTGGGACTTCCGGTATAAGAATTACAGGTTCCGCCTGAAGTACCCGGGACGCACCAGACACTTGAATTCACATGACCTGTCTGCGGAAAAGCACCCTCACACGTGACGGGTCCCCACTGTGCAGGAACGTTCTGCAGCAAACATGTTGTTGGAGTGATAGGCTCAGGATGCTTGTTCAGAGTATAATTTATACCTGGAATAGTGCTATCATACGATACCTGACAATACCCAAGGTCATGGCATAACGCCGAAGTGGTTGTACTGCCTGATCCTTGAACGACCATGATGTTGTCAAGCGCAAACCCCTTTCCAACTTGAGCTCCAGGTTGGAACGCAATCTTTCCGTACGGAATCGGATTACTGATATCTTTAAACCGCCCAATAAAGGTATCGTCCGGACCAAAGACCTCGATAGTCGCGGTATCTGATCCCTGCACGGATATTCGGTATATTCCATTTTTAATTGCAGGCTCTGATTTGTACGTATAACTCCCTAATATGGTTGGAACCCCGATACGCACTTTCAATGCGGTAATTATAGGCTGCTTGGAGAGAGGAGCTTCAGAAAACTGCAATTGGTAATAATCATTATTCCCTAAATATCGCAGGTACACGTTCATGCTCTGCCAAGTATCGATGACTTCGATTCGCAGATTGTATGACAGCGTGTAATTACGCCAGTTGGACTCATCGCCGGCTGGAAGCTTCAGGATTGATCCTGAACGATTCACAACAGCCATTTTTACAGGGATACCAAGAGGAGAAGCGCTTGGTCCTTGAAGTCCTGCTGCAGACCAGTACCTCCATGACGAAGGAGATGGATCCCATTTACCGAATGAATTGAGGTCCTTGTCGATAGCCTCGAGATTAAAGTTGTCGTAAAAAAGCGTCGCTCCACAATGCTCTTCGGGAACAATGCGATCGCGCTTTTCGCGAAGCGAAAAATTGTATACGGTAACAAACTGTCTGGCATTCGTCGTGTTTGCCACAAAGCCAATAAGACCATCAGGATAAAGATCATCTGAAACGCTCGCCTCAACATACGATCCGTCAGGTTTTGTGATGTTAAAATAGATACTCTCATAATTTGCGCTGAGGAGGAAATGATAATTCCCGTCAACGTGAGGAAAGGATATATATGATTGATCATCGTCAAAGACAAGCTGGGTCTCAGTGCGATCGCCAGCGCTCTCGGATACACGGGAAAAGGTGATTCTCGCAGTTCCGCTATCTGCCACATACTTGAGCAGATAGTATCTTCGATCAGATATGCTTGAATTCACATGCCTTATAGCGATGCCATACTCCAAATCCTGAGTACGTGTGGCGTTGATGTACGCATCGTGCTCGAGCAGCGTGTCGCCAGTCCATTCGCTGAGTGTACTGAACTTAGGGTACCAAAATACTGACTTGCCAGGAATGTTGTTTGGCTCACGATACGTGATGTTATTATTTCCGATAACCCACGTTCCCTTGTCACCGGCGAAATCCGCCCAGGTCGATGAGAAACGGAAGAGAGATCTCTCAAACTCGCTATCCTCTGTTGATGCACCCTGAAAATAGAAATCCCTGTGCACGTTAATCGGCTCGCTGAGACATTCCGACATGCTCCCTGACAGGTCAGTGACAAGAGCGATATCCGTTTTGCGCACTTCTCGAAAACCAAGCCTGTAAGGAATTGTACCAAATGACATGTTGTTATATTGAACGCTGCCAGACGGAACGCCGGGATTATGAGTTTCGCTTACCGTGTGATTCCTAAGATGGAGATCCACGATCACGTACTCCCAATCATCACTGGGCGATTTATCGACAACAACCTCTGTCCCATTGCCAGAATACAGGGTGTTGGTTCCAGGAAATCGCAATTGACCTGCCTCCCCAATGCTCGTGTAGATAACTGAATCTCCGATCGTAAAGAAGAGATTACCCTGATCCTGAGCCCTGCGGTTATACTCAAAATGCACGTTGATACCACTAAGCTGCCCAAGCACGTCAAAAGAACTGAACAGGTTGAGCGCGGGAGATACTCCGCCAAGAGTTGGCTGGTATGGTGGATCACCGTCTCCCATAACTCCAGAGAGATAGTGGCGCTCAGTAATGTTTCGCGACGCAGAGCCGTACATGATTTCAGGCGTATCATAGGATACTCGTATGTATCCTCCACCAACAAACTGCCGCTTAGAGAGCGTGCCAAAGAAGTTTGGGCTTCGAGAGAAGTCCATTGTCAGCAAATTCAAGCCCTGGTGGATGGCAGATAGATTGTAGCGCCCCTCATCAAGCCCATCATAATCTGGCCAAGAACCATCAACCAGAGTAACGAGCTGATTCGGATACACAGTGATCGGGATACTCGATAAAGACAAATGCGCCGTCGCTATTTTGTCGGGATCATACACCGCAGGCTCAACAGTCTGGAGTTGCAGATAGGAGTATGCATCAATGTCAGCGGATGGAAGATAAATTGTTGGATCGCTCGCTTGATCCTTGTTCTGGATCCTCATCTTCCTCCGGATGGTTTGTCCATACAAATAGTTCACTTTTGAATCATACGTGTTATACTGCCGGAGATAGACACCAATCCCGCCAGTAGCAAACGTACCCCACTCACCTTCACGCAGTAGAATCCATTCTGAACCCGGATCCTTTGTGAATTTGACGACGTTAGGCTGGCCAACAACAGATTCTACCTTTATGTCATAACCATCGGGCGCCATCCAGGTATCCCCTAACAGCTGCTCATGGTAGATATCACCAACAAGGATATCAATACATGGAACACTGCCGGGGACTGGCACACCCCCTTCAAGATATGACACTATGCATGACAGTGAAGGATAGCCAATAGGCGTGACATTGACAACGAAAAGCTCGCGGTAATCAGGAAACTGAACGATCAAATGACGCATGACATAACTCAGGTTTGCGGTCGGCTTGCGATAGTCCAAGAGCACAGTATTCCCGTTCGTATTTGAGACGTTAAGCAAGAAATTGTTTCCCGCATCAACTTCGACATAGACGGCGCTTGCCAGCTGCTGCCCCACGTAAGGAGCTGGCATATCCAGCACTTTCTGAATTCGTCCGTCCCCAACGTACCCACCATAATAGATGTACTTCAGATCAGCCTCGGAAAGGTCACGGAGGAATATCGTTGCAGAAGCTCCAAGCGCGTCTTCTTGAGCCTGAAGTCCTGTTATCATGTGATGCATGCTGTAGAGATTACGTGTTGGTTCCTTCTCACGAACAGTGATCTCCTCACCACCAAGCAGCATCTGGAATCCAAATTGAGGAGGAACGAGGGGACCTAGGATTTGTTCTGCGAGCTGACGCGCAAACTCGCGCTCACCGACGGAATACAGCACTCCCAAGAGTTCGAGAAGGGAAGCCTCGTCGCGATACTGTCCAATGTGCAGCAGTTCACTCTCGATGTCAAAAGAGAAATTCCTAAAGTACAACCCGTATGACGTTGGATCGGAAGACTGAATCTCCCAAAAATTATCAGCACGCAAGATACCTGCGTACGGAATATCAGAGTACACTCCGCCATTATAGTAGAATTTATTTGGGGATTGCGCAAACGGGATGTAGTACCCACCGAGAATCTGGCTTATCTGAAGCCATCCGTATTTTGCATTATCCATCACGTTATAGGTAAGATCTGCTCCACCAATGATAGCTGACGAGGTGTTTGTGAGTGATGCATTCATGAGCAGGTAGTCGCCATTCACAAGTTCCAATCGAAGGGAGGACGTGCCATAGATAACAGCATTTTCCATCCGACGGAGCATGATTCCGTTTGATACTGTTACCGGAAGATACAGCGAAGGAGCGCGAAGAACATTGCGAAAACCCTCCGCATAGTCCTCCTCATCAAGATATGGCAGACCATCACCTGACGCGTCGTTGCATGCCCAATCGACATCACCTCCCGCTGCGATATCCTCAAATTCTGCAGGAGAAATCAGGAATTTGATCCGATGCTTTGCAGGATCAGCGCATGTCGTATCATTAAACACCCACACCTTTTTCTCGCCAACGAGAAGCTGGTTTGTTGTATGCTCAAGATCCAAGGGACCTGTTGCTTGGATTACTGTGACATTCTGAGTTTTACCGACGAGAATCTCAAGCAACACAGGATATTCCGGCGTAGAGTTCACAACACCGATAAATAGTGTATCACGATACACGTAATCATGGAAGTTGAGGTCGTTCACACGCACAGTGCTCAGCACCCGTGTAAGATCCTTTGCGATCAATACAATCTGGTCAGAAGGATTCTTCGCCTGAAACATATAGATCGAGAATATCGAAACGATGCCAAGAATACCAATAACTGCGATAAGGACGTCTAGACTAAAGAAATATCCTTTACTTTTGACCACCCTACGATGCAATAACGCCACCTCTTTTCTAAGATCTATCCTAAGAGAGAATGTATATAAATCTTTGCGATCACATGCTTTTATAGGAACAGCACCAATTCGCTCCTTTCAAATGCTCCACAATGTTAATATAATCAAGAGTGTAGGATACGTATCATGCATAGGGCGTATGCCATCATCGTAGTTGTACTTTTGTATGTAGTTTCTGCTGTGTCAGTCGCTGCGGTGTTTACCGATGATTGGGGCGACTGGGAGCCAACGCCAACAATAACCCCAACTCCAACAGAAAGCCCATCATTGACTCCAACACCTTCGCCCTCATTAACTCCAACACCAGCACCTCCACAAGACGAGGAAAGCTACCTTTTCTTCCTGCTGCTCTTTGTGGGAAGCCTTATCGTGAACCTAGCGCTTATCGCAATAGTCATCATCATTACGAAGAAAAAACCCAAGCCAGAGACAAAACCGATTATACGACCAATTCCAAAACCGGTGCCAAAGATGCATCTCCTTGCAGAGTACGTACGAAAAAACCAAAAGAAGGTACAAAGCGCAAAAATGCGTTCATTTCTCGAAGAAAAAGGGTATCCAAAATCTTGGGTGAACAACGCATTTGATGAAGCTCAAGTGAATGCTGCGCCCACGCCCGCAATTGTCAAATTACCTAAGCTTGTGGTGCCATCGCCCCCAGAACCGGTGGCAGAGTATCAATCAAACGAGCCCGTGCAGAGAATAGAAAAACCCAAAGAGGACCCTATCGACGCACTACGAAAGAAGACAGCATTTGACAAGCTCCGTGCGACATTAAAGCCAAGAGAAAACGCAAAACGTGATGGCACAGAAAACTGAATGAAAAAATTTCTGTCGTTAACCTATTGCTCGACGAACGTCAGTAACATCAACCGAATTGACATTTGGCAACGCCGCAATCTTCTTCTCCATGTGCTCCGTAGAACCTTTCGCCTCATCACAGACGAAGATGAACTGAAGCTCCTGCAAACCAAAAGCGACTGGATTTTTACTAACCCTAATCTCTCCCTTGCCAGCAAACGCGACGATATGCTTCTTAACTTCTGAAGCGATCGCGTCAAGATCAGAATCAACACCCTCAGGCATTACCTTCATCGTTACGACGACGTTTGCCATCAGTTTGGCCCCTCAAAACCACACTTCTTACACGTGTATTTTGCACCGATCCTTCGAGCAGTATAGCTGCGAGCTATGACTTCCTCGCCGCAATTCGGGCACGGAAAGAGCACACTCCCCACATCGTTTGCTATCGGCGCGTTCATGGATGAACAGACTTTTGATTTTTGCATGAAATTCACCAAGAAGGCGGGGTTTCGCTGGCTTTATATAGCTTGTGGTTGTGCCCATAATTCTTACCGCTGCGCCTAAGCCCAAGGAGCGCTGTATCCTCGTGGCGAAGAACTGTCCATAGGATGCTATAGTGGCAAGCAGTACAACACGGCAGATCGTTCTTCGTCTTTCCAAAGTTACAAAAAAAGTATTTAAAAGACCAAAAGTGCAGTCACAGGTAGGGGGTAAGAGATGAAACCAAAAACTAACCTTGCTATTACTCCACCAATACCGCCGCCACCAGACTTAGAAGAGAAAAAAGGATTCTTTGAACGATTCTTTGGCGGCTCAAAGCCTGATATTCACCAGCTGCCTAAACTCGATTTGACCGATGAAAAATTGATGAAGGCGCCAGCGCCGCCTGGAGCTGTCGACAAGAAGATCGAGAATAAGATTGATCAAATTCAGGTAATGAGAGAATCGGTTGACAAGGAGCATCGCACCAAGAAGGAAGAGCTCAAGAATTATGAGCGAGAACTCAACCACAAAGAAGCATTGCTGAAGGAAAGCATTGCCGATCACGACAGGAAAAAACAAACGCTCGAACGGATCGCTCAAGATGCCAAAAAGAGGGAAGCGGAGCTTCATGCGAAGCGCGAAGAGCTGCGGAAAAAGGAAGAAGAACTGGAGCGCAAAGCAGCCAAGATCCCTCAAGAAAACCGTAAGGCAAACATGCTTGAGCGGGAGAATGTGGAACTCCACCGAAAAGTCGAGGAGCATGCAGAAAAGGTACGCGCACTCGAACAAGTATCAAGAAATAGATCGATGGAGCTCGAGCAGATGTATCGTGAGCTAAAAAAGAAAGAGAGCCTGCTCCAAGACAGAGAAATCATGCTGAGGTCCCAGCCGGTAAGCCAAGACAAGGCTCAACAAGAGGAGTTTGCCAAAAAGCGGGCTGAAATCGAGAGCGCAAAAAAACAACTCGAGGAACAAAGAAAGCAGTACGAGAATGCGCAAAAGCAGCTCTCCATGGAACGCAAGCAACATGAAGAAGAGCGCGCAAAAATTGAGCAGAATCGAAAGCAAGTAGAGCTGCAGAGAGCAGCGCACGAAGCTGAGCGCAAGAGACTCGAGCAGATTCGGATCGAACACGAAAACGCTCGCAAACAGATAGAGAAACAGAAGTACGAGCATGAATCAGCACAAAAGCAAGTCGAGCGACAGAAAAGAGAGTTCCTAGATCAACAGAAGCAGCTTGAACGAAGCAGAGAATCACTCGAAAAAGACAAGTCAGAACATCAAAAGGATATCCAGAATCTGGAGCAGCAAGAAAAGCAACTTGAAGCAAAGATTCAGGACGTGCAAAAAAGACTCCAGGAAATCAACAGCCAAAAGATAACCGCGGAGCGTGAACTCAAGTTACGCGAGCAGGGCATGGAAAAGCAAGTCAGGGAACTGAAACTAGCCCAGGAGCGGCTTCTCAAGGAGCAGCAAAAAATCGAAGCGGAAAAAACGGAGAACAGGAAGTATGCCGACTCATTACGATCAAAAGAACAAGAATTGAAGACGAAGGAGAAACTCGTTTTCCACCGGGAACTCACCTGGATCGAGCGGGAAGAGAATATCAAGAAGCTCGCGGAAGAGATTAACATCCGCAAGAAAACATTTGCAGAAGACCTCTTGCGTTTCAAGAATGAATTCGAAACGCTACAGAAACAGTGGCAGGAAAATGAGCTTGTGTACCGGCAGGCAAAAATCACAATCGATGCGGAGAAAGATACTGTCAATCGAATCAAGAAAGAGGAGAAGAATCTCAATTCTGTCGTGAACAAATACAAGAAAGCATGGGAACGCATGCAGCGTGAGAAAGAAGACTTGGATACACGACGAGAAAACGCACAGGAACGGATTGAGACGCTTGTGCGTATGGAAGCTGAGCGAAAGGATCAACTCTCACAACTTTCACTAGAAAGAAAAAGACTGGCACAGGCAAGGGAAGCGTTCTCCAAATGGAAACAGGAGGAGCATGACGAACTGCGCAAACGAGAGAAGACTCTTTCAGACTGGCAGGATAAACTTGAGAAACGCTGGGCGGAAGTAAAGAATATCAGAGCGATCAAGGACGATATCCAGAACCTCAAGCGGGTCCATGACAAGCTTAAGCACTCCGTTACGCACGACCTCGCGATTGGATTCAAGGATGTCCACAAGGAAGTCGCGATAATCCAGCAGGAAAAAGAACGAGAACAAAAGTTCCATAGGCCAATCAGAACAAAGCTCATTGAAGTAACGAGGCAGCCAACAGAACAACGTATGGAATTGAAGGGAGAAGTCCATCAGATCCGAGGACTCATCCAGGAAGGCAGGCTTGAAGAAGCGCGGAATATGCTGAGAGAACTCTCAAAACAGTCGCAGAGATTCCAAAAGGACGACCAAGAACGCATGCAGTACGAGATCGAAGAACTCCGCACGGATCTTGAACTTGCCACACTCGTCTAACGTTGTACGGAAATCGTGGTCTTGTCAACTGAGAAAACGCTTGGTAGGAAAAGCTCTGTCACCTGCATGTTCGTCCGGGCATGCATCGTCACAGCAGATGTGCGGATTTTCCCACCAAATACCGCGAGGAATGGAACAAGCTGATCAGCCATATAACGATCGACGGCAGCGTTGGAAGAAAGCTCCTCGATCAGAGAGCGCGCAGAGTCAGAACCTACTTTTTCTGCAGGAATGCCCGGACTTCCCAGAGCATCCCGCCCAATCAGGAGTGGAGGACGTTCAATACCATCAGATTCGCGCGATGCACGCATCGCGACGAGAGTGATTCCTGAACCTGTGCACGGGCTATCAACATATTCGCGCTGAATACTCACCGGGACGCCAAGACTCTGGAGTGCATGCTCTGCAGCAATGGCTTGACGGTCAGCAACACGAGCGGACTCTAGATCCTTACTTGCGTGCGATATACCGCGCACGGTAATCAAGGATCCCTCATCATCTCGGACAATCCGCGGAAGAAGAGTCCTCTTGATATCAGTCTGGTCATAGGAAGGATTAACGATAAGCTCAACGATGCCACCACCCTTGGGAAAATATCCGCGCTTCAGGAGATTGCATCGAATGTTCCCCTGGTGCTGCAAATGGGGAAGCAAGACAAGCCGAACATAATCAATCGAAGGGCTCCACGCGACATCTGTTCCGCCAATGATCGTGCACCGCACTTCTTTTCCAGAAAACAGACATGGTAGGATGAGGGACTGAAGAACAAGAGTGATGGACCCGGCGGTTCCGATATTTATCTCGGCAGAATACTTTGAGATCTTTCTTGGATCAAAAGAGATTTCTGTTGAACCGACAGATGCGTTAGCCGACTCGCTATCGGAAAGCGCTTCAAGGGCACGTATACACCAAAGATGCTGCGCTTTGAGGCCCGGCTCAGATCGAACCTTGCGAATGTTACGCATGCGAAACGGCTTTAGTGTCAGCATGGATAGCGCAAGCGCCGTCCTGAGCATCTGACCGCCGCCCTCGCTGCCATCGATCTCAATCATAAAGGATCGAGACGGGCATAGGCTTATATGTCTTTCCAGGTTTTCGAGGGCGTATGTCACAGCATGAGAAAAACTATCGTCGACTTGAGGAACTCGTATTTCCCATGATCAGCCATCATCTCGATCCCGAGTACACAAAACATCAGGCAACAAGTTCACTTATCTCGCGCATGCTCCACAGCAAGATCTGGCCCGTGCGCGTCGAGGGACTCGATGAGGCGCTTGCTGCACGCACAAAGGGTGAAGTAAAGTATGTCTATTGCGCAAATCATCGGAGCGAGATCGACTATTTCGTGATCCAATCCCTGCTTGCAGAGCGAGATGAGCCTGCAGTCATCGCCGCGGGGGACAATCTTCTCAAGCTTCCGATTATAGGACCGTTTTTCAGGCGAACGGGAGCGCACTCGATCATCAGAAAACCTTGCACCGTTCGAATAAAATCATCAATCAACAGTCTCTGGGAAGCAAGCGAAACATTTGAGATCGGACGACTCGATATTCCGCTTCTTGCCCATGGATACCTTGAACAAGTGATACTCAACGAACCATGGGATTACATGATTTTTTGCGAAGTGGAACGCAACGGAGAACAAACAAAATATGGCCGAAGCTATGACGGATCTCTCCTGCCATTTGACACACGGCCATTTACCTCCATTGGGCGGATACAACATTCCCTTGGCGGAAAGAAAACGAATGTAAGAGAGATCAAGGTAGTTCCGGTAGCAATCACCTGGGAACGGGTCCCGGAAGACGCGAACTTTGCATGCATGCAAAGCATGAGCAAGTTGGTTCCTCCATTTGTAAAGAACGCGTGGGACTTTGCGTATTTCGTACGCACGGGAATGCAAAACTCGTTTGGAGTCACGGTAAAGTTTGGAACACCATTGGAAGCACCAAGACTGCGGACTGGACGGGACAAGCAGACAGTAACACAATATGCTGAGTTAGTGCGATCAACAGTTGGATACCTCCATGCACCGTACGAAACACAGCTCGTGGCAACCGTACTTGAAAACCGAATGCCGAAGAAGGAGCTTCTCGAACGAATTGCGGAAGAGTACGGGCGGTGGAGCGAACAAAAGATGGACATGACAAACATGCAATCAAAAGATCCCGAAGCGATATACAGACGAGCACGCCGCCAATTCGACGCACGATGGCGGGAAGTCACAAAAGAACATGACGGAAGAATCCATATCCTTCGGCCGGATGTGACTGCCCAGTATCACAACCATGTCAGACATCTAACGGCAGATCCCGCATCCAGGATATAGCGAGCATCCTTCTCCTGTGACCATCCGATTCACTTACCCGTTCGATCGGCAAAATCAAAAAAGGAGTTTAACTCTGATACATGGACCGTACCGTGTTCCACAACGTATTCTGATGCCGGTTTGATGCCATTCTCATATTGCCTTAGGATAATCACCACATCACGCTCAAGATCGCTGACGAGCTGCCTTGGCATATCCAGACGAGGCAGTGCACTTCCATTATAGTGGAAGAGGAAATTCGCGTCAACCTGCCTGTTCCTTATCGCATGAAGATATCGATACACCGTAAGAACATTCCGCTGGTCTTCAAGGAGACCCACCGAGCGATTACCATACAAGAGATGTTCCGCACAATGACCAGCGATAAAAATTTTCATACGACGCTCAAGATCGGTCTCAAGAGTGAGTATATCACTCTCATGCGCCACAAGGTGCGCGTAACCAAGAGAGTTCATGTGCTCCTCGGCACTGATGAACGCAGCCCGGTAGCCAAGATACCGCGCGACAAGATAATGACCTATCTCGTGGACGGCAACGCGCTTTTTCTGTTCAGGAGTAAGCGCGACGTCGAGCTTATTACCCATCAGCCGTGCGTTCAGCGCACGGAGAAGATCCATATTGGTGATTGGAACATCCATTGCGCCAGCCGCAAAACGCATCTGCTTTGCCTCATCAACAACTGCCTTGACAAACGCACCCGTTTCATGCATCGGCACGCATGTGGCTATCTCCATAGGATCCTCGTCATACCGCACGCCATCGTGGGACAAGTAGTAGGAAAAAATGCGTGCTTTGGATTCAAGACTTGGAGGGCTGACAAAAAGAACGTCAAGCCTGCCCGGCCTATAGGCGGGACTCTGCTGACTTTCCATTGAGTGCAATGTTACCTTGGATCGAGTCACGTCCTTATTTGTCGTACCGAGCAAGTATATTCCTGCGTTCCTTTCACTCTGGACTCCGCTCAGTTCCTCAAGCAGAGTCATCGTGTTCCGCTCGGTATAATCAATCCCGATCTCATCTTGGAACAGGATTACGGGTTTACCAGTCTTATCCCTTCGCTTTCGCGCCTCCTCATACGCGGCTGAAATCTTGCCAAAACCCTCAAACTCACCGCGGTTCAGACGAAAGACGGTACCAGGTGTCTTTGTAAAGAAGTATCTCGCAAGAAGCGTCTTGCCTGAACCTGGAGGGCCCACAAGGACAACACCACGAGGAACCTCAACCTTTCCCAGACACTCACGATACTGTAGAAGTAGTCTGCTATCCATATCAAGACGACTGACGATACTCTCTAGACCAATCACTCCATCCGGTGCAACAGGATCAAAGTTGTACGCGGATACCTTCTCGCGACTGGTTGACGCTTGAGGATTAAAGCTCACCTCAACAAAAGCGGCATCCTCCTCCCTTCGGTGCTTCAAATATTTATAGAGGGCGGTTCCCGCGAGAACACCGACACCAACGCCCGTGACAATGCTTGCCAAGATACCGATCTGCTTCAAATATTCGTATGTTTCATTCCAGTCCATGACAATCGCGAATCATAGAGGGTATAAAAGCCATTCTCAAAGAAGTTCTCATTTCTTGGTTCTCTCTATTCACATCAATTCATGTTCATGGTGCTGAATGTGCATCAGTGATGCATAAACCTTAAATAGATACTATTCATTCAAGTACACTGTTGAAGAGTTCTTGAGGTGGTTAAGAATGACAAAATACACAATCATAGCACCATGGGGGGACCAGATGGATAATCTGTTCCCGGGAATCAAAGATTTCCCCACGGAGAAGATTATTCTCGTTGTCCCGGAAAAGTCCAAAGCGGAAGCCTTGAAATTCAAGGAAGGGATCGACAAGTTCAGGATTCCAGTACAGATACGAACGATCACGGGTAACGTGTGGGAAGAAACATTCAAGGCCGTCGCAGAAATTCGAGCTCATGAAGGTGATAGCAACCTGATCGTGAACGTTGCCACGGGCGATCGCATGACGCGGTGCGCGGCAACGAGCGCAGCATTCGTCAACGGACTTAAAGCATTTGGAGTAGAGGGAGACCAGACCATGCTTCTTCCCGTACTCAAATTCTCGTATTACAGGGTTCTCTCCGACAAGAAAATGGATATCCTCAAATATCTCAACAAATATCCTGAAGGCATCACGCTCGATCGTGTTTGCAAGGATGTGAAAATGAGCTTACCACTACTCTCCTACCACCTGAATGGAAACCTGAAGTCAGAGGGATTGAAGGACCTTGGACTTATCGACGTTGAGGACCAGAAAGGAAGATCTCGGGTTAAGCTCAGCATGCAGGGTAGACTGCTTATAAAGGGTTATATCTCTTGAAATCTGGGTTTGTAGCAATCCTTTATAAATGAGTTGAGCAAGTTTTAAATAGAAGAGCCTTTACGTTTTCTGTCCAAAGGGTATCCCAAAGGAGTTTATAACAGATTGAAGTAGGTTGGGGGAGAATGGAAGAACAACGGAGTTCCAAAGAAGAGAAGGCTATTGTGCTAGATGTTTTGCCAAATGGATACCCATTCGATCCACGCCCAAGCCATAAGAAAACCCCAATAGTCCAGGCACTAGGCAAAACGCGATTCGTTCTCCTCGAGCTTGTGCCCCGAAAAGGGATTGCAGTAAATCCGAATGAAGAAGTGTATATCGGAGAGGGGAAACGAGACAAAATCCATCACATCCTTGGAAGGTTGCCAGTTGATCGGCTTACCGCAACAGCGCATTCTGAGCTGCGTGCAGTCCTTGGCGATCTTGTCAAGCAAAATGAGGCACGGTTCGTGGAATTTTTCAATACAGCGCAACCGCTAACCACAAGGATGCATACGCTCGAACTCTTGCATGGCCTAGGAAAAAAGCACATGTGGGAAATCATTGAAAAAAGAGATGAAAAAAAGTTCGAAAGCTTTACGGACATCAAGCAGAGAGTTAAGCTCATGCCCAACCCTGAAAAAGC
This sequence comes from uncultured Methanosarcinales archaeon, assembly GCA_964455675.1. GTDB lineage: Archaea > Nanobdellota > Nanobdellia > Woesearchaeales > CAYVYK01 > CAYVYK01. The sequence goes on from CAYVYK010000004.1 coordinate 47,306, forward strand.
GATCATCCAGAGGATCCTCACGGAGCTCCAAGGAAACGAGAAGCACCGACTTTTTGTGGACATTCCTTACGATCTTTCTCCTCGCAGCATACTATAGTGATACTACGTAGATGCGGGTGCAAAAATAGAATATGTAACAGAACAGGATGAACAGGATAAACTCAACGAAGAGTATGATTTTCTTCTGAAAAATCACAGGGAGCATCTCGGGATGGCGAAAATATGATATGAAGAGCCATGCATCAACGACGCCGAGCACAAGACACGCAAGGGCGCCAACAAGAGCAGTTGCCGGTGATGATAGGACAAGGCTTTGAACATAGACGGCAAGGCCGGTGAACTTCATTCGTGGTCCATTGCACACCAGCTATATATCCTTTTCCGTCAGAGCGAATATTTAAATAGAAAGACGCATAGGATGCACGCATGTTTACAGTGTACGACCGGAAAAAAGGGCGTTTCCGAGTCGGTAAACTCGAGGATGTCAAAGACCGAGGCATGGACTGGATCGACTGCCTCAGCCCCACAGAACAAGAGATCAAGAAGATCGCAAGCATTCTGAAACTATCGCAAAAACACCTTATCCATCTCATGAAGTCGGATGCGCGTGCGCAAGCATACGACGATAAGGAATATTCTCTCCTCGCATTCTCGATTCCCTACCAGGAAGATGGTGTAGTTAAATTCGCACCGTTCATCGTATTTCTGCTCAAGAACAATACGCTCATCACGGTACGTACACACGATCTTGCCATTGTCGCGACCGTCGCAGATCAGCTGCGCACAAATCCAGAGTCCATGAGCAGCCCCATTGACTTTATTCACCGACTTATCGAAGTGATGCTCCAAAAATACGAAACAATGCTTACCGGGATGGATGATGATTCCGAGAAAATAGAAGATCGAGTCATGACAGGCATCCTCACGGATGATGTATCAAAGATATTTGCCATGAGAAAAGAAGTCATCGTGCTGCAGCGCTCACTTCTTCCCTTGCGCGAGATCCTTGCAACGATCAGGAAAGGGTATCTTGAGGGCATCCCACCAAAGGACAGAGTGAGATTCCACTTCCTTTTCAACGACGCAATCAAACTCTATGACCAGGCAGACATCATCCGCGAAACACTGAGGAGTGTCCTTGAGATGCGGCTCATCGCACAGTCCAACAGACTCAACGTCACGGTCAAGAAACTCACTGCATGGGCGTCACTCTTTCTGCTCCCAACGCTTATCGCAAGCATCTACGGAATGAATTTTGACACATCGTCGATGTTCAACATGCCAGAGCTCACATGGAAATTTGGATACCTCTTTTCGATCGGCCTCATGGCAGCATCGACACTTGGCCTCTATCTCTACTTCAAAAAAGCAGACTGGCTTTAAGGCTTCCACACGCGAGAGACGCGTTCTTCACCCTCGATCTTCTCAATGTACTCGCTAACATTCTTCGGAAGGATTTTCTTGAGGGACTGCGGAACCTTCCGGAGCTGCGACTCAAGATTTTTCGTGATATTCTCATATAGCGATGGATCGGAGTAAATAAGATTCTTCTTGATGCGGTGAAATGCGCGCGTACCCTCAAGTGCAAACACAATATATCCGCGCTTTCCCTTGATAAGAGGAGAATACGTATCCATTCCGCGGTACACAGCGGAGACATCAGCGAAATACACCCCGCCCATCTGGGCGTTGGGGTCGATAATAAGGAGCTCATCGTCCGAAATACCAAGGCACACCGAGTAGTGGGCTTTGAGAGCGGTTGGAAAGAGATATGACTTTTTGTAGTCAATCACAACAAGCGCATCATCATGCAGCCAGGAACGAATCTCGGCACGAAGGCTCGAGATCTTGTCAACGGAAATCCATACGCCGGTCACCTTTCCACCCGTCAATTGCTGGACGACACGGATGAGACGTGTTGGGTGTGTTCCGCCTGGCTCTCCTTCCTTTGGGACGATTGTCTTTGCGGCGGCACCTATCTCCTCCTGCGAAATATCAAAACCAAACATCTTCAATGCCATCGCAGCGGATGCCGGGCCGCAGTAACTTGGATGCTGCGCGACAAAGTTCTCCTTGATCTTGTCGAGCGTATCAAGTTCAGGATGGATGGACAAGTAACGGACTTCGCCATCAAAGAGTTTCTTATAAGGGATGAAAACAACGTACTTTTCCTTATTTTCCGCAATGATGCCAACATGACTTATGTCCTCGATGAAGAACTCTTCGCCTCCGTACATTATTCGCTCGCCCTCGCGAAACATACGCCTATACTGAAAGAAGATGCCATACCCAACATTGCTGAAAAAATCCCGCATCACGTAGAACATGAAGAGAAGGAGGATCGCAAAAAGTGGAATAACAACGAACTCGATGAAAGGAATCGCAAACCTCACACCCAGAAGGTGCAACCCCATCAAACCAAAGAGGACATAAAGCATAATCCTCAACACTACAATGGCTGACTTGAGCAACGGCTCGCCATCATGATCACGAAGCACCGTGATAAGACCGCTGGAATCCACAAATCGCATAACCATGATGACGACGAGTCTGACCGCTATGATGACGAGAAAAAACATCAAAACGTACGACAGGACCGCGGGGAAAAAAGGATAGATGACACCAAGCGTTGGAGTCTTCCAAAGAAGGAGGCTGAGCGCGAGGATGATCGTTATCACATAGATGACAGAAGAAAAAACCCTCGGAGCCTGAAGATTCTCCAATGTTGCTCCATACTTCCTCCGCTGCATCGTCCGGATGATCCGAAAACCGATCTGAGCAATAATAATGCCACAGACAAGCACGAGGAGCACTGACAGTATCATCCAGGTCGTGAGACTAATGGCCATTCATCCTCGTGCGGTTCTGACCCAATATAAAGTTTTCCCTGAAGCAGCCATCCAAAGCTATTAATAGGACCCTCACTTGTGAGGGCGGGCATGGATCACGCAAAGAATGCCCTAAGGCTTCACAAAAAACATCAGGGAAAAATCGAGATGGCCGGAAAGGTGCATGTGCGATCACCTGAGGATCTCTCATGGGCGTATACTCCGGGAGTTGCCGCCGTATCCCGAGCAATCGCTGAAGACAAGACAAGAGTGTACGAGTACACAAACAAGGCAAATAGCGTCGCTGTGCTAACAGACGGATCAGCGGTTCTTGGCCTTGGTAATATCGGACCAGAAGCCGCGCTTCCGGTCATGGAAGGAAAAGCGCTACTCTTCAAGGAACTCGCAGGGATCGACGCGTTCCCCATATGTGTCAAGAGCCAAGACCCCCAGGATATTATCATGATTGCTCGAAACATTGCGCCGGTATTTGGAGGAATCAATCTTGAAGATATCTCCGGGCCAAAATGCTTCGCCGTCGAAGAATCACTCCAGGACCTTGGTATTCCCGTCATGCATGACGACCAGCACGGAACAGCGGTTGTGGTTCTTGCGGCAAGTATGAACGCGCTTCAGATCGTTGGAAAGAAACTGGAAGAATCACGGATTGTGATCAATGGCGCGGGCGCTGCAGGAACCGCAATATTCAGTTTGCTTCGGCAAGCTGGAGCAAAAAACATTGTCGTGTGCGATTCGCAAGGAGTCATTCATCAGGCAAGAATAGACCTCACACATCAAAAGCAAGTCATTGCGAAAGTGACCGGCATGACAAATCCTGGAACACTTTCCGATGCGCTGAAGAACGCAGATATGTTCATTGGAGTTTCTGTTAAAGGAGCACTAACAAAGGAGATGGTATCGCTCATGGCAAAGGGGGCAATCATCCTTGCCATGGCAAATCCAGATCCAGAGATTCTGCCGGCGGACGCGATCGAGGCGGGAGCTGCGATCGTCGGGACCGGAAGGAGTGACTTTCCCAACCAGGTCAACAACGTTCTTGGATTTCCAGGGATATTCCGAGGAGCTCTCGACGCGCGTGCCACGCGAATTACGCTTGAAATGAAGCTTGCCGCGGCAGAAGCGATCGCAAAACTTGCGCCAGAAGGAAAAATTCTTCCCTCACCCCTCGATAGACAGGTTGTGCCAGCAGTTGCGAGCGCAGTCAAGCACGCTTGGCAATCCGGGAAATAGCAGTCTTTGGTATGCAGTCATCGACGCTCTTGGCGTGGATGAATGGGTAGGCCTTGCACACTTCCGGTCGATCATCATAGATCCTGCAAGAATAACCTCCGATAATATTTTTAGAAAGGAAGATACACCATCCCTTATTGTCTGTCTTCAGATACAGATGGGGCGTTTTTCCACTCGGATCCGACTGAACAAAATTTGATTGCTTCTTCGCAATACGGCGGATGTCCTCAAGGGTAACTTTCGTCAAGACCTTGCAACATGCCCCGCACCTCGCACATGAAAAATTGTTCCGGTCCATCCCATTTTATGGCCAGCCACCCCTTAAAATACCTAACGTTTATTAGCTTTGAAAGCTCAAAGAGACTCATGGACTTCTGCGCGACCCTCGATGACGTATTTGTTGAAGAGGAACGCGCTGAAATACGAATACTTGTGCAGCGGGCGATGCTAGGCAGTAGCCAAGCAAACAGACAACGAGCGTTACTGGCCCTTTCGCAAAAGTACCCTTCAATAAGGCGAGGATACATGGGGGACAACATCATCTTCATCCGAGTTGAAGAGGAGGGGTATAAGGGGCCGGTTATCGTGGCGGATCTGCCAAGGAAATTCATCAATCAACCTGACTGGATTCACTACTTCAACCAAAACCTTTAAAAACACCCACCAAATCCTTCGTGGTATGGCAAAAACACGGAAGGGCATCGCATATCGGGCTCTCGAGCGAGCATTCACCCGCAAGAGCAAGTACAAGCAGATGAATTATATTCGTTCATCCCCACCAAGCCACCTTATCGCCCATGACATGGGAAACCTTCATAAAAAGTTCCCCTTCAAGATTAATGTAATCTCGCGAGGCAATGTGCAAATACGAGATAGGGCCCTTGAAAGCGCGCGCCAGACAGCGAACAGACTAATGGAGAAGAAGGCTGGCAAAGGCATGTTTCACCTGAAGGTGAACAAGTATCCTCATCATGTTCTACGAGAAAATCCGCTTGCAAGCGGCGCAGGAGCAGATCGCATGAGCACAGGAATGCAGAAAGCGTACGGAAAGAGCATTGGCATCGCTGCTAGAGTATTTGATGGCGATGTGCTTTTCCAGATATCATGCGATAAGGCACATGTCGCCACAGCGAAGGAAGCAGCGAAACGCATTTCGCACAAACTGCCATGCAAAACGATCACGAACGTTGAGGCGTTGAAGGCGTGACCGAAATACTCGCATACATCCAATCCAACCCCATCGCCCAAGGACTCATATTCTTTCTCTTCAGTCTCGTTGCCATACGGATTCTCGCATGGTTTGTCAAAGTTTGGGTAGTCGCGATTGTCAAGAACACAAAAACCGATGTGGATGACATCCTCCTTGACAAACTCCAGACGCCAGTCATCTATTTCCTGATTCTGGCGTCGGCAAAAGCCACGATCCGCATCATGCACCTGCATGACACGACGATCGGAATATCCGACAAGATCCTCCATTCACTCATGATCCTCGTTGCGGCGTACATCGTGATCTCAGTAGCCGATGTATCGCTTCGCGTATGGGTTTGCAGATTTGCTGAAAAGACAAGATCACGAAAGGACGAGGAAGTGCTCAGGTTATTCCATCGGGTCATCGCGATCGTCGGATATATCCTTGCCATCCTCTTCATCCTCCAGTACTGGGGAATATCAGTTGGTCCGCTCTTTGCAAGCCTTGGTATCGCTGGAATCGCGATCGCATTCGCGCTGCAGGATTCACTTGGAAATATCCTTGGAGGAATACAGCTCATCCTTGATGATGTCATCAGAAAGGGCGACGTGCTCAAATTAGAAGATGGAACGGAAGGAAAGGTCATCAATGTCGGAATAAGGACGACACGAATCGAGAGCTTCAACCACGAGGAAATCATCGTACCGAACAAACAACTCGCGAACGAAAAGATCATTAACTACAATAAACCAGATGACAAGATACGAATTGAAATCCCATTCGGCGTAGAATACGGATCGGATCCCGACAAAGTCATGAAGGTTGCAGTAGACAGCCTCAAAGGCATAAAGGAAGTATTGGACGATCCAGCACCCCACTGCCAGTTCGTGACGATGGGAGAATCATCACTCAATTTCACATTGAAGTTCTGGCTGCCAAAGTATGATCTGAAGTATGATCGAAAACGAGAGGAAGTCAGGCTCCTCTACAAGGCGCTCAATAAGAACAAGATTGGAATACCATTCCCGACACGCACGGTATATCTTAAGAAGTAGGTTTCTCGACGAACGCGAATGCGTTTGTGCCGTCAGACTTGACATGCAACAAGTCACCTGTCTTCACAACATTCAGGAATGATCTTGGATTTGTATGACTCTCCTGAGCGCCAATTCCGATAATCTCAAGATCGCGAGCGACCGTCATCGCGTGCGAAAGCGCGTCCTCCTCCATACAGGTGATGATCGCACGTTTGTTCCTCGTCACGGCGTCCATATCCACTAGTGACTTGTCAAGTTTGTCGCACAGGAGCACGTACTCAGGAAACAGTTGGTCTCCCATGCTCCATATCAATCTAAGAACCTTGTCTAGATCACGACGTGCCATCACGCCCATTCTGTATAGTTTATAGGAAGTCTGCAAATTTCCCATCGTTTCAGACACTTGACCATGTTTATCTTGAAAGAATGCAGGAGGCAATAGGCCAAGACCTACCGAACTACAAGTCACAAAAGCTGGCAGGACAATATCGCCAGGAATGTCGTTACAGACACCAGCCCTCAGGACAACAGCTCCCTCTGGAGTGTCAAGAGTACTATCGGTGTTCTTGTTTGGAACTTTTGGAAGAGCACGTATCTGCAGAAGATAGGGCAGCTCACCCCCGCGAACTGTATATTCCACCTGCACAACTCCTTGAAGATTCAAGGCGCCACGCGCCTGATGAGCGGCAACAACAGCATTCTGAATGTGGCCCTCAGTCAAGAATTTATGAGTATCATACTCCTCCCAGAACTTCGCTTTTTCAAGAAGGTAGGAATAGTCAATAGGTCTCCTACCCTCACGAGCGAGTTGCACCCGATTCCCCTGCAGTTGTATCGTTCCCGGCTCTTCCCCCTCGACTTGCTCCTGAATAATAATCGGCATTCTCGGTTCGTAAGGCACCTGCATACGCTTGGCATACGCAGTTGCCCTCGGATCATGTGCAGACTCCCTTACACGATTGATCGCCAAAAGAACATCATCAAGTGAAGAAAGGCCAGGAACGCTTTGGAACATTCCGGCAAAGCTCGCGCGCTCACCGTCCTCAAATGGGGAACTTGAACGTACAATGATCGGCCTCTTCAGCTGAGCAACGACGGAATCAATACCCTCGGATTGCCCATCCGGCAGTATAAAAAAGTCCGGAACGATAAATGTGCCAAGAGCCCGCGACGCATGATAGAGACGCATCAGGTTATACCCCTTGCCGCCAAGGTCTTCCCTTGAGTACTTCCCCGGATCGTCGCTGCAATGGATGAGCTTCATATCCTACGAGAATGATAAGGGATTTATATGATTAATCCCTGTATCGCTATTCGGGTTGCTTACGATCCTTGAAAAGCAATCTTAGGTTGGCTCTGCACATTTTCACGACTGTCGGATATTGCTGGAATAGCAGTTCCCTTCCTTCCCTTGCATCTTGCGGAATAACTCCATGGCTAAAGTCATGATACCGGTTCAAGCAATATAGAAGCATTCTCGCATAATAGAAGGGAGACTTCTGTAGCGTGCGTTCTCGAATCCTGTGATCAGTGGAAATCTTGAGATACACATTCCAAAACGCTTCGATCTCGGAACTCGTCAGCGTCTTTTTCCAGTCCCACCAATTGAATATGTCAGCGGTAAACGCCCAGCAATCAAAGGCAGGATCTCCAATTGTGGGTCGTTGCCAGTCAATCATTATCGCTGGATTACCGACGAAATTGCTCGGAACTGGGTCAGTATGGACAATAGTCCTTTTGAAGTCATCGACACTGCTACTCGCATCTGTTAGCAGGACAAGGTATTCCTTCATTGCGTTTATCAGTTGTTGATCCGTGTCCTTTTTCTTCATATATACCTGCAGCATTCTATCGGATTCCTGTAAAAGACTCATCGCAGACTCTTCTCCATGATCCAAAAAAGAAGCTTCGTTCGTTGGAATTGCGTGCAATGTCCCCAGGATTTCCCCAACGCGCTCAGCCGATGCTTCTGAAGGCGTCAATTGTTCTCCCTCTATATACTTGTAGACAGTAATGGCGGGTTGTGCTTCTTTCTTTGGGATGAACAGCACAGGTTCGGGAGCGATGTGATAGGGCATGAGTATCTGAAGAGTCTTGTACTCCTGAAGCGGATCATTCCCTCCAAACGTCTCAAATTTATGAGTATATGGATACACTTTAAAGACGAACTTGCAGTTTCCGACCTGCACAAGATAATTTGAATTCCACGCGCCACGCGGTAGCGGTGTTATATTCGGGACTGCAACGCCAAAAATACTCGAATGCTGATTTATGATCGATTTAATCAACTCGTTGTGCATCGAACACAAACCTCGCGACGTGAATTCCTTGATCCTTGGGAACAACTTGAAGGTGAGCAACTCCACAATTCGGCAATGGGTGATATGTTTCTGGGCTAATTTGTTCTCCTAGAAGTATATTAAGATGATAGCTAATCGTCCATTGGCATGACACAAGGGCAATAGCACCGTCCGTGTGCGTTCTTACTACGTGGTCTATCATAGCTTGTGCTCGGTGCTCTATATCCTTCAAAGATTCCGCAGTTGCAAAGATTCCTTCCTGATCTGTTGCGTATAACGTTGCTAGCTGATCAGGGGTGATTCCTACTCCATTTTGCGTTTTTCCCTCGAGAGTACCATATCCCCTCTCTCTCAATCTTTCGTCGAGAATGATTACGGGATGGTTGTGATTCGCATCACGAATTGCATTTGCCACATATTCGGCTCTCTTCACATTAGCCGAATACACAGCAGAAAACGGGATTCCACCCAATCGCTGCGCGATCACTCTAGATTGGCGTTCTCCTTCCCTTGAAGGAATTCCACCTATCGATCTCCCTTGAATGATACCTAAAAGATTCTCAATGGTTTCGCAATGCCGTACATAAAACAGATCTAACATGTCATTTGGATGCCGTGCATAATTTTTAAACCTATCCCCGCCTAACTATTTTAGGATGACGATAGAAAATAATGGGCCCGCCCGGATTGGCAACCAAACCCTTTCTTCGCTCGCCCTAAAGGCTCGCAAGAAAGCGTTTGACCGGAAAGAAACGGCTTCGCCTAAAAGAAATGGGCCCGCCCGGATTCGAACCGGGGACCTACTCCGTGTAAGGGAGTCGTCATAACCGGGCTAGACCACAGGCCCAATACTAATCCGTTGGCACGTTTCCTTTTTTAAATGTGTGGTAAAAAAATGAAGGATAAAAAAAATTATAATAGCGGGGAATACTGGACACCTGCCGTTCAGATACACTGAAGGTTCCCCAGCCCCTTCTGGAATTGATCGCGTGACGGCCTACAGTCAGCAAATAATTCTGATCCTGCAACCGTAGTTGCCCTGTCCGTTGATCATTGAGAAGAGCGGACAGGGCTCGCCGTCAGGCCGTAATAATTTTTTCAAGATTATTTCTTCTCGGACAGGGCTCGCCGAAGGCTCGTAATAAATCGTTTTTTTTCTGTTTGCACTGACCCTTACTCATAAAAGGTAATCTTACCGTCCTGATAGATGCCTTTCCTCAACTTCACAGGCCGCCAATCGTCGATGACAAGCTCCGCTCCAAGCCAGTCCGCGAGCTGCTTTGGATTACCGATGGTCGCGGAAAGCCCGATAATGTGGATGTCCTTCAGTATCTTTCTCAAGAGGGTGATAAGGATTTCAAGAACAGGGCCTCGACCAGAATCATTCAACAAGTGAATTTCGTCAATAATCACCGTACCGACGTGCCGAAGCCAGGGCGCTTCGTGACGGATCAGGCTGTCGAGCTTTTCCGCCGTGCAGATAATGAGGTCATAATTCATCAGGTATTCGTCAGAAGAATCAAGGTCTCCGATTGACAGGGCCACCCGGATGAGGTGACCCCACTTGCGCTTGAACTCGCGATGCTTCTCTGTCGCCAGCGCTTTAAGGGGGACGATGTAAACAGCCTTACCGTGCTTGTTTTTGATCGAATGGAGAAAGGCAAGCTCTGCGACAAACGTCTTTCCTGACGCCGTTGGCGTGCAGACGAGGAGATTCTTTCGGTCAAGAAGTCCCGCATCAAGCGCTTTCATCTGGGCTGGACGGAGTTCCTTTATACCTTCCTTATCCATGACCTCCTTGATTTCGGCGCCGATCGATGCTTCAATGCGATGCATGGAGCAAGAAGTAGATAATGAATATAAAAAAAGATAGGGTCTCTTACTTCTTCGCGACCTTCTCTTCCTTCAAGACAAGCTTTGCGATCAGGAATATCACGAGCGCAATGATGATGAAGTTGATCAGCGCGCCAAGAAACGCACCCCAGCTGAGGATTACTGGGCCAAGCGCGAGCTTTGCTTCTTGCCAGCCGCCGCCAGGGATAAACGGCGTGATGAGTGGCATGATGATATTGTTGACCAGCGACTGCACGAGCGTTGTAGCAGCAGCGCCTATGATGAATGCAACCGCAAGACCAATCACTTTATACTCAAAGAGAAATTCCTTGAACTCACTCATAATAGACATATGATCACCCCGACGGTTCGTGATAATTCAAGTATAATAAGATTACGTTATGTTATGGTTCTTCAGATGCGAAAACACCAAGTTCACCATACCGACCTTGGCGAGGGTACGGTACGCACAAGGGCCCTCCATCTTGTCCGATGGCACAGCTTGCATGACGGTCACAGCATGTGGTGTCCCAACCGTGCGTTCCCGAGCATGCTTTTTTCCCCTGACTCTCACAGGATTCACGGGGTTTGCAACGTGCGCTCGATGTCCCTTCATCCCAACAGATATGTTCAGAATCTGCACAACACACGCGCTTGCCTTGATCATTCAAGCAAGCGGTTAATCCTCCAGAGCAGGAACTCGGAATGCAATAACACCCAGGCCCATCGGCAACCGGGCGAGATCCCCATGAACAGCAGGCTGTACGTTGTCCATAGGCATTGAAGCAACTAACGCTTGGAAAGGAGCAGGATTCAGATGTTGTACAAGCAGGAATACCTGATCTATCGCACGTTTGCCACGAACCACAGCATTGAGATCCACACATTCTTTTTCCGTCAGGACAGTAGAATGGAACTTGGTTTTGATTACAAAAAGGCTGTCGCGATGGTGATACATCACATTCATCGAGAGGCATGCAGCAAACAGTCACTCCAAAAGAGCTACATGCTTTTGTTAGAAGGGGATCATGAGCAGGAGGGCAGGTAACGGTTGTAGGTGGAGCGGGCTTCGTCTGTTGTGTATGGAAGAAAAGATCCCAAACGGAATACCCGGAGACATCTGCGGATGTGAATACAGCAAAAACCCCAAGGATGAGAATGGTAACAACCATTATTACCACAGCATTGTTCGCAAACGATCCCTTACTATGCATTGTGATAATCACGATCTTTAAGGTATATAAATTTTGCCAAAACCGGTGATAAGAAGAAAAGATAGTATAGGCAAGTGGTACGAGCTTTGGATATATGCGTAAGTGATCCGTCCTCTACATATGATACGAGGCCCACGCAATATTCTAAATAGTTCAGAACAGTCGTCCGCTAGTCATGCCCGCCACGAGGACCTGCGTTGAGCGCACGCTCCTGCATGGACTGTACGCGGATCTCTCCAGGCCGGTCCCGGATGAGGCCGAGCCTGCGATACAGGCGCAGCATTCGAGGGTAGGTCTCCTCATACATCTGTACGACTGCTGTTCGGAGTTCTCGAGGCGAGAAGTTATTTGGCTGGAACACAACGTCCGTAAAATCGTAGTGCTCTAGATTCCTGTCAAATATCCTGCCATCCGCATTCATCTGATTGTACACGGCAGTGCCAGGAAGCGGAGTGAACATCAGGTACTGCGCATCATTCATCCTGGATTCGCGAGTCACACGGGTGGTACGCTCAAAAACAGTATCATCATCAGTATCAAAACCCATGACAAAAGTCCCAAGAACGGGAATGCCATAGCGCTCCTGGATCTTGATTGTTCCGTCGATATAACGTTCTAAGAGAGGTTTTCGATGGGAAACCTTGGCGCCAGACATCTCCTGAAGACTCGCTTCTGATGCTGAATCAAATCCGATAAGGAGGCCGGCGCAGCCGGCATCCTTCATCATCGCAAGAAGATCGTCCTCCTGGCTAATCTTGAAACCTACCGACCCAAACCACTCATGACCTCTTGGAGCCATGAGCGAAAAGAGCTCGCGAGCCCGTGCAAGTCCTGCGCCGGAAAATGAAACAAGATTAGGATCAGTAAAATACAAGCGACTTCCTTTTGGAAGCTGCTGCAAGTCGGCGAGGACTTTTTCAGGAGAACGAGCCGCATAACCGTCGCCAAATACGCTACGCGCGCTGCAGAAGCCGCACACATTATCACAGCTCACCGATGATTGCACCGGCCAATTGATGTTCTTGCCATACGCGGGAATGTCGAAGGCTGAGAAATCAGGAGATCTCAGCTCGTCCATCGGAAGGCGTTCTCCCACATACACTCTATCAAGCCGGCCACGCTCAAAATCAGCGAGAACCCTCTGGATCGCGAGCTCACCAGGACCCTTCACAATCGCATCCACTTTTGAAGGAAGACCTTCCATATTAAGACGGCCAACATATCCTCCGACCACAACAGCAGTTTCTCTGCCCATGATCGTGTCAAATCGTTCAATATCACCGACCATATCTAGGATCCGTTCAATATTGCAGACGTTGCCACCGCTAATACCCACAATATCGGGCGACTCGTGAAGATGCTTGAACGCGTCAAACTTCTCCACGGTTTCATCAACGATGCGCACGTCCCATGTCTTAGGAACGTATGCTGCAAGATACGCGAGCGATAGCGCTGGCATCCGCGTATTACGGTACAGCGAGGTATTGTTCACGACATTCACGAGCATCAGTTTTTGCGGCATAAGTCACCTTACAGCAAGTTTCTTGTCTTCAAATAGGAAATGTCCCTCATGTTCTTACGGAACAAATCCTCAACAGCGTCCTTTTGGACGCCAAGCGACGTGAGCGATTCGATGGCCATCCTGCAGAGGCCGTCTATTTGAGCGTATACCTGTTCATGCGCCGCTTGCGATTCCCGAACGAGCGGATCAATCTCTCCACGGATTTCCGCCCGCAAGGATTCGATGCGCTCCTTCTTTTTGCGGTATTCTTCGAGCTTCTTGCCTTTCAGTACATCTTCGGGATTCATGAGTTCTAAGTTGTCGGTATCGTACGAATCCTCGCCCACACCAGGCCAGCGAATAGTTGCATATTGTTCAGCTTCATTATACTCAATGATCGTGCCAACACCGTCAGGCTCCCAATCCTCGCGATATTCACGCTTGAGACGGACTTTTGCACCTTTCGTGAATGCGTCATACTTTGTGTCAGGTACATCATACGCTGGAGCACCTTTTGTGATGAACACCTTTCTCGTGCAGTGATCATCACCCAACTCCCCGAAATCAACATGGCATCCATCAGTAACGCCATCATACGTGCATACTTCTTTGTATGTTCCAACCGTTCCAACGGGAATACCACGGTCGTTGTCTGTGGAGATTACCTTGTCTCCCCTGCGATATGTTAATTTTCCCTTCGCTGGACGGACAGAATGCATGATACGATCAACAAGAGTCGTTAAATAATCTCCAAGACCATCTATTCTCTTGTCTTCAGCCTTAGGGAGGATTATACCTAATTTTTCAGCAACCTTCTTTTCAAGATCTGGGATAAGCTTGGTATAATCAGCACGCCCCTGCAGATCCCTTAGCTGTGAAAACAGCGTTATCTTCGGCACCCGGTCGTGCTTTGTGATATCGTCACCAAAATGGAGCGCAAGATACATGGTGATGACATTATCATCGATACCCATGGCGCGGAACGTGTCCACGGACTGCTGGATCAAATTCTCGCGCTTTGACTTATGCGCTTTCATGTCCCGCTCTGCCTCGTCGACAATAGATTGCAGATTCTGCATGATATTCTTTAGATCAGGTGCAAGTTCTCCCATGGGATTCTCGACGATCACATCGACTTTTCGAATGTCGTCAAACGTCACAGGAGTTCGCCTTCGTTCACCGGTCACATGCTGAAACTCAACACGAAGATGATCACGACCCATTTTACCTTTGATGTATCCCCAACTGCCTGGACGGCTGACCGCATAGTCTCCTTCCGGTCTATCACGGATGATCACTTTCGCTCCAGTTGGGTACTTGTTATCAGGAAGAGCAAATGCACGCAGAACCTGCAATTCATCAGGATGGAATCGAACAGTCTTTCCCGTATCCCGGAAATGCACATTAACATATCCTCCCTCAACAACTTCAAGGACTTCTCCAAGAATGCCAATAGGATAGTTCTCAACTTTCGCACGATTGCCACGATAGAAACCTTCACGCTCACCAAGCGCGCGAGCTACTCGCACGCGCTCACCATAGTGAAACCGATTATTCCTGAGGGCAGCTTCATGCTCCTCAAGAGCAGCCTGATAATCCCGAATAATAACTTTGAGTCTTGCCTCAGCAGCTGTACGGGTTTTCTTCATGAAAACAGGAAGCGTCGCATCCTCCGCAGTCTTTATGATCTCACTTGCCAATTCTTCAAGGGTCTGCGTTTTTGGTTTTTCGCGCTTGATGAGCGGCTCGATTTCTGATGGATGAAGGTTAAACTGTTTCATCCCCCGTCTGGTCTCATATTTAACGAGGATATTGTCCTCATCCAGAGCGCCAGCAAACTCCACCTCTTCATTGAGCGGAAGATCGGCTTCGTCACCGCCATGATAATATGTCGCTTCATTTGCCGATGGATCATACCCTGCCAGTTTCACAACCTTCAGCTTGTCACCAATGAGAAATTCTATGCCGGGAACTCCATGCTGAGCTTTCAGAATTTTCAGCACTTGAGGCTTCATTGCCCGACCGAACTGCCTCGGATCCCCTTTCAGGTGAGGCCAATAATCAATCGGTGTCTTGAGCTGTTTCGCGATATGCTCAGCAACAGCCGCCATGAACGCCTTCGTTTCCATGTGCTTCCACATTTCCGTTTCGTCCGCGGCTTGAACTCTCTCCAGTTCTGTAGTCCTTCCGTCAAGTTCCTTTTTCAGGAGATTATATCTCTCGTCAGGTTGGAAAGGCAAAGTATCCTCAGCGCGGAACATCGGAATGCTTCCCGCAAGCAGATATTCGCGGAACTGAGCATATTCATCCTCGTTGCGGAATTTTTGTTTATCAATAATGATTCCTGAGCGCTCCATGAATTGGGTCCTGATATGCTCTGCCATGGACTGATGGTCAAAGTGAACTCCCTTGAGATATTCTGCCTCAGACGCTATGTGGGCAGCAAATGCTCTTCGTGAACGCATCGCGCGGCTATACTTGTCCAGAATTTCATCAGGAGATAATCCCGAGAGCAATCCTTGCTCCTGCGCGAGGAGCACGAATGTGCGCCTGACAGCATCATCTATCGGAACAGTGGGATTATTCGCAAGGTCCCTAATGAGCTGAGCATTTTCCCTTGATACGCGTCTTGTCGCCTCCTCAAGAGTGACTAACCCAGAAATATCAGAAGGATCCGACGCATGGCTTAGTCTTTCATCGTACGGAGCAACTGCGTCAGCGACAAAGGCTGAAGCGATCAGCGTCCGCGGATGATACGCCGTGAAAGGATCGTGGAGAAGAGGTTTGTGACCTTTTTGCACGGGTGGGACTGCGAGATCATCAGTCAAGGCTAATTGGAGCATACTTCCCACATGTTGTCCAAACTGTCGCGCAATATTCATAATATAATCAGCGGCAGAACCCTGGAAAACAGGGCGCAGGTTCAGATGACGAGAAGCATCCGTAATACAAACAAGTGTAGCCAAATCCTTGGGGGATACCATTGAGACATCACCAAGGAGATAATTCATGTCAGTGCTTCCAAGCGCGCCAAGGATGGCACTACGAACTGGATCATGATTCAGGTTGAGCGGCCGATACTTTCTCTCAAGAATTGTTGCGACACGGTGCGTAGGATCATCCGGAGGAGCATCGAACACAACCTCCTCGGTATCAGTAGTCCGATTCGCAATGGCACCATCAACGAGCGATTCAAAAAAGTCCGTTTCGTCCACAGGAACGAGATCGCCATCTTTCATACGCTAACCCACCCTCAGGAGATCACCGTGCTCCTGTGCAAATTGCTGGACATCATCATCACTGATTTCAAGATTCGGCTGTAACTTCTGACTGTAACAGTCACAGGGATCCTTGAGCGGATTCGTACCAAACCTTGACCTTGTAGTCGATCTATACGTCAGCTCTCCATTAAATGGAGAACCATACTTTTCTGGCTCAACAAGCGGAAACACATCAAGGAGCGCCATGGCAGCGCCGACGGCATTACTCATGACGACTGAAGGATTAGGATTAGCAGCACAGCTCGCGCGCCGTATCATCTCCTGCTTTCTTCCTTCCTCATAAATGTCGTAAATGCAGTTCAAGCAGCTCGTTATACCGGGAGCTTGCGTGATCGAGCGCGCACTGTACGGTAGAGCTCCCGCACTGATCATTGGAATACCATGCGCAATTGCGTATGCAGTATTCAACGCACGCGTGTACGCATTGTCGACAAAATCAAACACGAGATCGTACTCGCGCTTCGTCTCAAAACCAGGAAGGATCTTCACATTGAAGCCTTCCGACTGCGTTTCTCCATGCGACATTGTCACCATCTTCTCGGAGATATGCGGAGCCTTAAGGCGACCGATACCATCAATACCAAGGACTTGCCTGTGAATGTTATGGGGTTCAAACTTATCATAATCATACACATCAACCCTGCCAAAATGCATGGCGGCTGCAGCGATTGCACCCCAGCAGCCAAGCGCTCCGGCACCAAGGAACGCAATGCTGAGATTCTGATAGCGCGACGGATCAGGTAGAGGAGAATCAGCGTCGGGATGGCTAAATCTCCTTCCTCCGCCAAGAGAATAACGGACTGGCTGCGCAAGGAACTGTTCACGCTCACCAAAGATATGCTTTCTTGCTTCCTCTGCAATAACACCGCACGTCAGGATGGCCATGAGCTCGTCCTGAGGAAAGCCTTCAAACATAGGCATGAGAACTGCCGAGTCCCTAGTGTTCGAATCACAAAGCATCGTCTTTGTATATCCCCATTTGCTTGAGGAAGAGAGCACGGGAATTCCCATCTCCCAGCCATAGGATGCTGCAAGAGTCTTCGAACGGATGGAGTTTGTAGCGTCGATGATCACTCGTGAGCCGTGCAGGAGATCCTGGTCAATTCTTGATTCAAGATCCGCAGCATACCCTTCCACCGTAACTTGCGGATTCACGAGGCTTAGCATCTGGCGATAGCTTTCCGCACGTTCTCCTCGAGGAACGGGCAATCCAAGAAACATCTCGTCTTTTGCCACTTTTCCACCGTCGATAAGAGAAACGTGACCAACACCAAGAGCAGTCAAGCAGAGGGCTGCATACACACCTTGGCGATCGAGTCCGACGACGCTCACTCTCGCGTGCATAAGGCGGTCCTGGCCGTCCTTACCCCACAAGAGTTTCTGACGCGCGTACCTTTCCTCTTCTTTCATCATCTCGGTCATTTTATTCTACACCCTCAAACTCATCTGGTGCTGGCGCTATCCCCTGAGGTTTTGTCCGGTCATCAAGTGATTTCCTGTGGTCCTCATACACGGTTCTCACATATTGCTCTAGGACCCTGCTTTGGCTTGCAAGATCTGGCGCGCGTACAAAATCAATCATGAACTTAATCGTAGTTTCGTCAGGATTTGCTTGCTGATACTTGGAGAGGTTTTCAGCAGCCTGGCGAGCCTTATACGGTTCAAATCCTGGAGCATCCACCTCATCCTTATCCTCAGAGATTTCCGTGAGATCAAGGACAATAGATCGAAGGTCTCCGAGAGCTGTTGTATCTTCCTTCATGCTGCCAAACCGGCTCATTCGTGAGAAGATTTCATCCGCGTAGACCGAATACTTGCACTCCTTGTCTCTTGATTGCGTTGTATACCCAAAGAACGCAAGGGTGAATCGCTGAGCGAGTTCCTCCATTGTTGGTGAAGGATCTGCTTCCTTCTTCACCTGCGACTTTGCTGATCCACCATACGGACCCCAGGTTTTGGTGGTAACTCCCGCAGCCGGAACGTACTGTTCCACCCAAGCATCATCAGCATCAGATTCTCCCCATGCCCACCCGACAACTCTGCTGACGCTGCCTTTCCCCCCCTTGAATTTTCGCACCTTCGGTTTTGGAGGGAATTTAACGCGTTCTTTCACGAGCGCGACGACCTCATCCTCCGTCGGCAAATTGATGCCTTCTGCAAGTACCTCAAGCTCAGGGTTAACGATCTGGAAATATTTTTTTGTTCCGGTGAGAGCATGCTGCTCCTCAATCCTCATTTTCACATACGGACCCTTACGATCATTCTCAAATACAAAGCTCGTCGCAAAACGAACGATTCTCGGTTCAGCGGTCTCATGACCGACAGTCTCAAGAAGCTTTCCCAAAAACTCCGCCTTCTTGAAGTCGGCTGGATCCGGCTGCAGTCCGTACTGTCTAAGCAGATCGAAAAACATCAGATCGTTCGGATAAACAAACCGAACGATGGCATCGCTCAGTTCATCACCGCGAAGCACAAGACGGTCAGGACCATACTCAGAGCGGATCCTTGATTGAATGAGAGCATAAGGTGATTCTTGCACGATGCGATTCGTGACAGCCATCTTGTTCAGGAGGCTTGCGAGTCCTCGATCATCGTCACCGCTGTGGAACATCCCCGCACTATTAAGCATAGGATGAATGTGGAACATCGCGCTTAGCCGTCTCTTTGTACCGTTCTGCTTATTGAGATCCTGAAGCTCAGCTGATGTCTCAGGGTAATGTTCAGCGATAAGAATTGCACCTGGCGCGACCGGAAGATCCCTTGGGATAATGAAATCTGTGAGCGCGTACGCAGGATCTGCCTGGTCCATCGTGAAAAAACCTCCAACCTCAAATGCTCGATCACCAACATCCTCGGTTATCGGACCAATGAGGTATCCAAGTTCAAGGTTGCGATGGGTAACTTTTAGCGGTAGTGGAAGAATATCAACAAGAGGCGTTTTCTTGATTTGTTCTGGCTCCCCTGTCAACGCAGCGAGTAGTTCCTCCTGGAATGAACCGTCGTCAATACCGCCGCGCGCTGGCCCTGGAAGCGAGCATACGTCTTCATCAGCAGGTTTTTTACCAGTTTCCTTGGGTTTACTAATATAATTGCCACCTTCATCAAAATTACCTTTATCATTTAATGGTTTCATAGTGTATCACTCATCGAATCCTTTTTTCAATAACTTCCGCGACATAATACCCTTGGGCAACGGCCTCTTCACGCGTCATCGATCCTTGCTTCAAGATATCATTGAGGTGGACACCAAAATAGGTGTATCCCGCATGAGCCTCAAGGCTCGATTTGTTCATCGGATGCAGGACAACATTCACCGCATCGCTCAGTTTCCTCACAATGTCACGAGTTGTATTATGATAATCGCCAGCATGCCTGTTGAGATTGCAGATCTTCGAGAACTCACCGTTTCGATCATACATGCATGGATGAAATTGCATCCGGTCCACGACGTGAGGCTCACCATACGCGTATGCCTTGCCATTCTCCCATCCTACCGCGATCGCAACCCTCACGGAAGGGAAAGGCCAGAATACGTTCTCATCACGGCCATCCTGCGTCACAAACTTGGGAACGCGACTGTACACCCAGTAATTCCCCTCGAGCATGACAAAGCCGCACACACCAAGATCATACTCGCTCAGTTTGGCAAGTTCAGCGAGCTGCTGCTGGCGCTTTCCGTCGGTCTTGATCACGTCCTTGATGAGACCAAACATGTCGCGGCTATGCTCGAGAGCTTCAAGATGGCGCTCGTCATTCCTCCGCTTCGCGTACTCCCCTAGCAGTGCTGGAAGGCCGAGGATCATTCTACCAGGAACATATCTGTGCCCAAGGATGGTAAAGAACATTTCGTCAGGCGAAGGTCGCTTTTGCGCTGGCACGAGCTGGTAAACCGATCCATCCGAGATGTACAACGGCTGACCAGCCGTGATATCGCAGAGCCTGCCTCGAAGGACTCCAGGGATACCCATCTCCTTCAGCTCAATTTCTTGCGGTACGAGAGGCTTTTTCTCAAGCTGGCTTGCGAGCTTTCCCATGACCGCACGGCGCATCCGCTCGCCAGGATTATCGTCAGTATCTCTTCCGACGCCAAAATCCTTGTCAAGCTTCGCCTGGATCTCATCCCGAGCGGTCTGAAGGAGCCTTTTGCCATCACCATCATGCTCGCCCACCGCAAACATCTGCCCGATATACTCTTCCGTCGTATACTTCTTGCTCAGCATGAACGGTAGAAACTCGAACATGATGAAGTCGAGCGCTTGCAGGCGATTCTTCGCCCCGCGCAAATCCTTTTCCGCCTTCACCTCAAGATCGATGGCCTGCTGAACAAATTGCTCGCAATCTGTCCAGATTTCACGACTATAGACTTCATCATCCAGCGCCTCAAGAGTGCCAAAGGGGAGGGATGGCACTAGATCAATCGAGAGACCTGCAATCTCTACGCGATCCGACCGGCCCTCCCCTCGCATAAGAGCGTAGAGCTGATCACCCAGCATGACGAAGGATGATTCTCTCGCCGCCACTCTCTCGAGGAAGGATGTGACTTCTGCCATACACGATCAATGTTTATTCTATCCGATCAATCGTGTTGTAAGGCATGCGACCATACTGCACATTACCTGACGCGCCAGGCGTGATAACTGCAGAGACGATCATTTCCACACCGCCAAAAAACTCGATTGGCTTACCGGCCGCATCAAGTACTGGCTTTCCTTCCTGCTTTGCTTCTACTTTCGTGAACCATTGGTTGAGCACTGAATCCTTGGTGACGTTGTTTCCGTTGACCGTCACGGTGAATCCGCCAAAACCATTGCCACGTGCCTTCTCAGCGATTTCTCCAGTTCCATACATCTCGTCGCCGATGCGCGCCACAGCGTCTTCCTGCTTTCGGCCAACATTTCTTTGGTATGTCTGGCCGCCAACTTGAACTGGCTTACCGACCGCATAATTTGCGATCTGCTCGACAGTTCCATCGGCGAGGACTGCACGGTCTGGTCCAATCGTTGCAAACGTAACTCTTGGTCCTTCGGCGCATCCTGCGTACACGGTCAGAACGACACGCATATCTTCTGCAAGGTCCGCAACCTCAAAGGCGCGCGCCTTGACTTCTTTTTCGTTGTCTCTTGTTGTTGGTCTATTTCCATCACATCTTCCCATTTTTCTTTCCTCCATTTGTTCTAAAATGTCATGTCAGCTTTCCCTTTCGCTAAACCTTTACGGAAAACTGATCGATATCTATGCTCAGTAAAGTACCAGGGCTCCCTTATTCTGCCCCCATGATATTTCGTAAGTCCCTCAATGAAACGCTCCTCGCCTACTTGCTTTCTATACGCGATGGCAAAGTCTATGAGGACCCGGCCATAATTAGCGCCGCATCCGCCATGAGGTTCCGTCGTCATCTTTAGGCATCCTCCCGTCGGGCATGTCTCCATGAGGACACCATCGAGCATTTGCGCAACTATTGGAACTCCTCTGTATCTTTCCTGAAGATTCCAATATGCAACTGCGCTCCGATAGTAGTCATGCAGACCTTGCGCGTATACAATTTCGTCGCGTACTTTCTGGATCTTTCCCGAAATTTGCTTGACAATATCGGTCATGGACGTCGTGCCTTTGCCCCTAGCTTCGGCTATCTCGTCCGTGAACATTGCCGCGATCTGTATCCCCAAGTCTCTTGGCTCACGGATACCCATAAGTTTTGCCATGGACTCCACATTCACTACAAAAGTGTCATTTCCATTTGCATGCATGATTGCCCGTTCCTCACGGTTACTTTGCGCAACGTAGAGTACTGTGGCAGAAGGGTATCCCTTGAGGATTTCCTTTTCTGGAATGGGACTGTTTGTTATAATTACAAATGGCATACCCGTATCGTCAATCTTAGGTAGTTCTCGGTAATGCTGCACCCTCTTTCGGTAAATTTGATCCCTAAACAGAGGCCTAAGCCCTTTCTCATTCTCAGATAACAAGATAATGAGTGAGTAATCAGTCCGCGGGGGGGCTTTGATTCCTTCGCGCGCCAGCGCTTCGTCAATCAGGGACCTTCGGCCCATGTCCTCAAAGCTATCGCGCACGTCGTAAAAGTGCTCATTACCCGCGCGGGCGAGCAGGGCTGCCTCACGAACACCACTCTCGAGCATACTTGCAAAGGAAGTCTCTCCTTTTGATCGGCCAGCTGCGACGAATTCCACATGCTGACTGAGAAGCTTTGCGGCATCACGACCGCTTGCGTCGATCAGTGAAGGATCATCACCGAGCATGGCACGCAATGCTTTCACTTGGTCCTTATTCGACGCAAAATACAGCACTGTTGATTTCTTGTACAAGCGCTCAACATCCGCGGGAGGAGTTGCCGAATCGAGCACGATCAAGGAAGGATATTCTTTCGTATTCTTGGGCCTTGCATCGTACACTGGAGTATGCTCCACATTAACCGGAAGCTCGAGCTGCTGTGCAAATCTTGCCGTCGCCTGAGAACCAACAAACAGCGCGTGCTTTGGTGAAGGGTCAGATGCGAGGAACGATAGACTGCCCATTTTTTTCATCAAATCGTTATACGCTCTCGTAAAACCCAGACCAGGAGTAAAAAGTCCTAGTTCCACATACGCGCCGATGATCTCAGTAGCTTTCGTGACGTCATATGTCTGAAATTGCGCAGGAAACTCGTCGGGAGATGTAAACGCGGCCGTTGGGTCGGCTTTGCTCACAAGCATTCCAACGCCAAAAAGCGAATTCGCAATATCGGGAGCTTTCCTGACACTATCAAGAAAGGCATCTCTTTTCTCGGGTGAAACAAGCGCCGCGCCAGTAAATATTTCGTCGAGGAATTCCTGCTCAGCGGGGTGCGATTTCGCGCGCTCAACGATCACATCGAGAGCATCTTGAAACGATTCTTTCCCAAGGTATGCGTTCGCGAATGGCGCGATCCTGACAATGTGCGTCGGGTCATTGAAAACTCCGCATACCGTCGATAAAAAAGATAACGCGTTTTGATACCCAAATTCCACGTCGGGCTTGGCTGTAGGTTGATCTGGAATTATCCCAAACGAATATATGAGGGAATCACCGAGCATGATGACATTGTCCTTGCATGCCTGGTTCTTTTTAACGACTCGCTCATTCAGCAATCGCTGTATCAATCCTTCTGCCATGTTATCGGTCACCACCACTTATTTCA
This sequence comes from uncultured Methanosarcinales archaeon, assembly GCA_964455675.1. Classification (GTDB taxonomy): domain Archaea; phylum Nanobdellota; class Nanobdellia; order Woesearchaeales; family CAYVYK01; genus CAYVYK01. The sequence continues at coordinate 70,917 of CAYVYK010000004.1, forward strand.
TCAACGGCCTCTACCAGACGATCGACATCTTCGATTGTGTTATACAAGTAAAAGCTCATGCGTACACTTCCATCAATTCCCATGCGTTCGTGCGCAAGTGAAGCACAATGCGGACCGTGCCGCACTTCCATATCCCTCGCGCTAAGCTCGCGAGCGACAGTTGCCGGCTCCATACCCTCAATATTAAAGGCAACAAGTCCAGCGCGGCGCTCTGCGTCCGTCGGACCGTATATCACGACCTCATCAAGCGCTGAAAGACCGTCAATCGCGCGCTGTGTCAATGCATGCTCATACTGCATGATGTTGTTCATCGCCGTGGCAACATACCGTTGCACGGTCCGCAGTCTCTCGTCTGGATTTCTCAGCAATCTTTCTACATCAGGATGAGCGTTAAGGTATTCCCTAAACTGCGGCTGCAATGCTTCGGGAACTGTATAGCGAACATCGAAATCACCCCTCGGGGTGTTCATGAGTATCTCTGTTTCAATCTGCTTGCCGACTGTCTCGGCGTCAGCACGGCCATTCGTGACGCGATTTAGCGCCAAATTCATGAGATAGGATATCCCGTATCCCGTCGCTATCGTGCCAAGAATATTTGGCGTTCCGGCGGTAAATCTCCAAGGCAGCGGCTTATAGGTAACGTCACCTTCGCGGACTACATCCACCATATCTCCTCCAAATAGGAATGGATCCAGCTGTTCGAGCACGCGCAACTTGCCATAGAGCGCTCCGACGCCAAGAGGCAGGGTCATCTTGTGAAACGACCAGGCGAGAAAATCGCAATCCAAATCCTGAACATCAACAGGGCATCCCGGGACGAGCTGTGCTCCGTCGACGAGCATGTAGGAACCTTTCGATCCATCGGGCTGAGTGTATCCGCTTTTGTGCGCAAGCCGCGCGATCCGTTGTACATCCGGCTTTGTGCCCATGAAGTTTGAAGCGCCGGTCACTCCGACGAGTTTCGTTCGCCGGTCGATCATTCCTGCAATATCATCCATATCTAGCTCTCCAGAATCAGGATCAAAATTCGCAACGCGGACTTCGAGCGTTTTACCGGCTTTTTCCATACTTTTCGATAATGCATACCATGGAACATACGCAGAATTGTGCTCAAGCTTTGTGAGGACGACATTATCTCCGTCCCGCACGGATGAAGCAGTACCGCGCATGACAAGATTGATCATTTCCGTCGTATTTCTGCCAAGAATGATCTCTCTCCAGGAGTTCGCATTCACGAGATTAGCCGCGGCGTTGTATGTTCGTTCAAAATCTTCAGTCGTTAACTCAGAAGCATTGTACGCTCCGCGGTGAACATTCGCGTAATGAAACACGGCCTGCGCAAGACGCTCTAGAACCGGGAGCGGCAATTGAGTTGATGCAGTACTGTCTGCGAATAATCTGCCGTTTCTCGTCACTCTTGCCTTGATGTCAATCCCCTCAGTGATAAATGGGAATTGACTCCTCGTTGTAGTTGGATCAATCATGACATATTACACCCTACTAAACACAAGCGTTCATGGGGGTCGACATTCGCTTATAAAGTTATCTCATTTTACGACCACGTAATGGTGACAATTCTGCCGTCCGTATAAACCAGTTTAAACTGTATGGAGGTGAACCTCACAGATTAATTTACTATATAGTAATAATAGGTACAAAAAAAGAACCCCTCCCAAACGGAAGGAGGGGTTCAGGGAAACACGCGATGCTACGGACGATCAGGAGCTAGCGGGCGGTCTCCTCGTCGTCCCCGTGAATGCAGCGGTCGTACATCTCGTCCTCGTCCTCGAGACCCGCGCCCGCGACGCCGTTCTTCAGAATCTGGTCCCAGGGGAGGACCTTGCCGAGGTTGTAGAGCCCGACGATGTAGGCAATCTCTTCCTCAAGCGCCGCGCCCGTCGGGTACTTGATCGCGCTGAACACGTACCGCGCGATCAGCTTCTCCATACGCGTGACGTCGGTCTTGACCGCAAGACCGAGCTCGGTCAGCATCTGCTCCGTGGACGGGTACCCGCACTGGACGGCGATCTGCGGATCCTTGAGCAGTTTGCGGATCTCGCCTGCATCGGACGCGAGCGCCCACGCCGTCGGGATACCATCCGCGGCGAACGCAGAGTTCACCTCGGTGATGACAGACTCGACCTCGGTACGGATGTTCGAGGGATCCTCGGGCATGAGCAGGGTATCGACAAGCGCGTTGCGGCGCATGCCACCCTGGTTCTGGATGTACGCGAAGCCGCCGACGCCAAGCGTGATGAGCTGGACACGGCCGTCCTTGACGTACTGGTCGATGACCGCCTGGAGCTTTCTGAGCGCCTTCCAGAGGTCGCCACCGATGCGCTCGAGCAGGTCGCGCTTGCTCGCCTTCGTGATGCTGTGACCCGCGAGGCCGGCAGCGGCGAGAATGGGCGCGTAGCGTCGAGCATTGAGGAGTTTCTGGATCTCGGTGAACTTCGAATCCTTGGGGAAGGGCTTTCTCTGGCGCAGGTAGTACTGGCGCATGCGCTGCTTGAGCGTTCCCGGGATGCGGAAGTACCCGAGGCGATCGGCGATGGCGGCCTTGACCGCGGCGTGAACGGCGGTCGCGTCGACTTCGAGAACGCCGCCAACGCGCAAGACTTCGGTGAAGGCCTCGTCGTCCAGCACGGTGGGCAGGACGTCGAGCGCCGGCATCGGCTGCATCTCGGCCGGAGCGGGGCCGCGCATCGTCGCGATCTTGCGCATAGCGACGTTCACGGCTGCCGGAATCGCGCCGAGCGTGCCCAGGGCCTCGCGGACCATGTCGTCGGGCGTCGCGCCGGCGTCCTTGATGTACAGGATGGCTTGCTCGGGATTCTCGCCGACGATCGGCTTGAGCGCGTTCGCAATGTCCTCGGACGATTTGCCGAGAGTTGTCGCCAATTCGTTCAAAAAGGCATTCCAATCGGTTGCTGTCTGTTGTGTCACTGCAGGACTCCTTTCAGTCAACTCAGGTTCTCAATCTCCAATTTTCAGTCAACACGTGTTACGGACTTGCTATTGATTGCATTTCCCTGGCGGCAGATCGACCCCCTTTTAGTTTACGATTCGTGTCACCTCCATTTCGCTTCCCCCAGAAGTTTTTTTACCAAAATCTCACCCAGTATATCGTCAGCGCGAAACGTAGCGCATCAGCTAAGAAAAACACCATCGCGTGTGTGAGGAAAAAACCGTCGTGACGGTTTTTTCTGCTTTTTCCACCCGTATAAACGAATCAGCACCGGTAGGCAAAGATGAGTTTTTTTGCCTCTGTATGCAGTTCGTCCTTGTCAATGGTTGGCGGTCATCAATGAACTCGAAATGTTGGCGTTGCCAAACAAGTTTTATTCATGATTCCGCGAAGCGGTTTGCCCATTCAAGCACAAAATACAAAGTGTTAAAGAGTGCTCATGAATCGCGATCAGTTTATAAAATTTGTTTAATGTCACCATCCTGTAGTGATAATTATTTTCTTCTTTGAATAAACAGTTTAAACATGCTTGAATAGTGAATTGCGATGATAGCATGTGAGTAAAAGATTAGGACGGTCCACCCCCTGTCGTAATGCATGTAACGGCAATAGCATCATAACATAGTAGGACAGTCCACCTCCCTCTATAGCGATACAGAATTCTACAAAGGCATCATCATAACATAGGTGGACGGTCCACCTCCCGTCGGTCGGTGGGCAACGGACGGCATCTTAAGGCTCCGCCTTAATGATGCCTTTGCTCGGCATTGAACGTTCTCTCTTTTGGCTGCTATCGGAGAGTTGCTATCCTAAGTTTTTTATACCGCTCAAGAAGAGTAGAGGTGAATGAAAGCGGTTATTCTTGCAGCGGGCAAAGGGATTCGAATGAGACCCCTCACGGACGTGATGCCAAAACCACTCGTTCCGGTGCATGGAAAACCATTCCTGTGGTACCTTATCGATCATCTCCGCCAAGCGGGAGTGCATGACATTGGGATCGTCGCGGGATACCGGATTGACCAGATCAGAAGATTCCTAAACGACTATGGAATACATGCGGTTGTGATCGAGCAGCCAGAAGCGCTTGGGACGGGTGATGCTGCAAGATACGGCCGCGACTACACGAAAGATGACGATTTTCTCGTCGTTGCATCAGATCATTTATGGTCTGTTCGGGATTTGCGCGCTATGGCGAATGGTGGAAGCGCACTTGCCGGCATGCCTTCAGCCCATCCAGAACTCCACGGAGTTCTTGCGGTCCGCGATGGAGTCCTTGAGCGGATCGTGGAGAAGCCAAAGATCCCCGTCGGAGACCTCATCAACACAAGCCTGTATCATTTCTCCCCGCGAATCTACCATCATTTGGAACGAATCGAGCGCTCAACGAGAGGAGAGTATGAGCTCACGGACGCAGTCAACATACTTGCGCAGGAGACTCCTGTTCGAGTATATACACTCATGGACTACTGCCTTAACCTCAGTAGAGAAGCAGACATCCCAGCAGTCGAACATAAAATGCAGGCGTTAGGCATCATATCGTCGACACATTCTTAACAGATCAAGTGCAAGTAATAAATTCCAGAAGGTCAGATGATCACCATGGCATCAATTGATGAACATATCTACAATGTGGAGGTCGGTTCAGGCATCCTCACGAATCACGCACGAGAGATGGAACTCTCATTCGTATTTAATAAACCCTGGGATAATGCACAATCCATATATCGGCTCATAACGAATGATGTGCGAAGGTTTGTCCTGTTCGTTGCGAGGTCTCAGGGCAAAGGAGTACCTGACTTGGAGCACGTGCGATGGCAGGGAATCGACGTTATCGCGGATTCGGTAGTGCTACCATATACTCCATGGCTTCACGTCGTTGGTTACCTGGAACTCACTGTTCCACAGCCGCATCAATCCGTCGTGTTCTACACGGTCAATGATCCTCCAAAAGGCACTCACTTTGTCCCTTATGCCACAATCATCCGATCACCCACTATCATGGAAGAGGTTCGTGCGCCCGACAGTACTGCAATTGCGAGCCAGGAAGGATATCGTCCGCCCGTATTCTCCCAATGTTACATTCTTCCAACGCTTGGAGAGGAGGAAATTCTCGAGAGATTCCGGCGCAAAAGGTATATCGAGGTGCCGTTTGCTGTGCGTGTGTTTGGAACTGAATCTGACTAGTAAGGTTTGATCTCAACTATGTAATGTTGGCTATACAGGATACCGCGCCTGGCATTGGAACAATCATCAGTCAAATACTACAAGCGTAGGACGGTCAGCCTCCCGCTGGTCAATAGACAACATGTCAAAAAAAGTGGATCATATCATCGTAGGACGGTCAGCCTCCCGCTGGTCGGCTGGCTTCGGACGCCATCTTCAAGCGTTCGCTTGAATGATGGCTTTACGGATCGTGGTTGTCCGTCAGGGATTTTCCCGAGTCTAGGTCGATTACTTCGGTTATTGAGATCAGCACTGCGTGTTTTGCAGGAAAATTCTTGTCGGCGTTGGAACAGATGTCAAAATACCTACCTTTCGAGGTAATTTCTACTGACCCCTTAATGCGATAGTATGCTTTGGGCATCCGTGAGAGAACACAGACTCTTCGTGTAGCCATGAGGTTTTCCATCGTGGTATGCATCTGTGCATCAGCAACGAGCAAAAAGCCATCAACAAAACCGAGAGAAATCACAATGTTCGCATGGGGAATTGCGTCCTTTGAACAGCTGACGAGCACCAATTCCTCCCCTTTTTGAAATGCGGATTTCCAGTCCATGTGAAACAGTAAAACTCATAGCTATAAAATTATTTTGAAATTCTGAACGTGAATGGCAACATCATCTGGCGGTCAGATAACACCTGGAACTTGCGTCGCGTGTGGGCGAAGAAACCAAAGCCGTACTCTTGGAGTTGTTGTTGTTCCATGGCGAATCGCTAGTACATTTGAATAAAGGAAAAAAGAAGAAATGCAGGCCTCTCCGAGGGGGTTAGGGGGCGTAAGGTTTTTAGAATTTGGGAAGGAGAGCCTGCACCTCTTGAACGTTATAGTGAATCAATGCCGAGGGTGTTGTGCACCTGCTTAGCGCTGACTACCCGTTGGGCCTGGGATTGTTTTCCCAGGATCCAAGGACTTCGGACGCCGGTGACGATCGTCATGACCATCAACTTGCCCTTGAGGCTTTCGTCGACACGTGCTCCCCAGATCACATTTGCATCGGGATCCATGGACTCGGTGACGAGTTCTCCTGCTCTTGCAACCTCATCTAGGGTCATATCAGCTCCTCCTGAGATATGAATGAGTGCTCCGGAGGCTCCGGCATATGATATATCCAACAACGGGTTACTGAGGGCGCCGCGTACTGCTTCTTCGACTCTGTTTGTTGTGTCTGATGCGCCAACTCCGATCGCAGCCACGCCGCCATCTGACATGATCGCTTTCACGTCCGCGAAGTCAAGGTTCACCAGGCTTGGCACGGCGATGATTTCGACAATTCCTTTGATCATTGTCGATACAAGTTCGTTTGCCACCGCAAATGCCTGCTGGAGCGGGAGGTTCCCGGCAATCTGGACGAGCCGATTGTTGTCAATCACAATAACCGTGTCGCTATTCTGCCTGAGCTGTTCGAGGCCAAATTCTGCCTTGTCAACTCGTGCTCTTTCAATCTTGAAAGGCATGGTTACTGTTCCTATGACAATGGCTCCCATGTCCCGCGCTATTTGTGCAACCACGGGTGCTGAACCTGTACCGGTTCCTCCTCCCATGCCTGCGCAGATGAAGACCATGTCAGCGTGAGCTAGTGATTCCTTGATCTCGGTCATACTCTCCTTTGCTGCTTCCATTCCCTTCTTTGGGAATCCGCCACAGCCAAGCCCTTTCGTGAGCTCTCGACCGATCAGGAACTTCCTGTCAGCTTCAGTGATGTTGACGTGCTGCTGATCTGTGTTAAAGGCAATGATCTCAGCACCTTTGATTCCTTTCTTGTATAGCCAGCTGACCATGTTGTTGCCGGCGCCACCGCAGCCAATGACCTTGATGTTTGCCTGCCCAACCACTGATCCTGCCGATTGGTTTTTTCCCGTTTCCATCGCGTTCTGCACAATAAAATCCATCTTTCACACCTCATCTTTGACCAACAATACACGATTAGTATACACTTTCGGATACTCGTATATCTATGAAGGTACTTATATATAAATGTTTGCATTCCCCCTACAGGCCTCTGGAAATCACAGGTTTAATGGTTTGAGAGGGTAGAATTTGAAAAAATGACAGTTTTTGACGGGAGGTGTTTGGAATTAATTACCTATATACAACCTCAACTCTGATGCAGGATAAAACTCTTAATAATGGTGGTGCGCGGTTCCAACTGCTGCTCCCGCCGTGCTACAGATAGCCCCACCACCCCCTTGACGTGGAACGTAATATGCTTTGATTGTGCGACTGCAGGATTTTGATGATATTCGTGGTGGGCGGCTGCGTGTTGTGCTCGATAGCTGCTACGGATGGCCCCAAACTCACTGTCATTCGTAGGTTCGCTGACGCGAACCACCACCCCCGCGTTGTGGAATGCGTAAGAGCCTGACAGATGTTTACATTTGGACGTCCCCAGACGGAAAATAACGCGCAGCTAACAGAGAACGGACAATTACGCGCAAAGGCATCATTCAAGCGAACGCTTGAAGATGCCGTCCGAGACCCTGCGACCAACGGGAGCAGGACCGTCCTACGCAATTATGATGATTGCCATGCCGCAACGCCAGGTGATTGATCCAACGACAGGAGCAGGACCGTCCTACGAAGGTATTGTCAGAGTGCATTCCGTTGATCAGTTTTAATATTGAACTCACAAACTATAAAAACAACCCGCATGTACTTTTTTTGTGTTCGAGTTTTGTGTTCTGGGATCCGGAAGCAACGGCAATGCGTTCTACTTTGAAGCGGACGGCAGCGCGCTTCTCGTCGACGCTGGACTCTCGTTTCGCATGATGAAGCAGCGCCTGCAAAAATATGGGAAGAGCATATCGGACGTTTCGCACGTGTTCGTGACGCATGAGCATATCGATCACGTGCGAGGCATTCCGCAGCTCGTCAAGCGATGCAACGCAATGGTTCACGCGAATATATCGACCCTGCGTGCGCTACCCATGAGCATTCATGAAGAGAACATCGCACCGCTGCACGGACCAGTGGAACTCGGTAGTATCGTCGTTGAACATTTTTCGAAGAATCATGACGCCGCAGACCCTGTTGGATTTACAGTTCGTCACGGTGATACGCGCGTGCCCGTCATTACCGACGCGGGAGTTGCGTGCAGCAGAATCGTTCGGGAAGTTACACGTGCGAGCGCCCTCATCCTTGAGTCAAATTATGACGAGCACATGCTCATGCAAGGAAGGTATCCGCCATACCTCAAGAAAAGAATAGCCTCAGACAGGGGGCACCTCTCCAATCTCCAGGCAGCAGTGCTTGCGCTCGCGCACCTACCGCCCACGCTGTCTGTCCTCTACTTGGCGCATATCTCGGAGAATAACAATCGGCCGGATATCGCGTACGGAACATTCCGACAGCTCACGCAACAGAGGCGAGACCTTGTGGATCTTGACGTACAGATAAGCTCGCGACATGAGGCGATGGAGCCGTATATGTTTGAGTAATTTCGTCACTTAGTAGTAGTTAATTTCCGTAAAGTTTATATACTTGTAGTATTCTAAGCGTATCTTACCATGGATCTCTCACGACTTGAGGAACTCCTGAATGGAATGCGCGCGAGCCATGATACAAACGTTCGTGCGGCGAAGGCGAAGCTAGAGCAAAGATACAGAGAGCTCGAGCAAGAAATGATTCCCATCGCCGTAGAATCGCGCGCAGTTGGTGAACAAAGGATTGCTGCAGAGGAATGTTATCGCACTGCCGATCAGAACTACTTAGCAGCACACAAAGCAATTTGCACAAAACATGAGGAAATGGAAAAATATGTTCTCGACAGTCGGGAACACTATCTCACGTGGCTATCCGCCGCGATGGAAACACCGGTCGTCGTCGGACGATTTGGAACATTCTTCCCACCGCGACTCCTAAACGCATGGAAACGAAACTTCAATCGCTGGGAATACGGCAGACAAATGGACAGATTCAACGCGAGGTGCATGGAGCTCGTGCGATCGTTCAATGATAATGACCCAATGTTCCAGGTACTGAAAAGTCAGTATGACAACCTCGTCGAGCAGATGGAAGTGGCGAGGGGTGAGCGAAACCGCGTGCAAGCCGAGCTTGAGGAAACGACCGCGCCATGGCGCAGGATTAACGAACAAATAGCAAGATTACAGGCTGAAGCGACCGCGATCAAGGAAGGAACACACTCCAGCATCCCAAGAAAACCAGGCGAAATAGACTATCTAGAGAACGTGGTTTCTGTCGCAAAGACCGCAGCTCCTCCGACGATCCAGAAGGTCGCGTACCAATGGAGATGGAACGAGCGACCTGACCGTACATACACGCTCATGTACGCAGACTCACCAGTGCTCCAGCGCATGCCGGATGGAACGTACGAACATATCGCAACTACGGCAAAAGCAAAACCATTCCAGATCAAGAAAGCACACTCAATCAAGGATGAAACACTCGCCGTCAAAATCCAGGAGCTTGGCAGCTACGACTACGTGACACACTCAGGAATAAAACTCTACGGAACTGCACGAGACATCGCAGAAGAAGTCTTCACCGAGGTACGAACCGGAACCGAAATCTTCCCCGAAGATAACGAACAAGGATACCGCATCAAAGTAGTCAGGCATCCAGGAGAGGAGCATGAACCCTCAACTCCCCGCCACTGGGGACAAAGCCACCTCATGTCACTGCAACCAACGCGCGTGACAAACGGACTCCTGCTTGGATCAGGAGAACACTCAAAAGCGTATCACTTCGAGCATGTAGTCGTGGTTGAAGCAAACGAGACCGGAAGGGCAACATATTTCATCGACGCCGGACAATTTGAACGCCTGAGGATGCTGAGCAGGCACGCAATCATCGAAGGAAAGCCTGACGGATACCTTGGCCGAGTAATCCACACAGGAGAGGGCGAAGCTGAACGCCAACGGTGGATGGAACAAGTCCACGAGTTGCTGCAACCACGCGACTCCTAGCGAAAAATATATAAAGGAATTTTTACCTAAGTGAGACATATGCCGGACGACGAAGAATACACTGATGAAAGCGATTCTGACGAGGAAATCGACGACGAGATAGAGAAGCGCGAAGAGGACGAAGAGATCGATGAGGCTGAAGCCGGATTCGAACACGGCGAGAAAGCAGCCAGGCGCTATGCGGACGACGAAGAAAGTGACGAACTCGACAGTTCCCAAGAGTCCACGACGGAAGACGAGGAATAAGCGAAAACCTTTTTATAGTCCGAGCGCTCGAGTCATTCTTATGAAAGATCTTATCATTATAGGGGGAGGGCCAGCAGGCCTCGCATGCGCAATCTATGCAACACGGTATAAGCTAAAGACCACTGTATTTGCAAAAGAGCTTGGCGGCGTCATCGTGAATTCCCTCGATGTTGGAAACTGGCCAGGGGATAAGCTCATCTCGGGAATGGACCTCATGCTCAAGTTCCGCGACCACGCTGAGTCACTTGGAGCAGAGATTATTGAGGAAGAAGTCATCGATGTGGAGAAACACCACAATCATTTCAAGGTCAGGACGAAGAAAGAGGAATACAGCGCGCACGCAATCGTGCTTGCGCTCGGCAGCACGTGGCGGCACTTGAACGTTCCCGGAGAGCAAAAATTCAAAGGCAGGGGAGTGCATTACTGCGCGACATGCGACGGATACTTCTATGAGGGAAAGATCACGGCAGTCATTGGGGGAGGGGATAGCGCGGCCCTCGCCGCTCAAGAAGTTGCAGAGCACGCGGCGAAAGTGTACCTGATCCATCGCAGAGGAGAATTCCGAGCGGAGCCGCTCCGCATCGAGCGCCTGAAAAAGAATCCAAAGGTGGAATTCATCCTCAACGCGGAAGTCAAAGAAATACTTGGCGATAAGACCGTAACATCAGTATTGCTCAAGGACGGACGGGAGATTAAGCTAGACGGAATATTCGTCGAAGTAGGTTCTGAACCAAGCAATATGCTCGCGAAAAAACTCGGATGCGAACTACTCACTGACGGCCTCGTCAAGGTTCACCACGACCAGACAACGACCGTTCAAGGCGTCTGGTGTGCTGGAGACTTATCAAATGCAAGCAACAGATTCAGGCAAGCCCTCACAGCAGCAGCGGAGGGATCCATCGCGGCAGAAAACATTTATCATTACGTAACATTGATGAAGGAGAAACCATGACACAATACAAAAATCAGAGAGTCGGCATCTTTGTTGATGTCCAAAACATGTATTACTCAGGAAAGCAACTATACGGGGCGAAGGTAAACTTTGCCACCATATTAAAGGAAGCATCACGCAACAGGCAGGTCATCAGAGCAATCGCATATGTCATCAGAGCTGACGTTGGTGAGGAACAGCACTTCTTCGACGCCCTTGGCAAGATTGGGTATGAAGTGCGGAGCAAGGACCTTCAGATCTTCTATGGCGGAGCAAAGAAGGGTGACTGGGATGTTGGAATTGCCATGGACATCATGAGGCTTGCGGGAAAACTGGACACTGTTGTTCTTGTCTCAGGCGATGGAGACTTCCAGGATCTTCTCGAGCACGTGAAAGCGCTCGGATGCAGAGCTGAAGTCATATCTTTTGGCAAAACAGCATCAAGCAAACTCAAGGCGGTAGCAGACCACTTCATCGACATGGACCAACATAGAAACAAGTTCCTCATTCCGCAAAAAGAGCCGGCAAGACAGGAAATAAAACAAGAAGCTGCTGAAGTGTCGACGGAAAAGCCAGCAGTATCGATAGCTGAAAAGCCAAGAGTCCTCGTCTCAAGGCCTATGTCAGCAGAACGACCAAAGATTACCATCCCACACCCGGTTGATGCGATGGACGCGAAGAAAAAACCGAGGAAAAATCCATGACTGAAGTAAATTTTTGTCCGTACTGCGACGCGCCGCAGCACAAAATCCTTATCATCAGCGAAGCGAAGAATTTTTGCAAGTCATGCAATACCTTCTTTAACCTGACCGAGGAGAAACACGCGTGTACGAAGTGCGGATCAGAACAGCTTGAGATATCGGACTTCTCATCGCCCTCAGGAGACGTCATCTTCCACTGTAGGAAATGCAAAAAGATGTTCAAGGCAAAAGAGATTCTTGGCTAGCCTTTCGCAACAATCACGCCATCTCCACCCGGAGAAAACCTGATCGCAACCCAGCCCTTCTTCACGGGAACGCAAAGATAGCCATCTTGCGCAGAAACCGTGCCAATATGATAGCTCGCAACAGTCTGGAAACCGAGCTCCGGATCGGACCGGAGGAGAAAGAGATTCTTCGTCCGATCGCGCGCAAGGCTATTTGAGATCACACCGATCCCAATAGCAGGATTTGTGCGCGAATCGACAATGCACACTTGCTCAAAGTCTGAAGGAATGTTATAGTTGATGACTTTTGGCGCTCCAGTCAGGGGAACAGTCTCCATCGCATGGCGCACTTCGCTCACGAACAACAACGCCTGCAATTGTCCGACATCATCGCCAGACGCGCTGAACGGAGTGTTCATCAGCTCAAAGACAACATAACCCACACCGAGAATCGCAAGAACCGTAATGACGATCGCGTACGCTTTCCAGGGATTTGATTTCTGATTGCGCACTCGATCAACGGCTTTAAGCACCTGCTGGTCGGAATAACCCTGCGATAGCAGAAACTCCACGAGACGCGCCTCAGGATAGCCTTTCTCAAGCTGATCCCTCACGTATTTCTCTAGAGGAGTATCTACCATTAGACCGCTTTTCCATTCTAGAGTTTATAAGCTGTTGTTGCCATTTTTGTGTAAAGAAAAATTCAGGAATTCCCGCTAGGATCGCTCATCAATTTCGTGCAGTACGGAGGGGTAAACTTGCGTCGGATTATTGAGCCGCAGGAGCAGACGGTATCGCATTTTACCTCATCGAGGGAGTATACTGTTTTCCTGTAGGATACATGACTATTCCAAATCCTTGCGGAAGCCTGGAGTTCAATTCTCCCATGAGTCGCTGTACGAAAGGTAACGTTTCAAATCCGTAATTTATCACAATATCCAACGGGTCGCACTCAACCATCACTTGATCCCGAATGTCCCGCGCGCGGACTTTCATATCCTCGATTCGCTCAATATCCGCTGGATAGGAAAATTCGGTGACTCCAAGCTTATGCGCAATGAATGAGCGGAGCGGAACACTGTGATGAGATCCTTTCAGCAATTCTGCAGCAGTCTCATAATCCGCTCTGCTTGGCGTTGCCGTCAGGAATTTTGTGATATTGTCTCGTAACCTCGGAAACGCCATGCTCTCTCGAGACGGCGCAATGAAAGAATCTAATCCTTCAGGATTCACGTGAAACAACAACGGAGTTGCACTGAGCTCTGAGATGTCATACCTCACAAAATTATGTCTCACATAGTTCGCTCTTCCCGAGAGAATATTCGCCATTCCTGGCAGTTCAAGTTCTCCTCCGAGGGAATACCAGGTTGAGCTTGCGGGATCAAATACCCACATGCCCATACCAACTTCATCCCAATCACCGTGACTAGCAATCGCCAGGGTTTCCAAGTCGCGAATACCATCATTTAGCGAGCGCTGATTCCTATAGGGTTGCGCTGCATGCTCAAGTTTACCAGAAGTCTCTGTAAAGTATCGATCCCGCGGATGTGAGACTGTCACGCAATCATTTTGATCGGACTCGATTTTACTGGCTACTGTTTCAAGTAACGGCGTCCTCCTTCTTCTGTTCTTCGCCCGCGCCACAAACTTCGCGAGCATTTCATTAGGTGTTATTCCGAGAATTGGGCATCCGTATGTCATTAATTGTTTAAAACCTTGATAGTCGCCCATGTTCATCCATGGCCGATCACCGCCGAGAACGTCAAATGCTTCCACGACAAGATCAGGATTCACCCTTGCGGGGAGCATCGATTTAATGGCATCGTTGAAATGCGGAACAGGGTACCCTGCGGCGCCGCCTTCCGCTTCCGGAATTCTCATCACAATACGGCATGCCTGATCGACTGACAGGCCAAGACGAAGCGCGATGGTAAACGCGTACACGTTACCGTCAACAACGCCGGACTTGGCTCCGAGCGCAATCATCTTCTTAAAAGTCCCTATGGATTGTGAGATTTTCACACCTGAAGCCGCTGCTTGTCGATACGCCCTGCCAAGGAGATGGATGAGTAGGGATGGATCGTTAAATTCATAAGGCTCAGAAGTGAAATACTTGTGCAATACGGCGTTCGCTTGCTTGTACGTCAGTCCGGCAACGGAAGCTGCCTGCATATATTCCGGAAGTAATTTGAATGTTCGACGCAAACGGTAATGCTCAACTACCTCGCCCGTTTCCAGCATGGTAACAGGACCATCAAACCGTTTCTGTGCGGCGAGCAACCGTGTAAGATCCTCATCAGTCAGATGCTGCCCTGCTGATGCGACCAGATCAGAAAGTTCCCCATCAGGAGGCGGCCGGAGATTACTATCGAGAAAAAGTCTTCGGGCGTAGCGCAGCGGATTTGCCGCCAGGTTTTGCTTACCTTTTTCACGCATAGGAGAGGTAAAAAATGACCCGAATATAAAGCCATCGGCAGTTTACTATTTATGAGTGAGTACTCTATCATCGTAGGACGGTCCATCTCCCTCCAGGAATGATGCAAGTTCGGGCAAAGGCAACATCATATCATCGTGGGACGATCCACCTCCCTCTGCTATTGATGCCACTCTGGTAGAATTCACTATCATAGTATCAGAGTAGGACGGTCCGGCTCCCGTTGGTCGCCGGGTAACGGACGGCATCTTCAAGCGTTCGCTTGAATGATGCCTTTGCTGTGCGGGACCAAGAGGATAGTGTATATCGAATATTCACTTTTGCCGCAACCTTTATAATTCTGGCATTCTGCATGCGTATCCTATGGCAAAAGACCGCGCACCGCTTATTATTGGAAACTGGAAGATGAACATGACACAGATCGAGAGCCTTGAGTTTATTGAGGATCTCCTGCTCAAGATCGAGGGTGTTGACTTCTCTCGGGTCACTGCAGTTATCGCGCCGCCATACACCTGCCTCTCACACATGCACGCACTCCTCAAGGACACGCCAATCGAACTTGCAGGGCAGGACTGCCACACGCACGAGAGCGGCCCGTTCACTGGTGAAATCGCTGCGAAGATGCTCGCAGAAGTATGCTCCTACGTCATCATCGGACACTCCGAACGACGCGCCATGGGAGAGAACAATGATCTCATCCGCGCCAAAATCCGAGCGGCGCTCAGCGCCGGGATCTCGCCTGTACTCTGCATCGGGGAGACGGCAGAACAGCGAGAGCTTGGCACAACACTGAATATCCTCGAAAACCAGCTTCAGGCATGCCTTGCAGGATTTTCCGCAGAAGACGTGCACAAGATCATCATTGCGTACGAGCCCGTGTGGGCGATCAGCAAGGGAGATGGCAAAGGGAAAACAGCAACCGTTCAAGACGCAGAATCAGCGCACGTATTCATAAGATCAACGCTTGACAAAATGCACGGCAAGGGATTTGGCAAGGGAGTCGTGGTCATCTATGGAGGAAGCGTGAACCCGGAAAATATTCAGCCTTTCGTCGAGAACCAAGAGATCGATGGAGTGCTTCCTGGCGGAGCATCGCTTGATCCGCAAAAGTATTCTGCAATGATTAAGATTTGTGAGAAAACCTAAGGCACACGCACGGTAATCGTCGCCCGCTTGCCATAAATCTGCCCACCGGGCACAATGCATTCACCACCGGGTCCTGTAGGGTCTTCAACACAGACCTCAAAGAGGTAATTCCCAGACCTAATGCCCTTTGGAACTTTCACGATGAGCTTAAAGACTCCCGTCTCGGTATTCTCGACAGGAAGAGAGCCCATGGGAAGCAGCCAAAGATTTGGGTCACCGCCGCCTGGAGCAGAAGGGGAACACGTGCCTGTCGACGTCTCATCACAGATATCAACTTCAGTCTTGTCAATTGCGTACTTGAACCGGACGATCGGGATGAACTCTTTCGAAGGTCCAGGAAGGCGATTATGCACACCAATCAGAAAACTATTCGTCTTACCTGTGGAAATGGTCAGTGTCTCGGGATAAATCATCACATCGCGATCACCAATTAGCGTTAGCATCTGCTCCTTCTCCCGCTCGCTGATCGCCTTGTCAAATTCATGCAAGCTCCCAAAAAAGTCCCCAAGCAGCCAGATACCAAGCGATAGCATCGCAATGCCAAGGATCAGCACGACAAGGAAATTAATGGACATCTCCATGCCTTTCCTCATGATCCAGTCACCTTCACAATCTGAATGTTATCAAGAGGATATGTCTGGTCGGCACTCACAATGTCCATCTGACCCTGAGCATCAACCTTGGCAACTTCGAAATATACAATGACCTGCGGCGACGTGATTTTTCCCTCATAAAAGTCAGTGTACATATCCTTCAAGTTCGTGAGCTTGAGCGTCGCACTTCCAGGCCCCTCGCCGACATCAAGCGTAGGATTGATCTCGCCAAGAAGAGTATTCCCTGGCCCCTTAAACTGGATCTTTTTCACCATTGGGCCAGCGTAGTACGAATCCGCGACGGAGACAATCTCAAACGACACCTTGACTTCAGCATCATTGATGGACATTGGGTCCTTGTACTCCACGTTGATATTCCAGTAGAATGCATCGCCACCACCGCGGAATTTCTTTGAGGTTGTCACCTTCTTTGCAGGTTCTTTTAGCTTTGTCCTCCAGAGAGATCCCTGACAATAGCCGATCTGAAGCTCACCGATTTCAACAGCAGCAGGGCCACAGTCCGCGGGACAATTGCACTTTGACTCGGAAGACTCACACATACGGTTCCCACAGCAATTGTCTTTGTAGCGCGGGACACACTGGAAGTTGGAGACACTATTCGGACGAGAATCGCACTGATTCATAACGCACTGGTTTTGTGAGGCAGGACAAACGGGACAAGCAACCTCACCTTCAGGCCAATACACCGTGAGGAGCTCAGGAGTAATCTCAATCTCCTTCTCAAACGTGCCATGAACCCATTCAGCCCCCTTCTGGATTTCATAGCTCAGCGTAAGATGCAAAGTCACGATCATTTCCTCAGCAGTCTGATTCACGTTCGTACGAAGAACCATCTCATCTTCCAGAATGGATGTGAGGTCCCAGAACACTTGACCAACCACGTGTTCATTTAGCACTTCAAGACGAGAATCCGTGTACTTGCCCTCATACACTTTTTTTCCGTAATGACGAAGGAGGCGAACCCTGTCAAGCTTCAAATCACGGATATCATTCCGTAGAAGGTCGGGCTTTAAGAAGATTTTCACCTTATCCTTCGTGAGATCAAATGGGGAATTGTAGTTATACGTGAGCGTCAGCTTTGCGGAAGGATCATTCTTGTTTGGAATCTCAACAGTCACAGTATTCAAAAACTCGCTCTTGCCGCCAGTGACGCGCCTCATACATACGCCATTCTCGCAGTATTTCTCCATGACGCCTTCCTTGCCTTTGCACTCCGCGCCTTTCTCGTCAAGGCAGCAGTTCACTTTCGCTCGGCTCTGGCACAACCCTTCCGCCGTGCAGGAGGCTTCGCGGCACGCTCCCACGACCACTTTGCCTGCACAATCGCTATCTGTAGAACAATCCTTTGAGGAACAAGCTGCAAGAAGAACGAACAGTAAGACAAAACAAA
Organism: uncultured Methanosarcinales archaeon; assembly: GCA_964455675.1. Lineage (GTDB taxonomy): Archaea > Nanobdellota > Nanobdellia > Woesearchaeales > CAYVYK01 > CAYVYK01. The sequence goes on from CAYVYK010000004.1 coordinate 88,714, forward strand.
AAAAATAGGGTCTCATGCCACTCCCTACTTGATCATCTCATATTCCTTGACGATGATGACCATAAACAGCAAGAGCACAATGGCCCCAGCAATGATGAGGTAGACACCATTCTCAAAGCTTGCTGTATAGATGCGGTAGAGGCCGAACGCCATGATACCAAACCCAAGCCACAGAAACTTGTCAAGGACGAGCTTGAGGATCTCAAACTCCTCGGATTGTGTTAGACGCTTTTTTATTTTCATCACGCATCACCTACTGGATCTGCAGTTGGTACTGCAAGGTTTCGATCGCTTCGCCAGTCTCCATGCCTGAGCACTGGGTTTCGGTATCATCACAGACCACGAACCTGATGTTACATACAAAGTCACCAATCCCAAGGATTCCCTCAAGTTGAGCATACTTTAATGTGTACGCAAAGGATTTTTCACTTCCAGATTGGACCGTCTGCGGGGCAACGATCACAGCGCCAGCTGTCTCCAACGCATCCCATGATCCGTCCCCCTCTCCGCCAAAGCACTCCATCTGCGGCCATACACCTGCTTTGTTATGATTATTGTAGAAACTTAACGGCAAGCGCGCATCCTGATTCTTCTTCATCGTGACAAACTTCGAGGAGATCGCGATGGGTTCTTCGCTCGTCGCCTGATAGTCGGGCGGCTGGATGGCATCAACAAGATTGCCTTTGAGCTTGTCAAACATCCCCTTCGTGAATGCAAGACCAAGACCCAGCAGCGCGATCGCAAGAACAAGAACAACGACCGCATTAATTGACAATGATAGAGAACCTTTTCTCATGCGAACACCTCTTTTTCACTATTCGCCACATGGCGTGGAATACCCTATACTGCTCGGGAATTTCATATATAAACTTTTCTATTAGCCTACCGAATGACAAGCTCGATGACTGCAGTGTCAATACGTTCCTGCATTCCTGAACCATCGCATCTAGTCTCGTTATCCTTGCACCAGACAAAATCAATATCACACAAGTATGAACCGGGACCGAGGATGTCTCGCGCTTCCGTATGCTTGAACGCAAGTGAAACGCCACTAGACTCCTTCTCTGCAACGGAAACGGGGACGAAGGCAGTCATGGGTTCAAGCTCGCCCCAGGAATACCACTCGCCAGATTTCTTGCAGAACAGCTGAGGCCACGCCACAGTGAACTTTCCAGTATTCAAGACCTGCGCAATAATCGTCTCATGCAGTCCACCAGAAAGCTCGACGCGCGTCGAGTCAAGGACGATCGGAAACTCTTCCGTTGGTTCTGATGGCTGTTCATCGAATGGCACAAACAAAGGATCAGACCTGCGGTCGATCATATACTTCTTGTAGAGGACTCCCACCGCAAAAAGCATGAGGGCGAGGACCATCACGACAAATATGCCTTTTGACACCTGACCCACCGAATGCTCTGCCATGACGATACCTTAGAAAGAATATTATTTAAACCCTTCCACTTTTTCGGAAGGGATGGACACATGGGATGACTGGATCAAAGCTGGAGCAATCGCGGGACAAGCAAGAGACTATGGTAAGACGCTCATCAAACCCGGAGCGAGCGCACTAGACGTATGCCAGAAGGTAGAAGCAAAGATCCGCGAGCTAGGAGGGGAACCAGCATTTCCAGCGCAGGTATCCATGAATGACGTGGCTGCGCATTTCTGTCCGGAAGATGGCACGATCGTATTCAAGGACGAGATTGTCTCCCTCGACTGCGGCGTGCATATCAATGGTGCCATTGGTGACACCGCGGTCACTGTCGACCTCAGCGGAAAATACGAAGACCTCGTCAAAGCGAGCGAGGAAGCGCTCGCGGAAGCACTAAAGCAGGTACATGTTGGCGCAAAACTGTCAGACATCGGCCGCGCGATCCATGAGACGATCGCGGGATTCGGATATGAACCAGTTCGGAATCTCTCTGGGCATGGCCTTGAACGATATGTCATCCACACAACGCCAAGCGTACCAAACTTTGAGACGGGAAACGGAATCCTGAAGGAAGGCATGACGATCGCAATCGAACCATTCGCGACAACAGGATCGGGAAGAATCGAAGAACGCGGAGAAGCAACCGTTTACTCGCTCGAAGACATGAAGATGCCGCGGCTGCAGATCGCGCGAGACGTCCTCAAACAGATTGCGCAGTATCAGGGAATGCCATTCACGACCCACTGGCTTACGAAAAAATTCTCGTCAGCGCAGGTGAAGATCGCCCTCAAACAGCTCCGGCAGCTCGAATGCATCCACGCATACCCGCCACTCGTCGAAGTTGCGCACGGCATGGTAAGCCAGGCAGAGCACTCCGTGATCGTTCTTGAAAAACCGATAATTACAACAAAAGTCTAAGCGAGCTACTTTGTCAGTATGTCGTCCCGAAGATCCTCAAGGTCCTGCTCGTGCTTGACTTCATCTTCCATGATCTTTCGAATCATGTTGAAGCTTATCATGTCGCTCGTTCCCTTGAGCCGCTGCAACAGCTTCATGTAGACGTCGATCGCGCACTGTTCGCCCTTAATGTTCTGCTCAAGAATCTTCAGCACGTGCTCGTTCTTTGGCGCGTCATACCCGCAATTGCTTTTCGCCCCAAACTCCTTTGGATCAAGAAGAGGAGTTCCACCAAGCTGGATGATCCTGTCAGCGAGCATCCCCGCGTGCTCAAGCTCTTCCTTCGCGTGTTCGGAAAGCTCCGCCTGTACATTTGGCCTCAGCGGACCTCTCACGACAAGTGCGCCGACCCAGTACTGATAATACGCGAGCCACTCGTCTGCAAGCGCCTTGTTAAATAAATCTATGAGTTCTTTAGCGTCCTTTCCAACAATTTCTTTTCCTTTCGTACCCATGCATGCACCCCCGATAATGATACGGTCAGATATGGAGAGGCGGTATATAAGAGTATTGCCACAATGCTTTTATACCGGAATTGCGGGGATACACCTCATGCAGGTCACGCATGCGAGGCACTGGAAGAAATTTCCTTCATCCGTCGGAACTTTTGTGAGCAAGGACGTGCAGCACGCGTACCCCATTCTCGACAAGCGCAAGGACATACGAAAGGTCCTCGATGTCGCATGCGGAAATGGCATGGGCGTCACCATGCCGCTCCTTCGGCGCGGATTACGCGTTACGTGCACGGATCATTTGCAGGCGGCTCTTTCTGCAGTTCAACTGAATGCCGCTCGCGAGGGGTACAGTGTACATACAAAAAAGGCGGACATGTATGGAAAACTGCCCTTTGCACGCAGTAGTTTTGACGCAACATTCTGCTTCCAAGCGATCTACCACGGAAGGATCGAACAGATCATGCACACCTTTAGTGAAATTGCGCGCGTGACGAAAAAGAATGGATACTTCTTTGCCACACTCTTACCATTCGAGGCTATCCGGATGGATGGCAAGAGACCGTACATTCCCGTGCTCCTCGAGAATGGAAAGACGATCAAGAGCTACCATAAGGTTGATGAAACCGAGCCGCATCTCCATTACTACCTCACAAAGGATTTTGAGTATATGGAACCGCATTACTATTTCTCAAAGGATGAACTGCGTGCGGTCCTCTCGCAATACTTCTCAGACGTCACGATCAAGAAGGCAGTGCGGCCACGCGACAAGTTCTTCTTCTGGTTTGTGGCGTGCAAAGTCTGATGCATATATTGCTTAGAAGTGTGGAAAGCAAGGGAGAGTACTAGTCATCAGTATACTTCTCACCGGGATCTGGACGTTTAATGCTCCTAACCATATCCCGAAAAAAGGATTCAAAATCATCACCAATCTCTTTTTGTTGCTGCCCTGCCCTGGAAGAGTCTTTACCATGGTATTCTGACCTTGTAGTAAGCATTCCCTTGGAGTCAAAAGAACAACACGCCAGATCCTCTCCCGTTTCTGCTTCAAAAAGCACAGCTTGATATGTGACAGCTAAGTATTCTCCCGGACTGCGGACTCTTGGGTCAGAAGTTGTTTCGCGTTTCTTACAGGTAACATAAATATCCATGAATGTAGGCCATGTATCACCGCCGATAGTGTATGCAACTCTAAAAACCTCATCATCACTACCGCCTATTTCAAAACGCTCACCCACATCATTTTCTAGTCCTGATTGCGCAAGAATCAGGTGTATTCGATCCGAAACATCCATAGGAGTCCTACGCGCATTCAACTTTAAATAATTATCTATAATAATCACTGTATAGTAGGCACGACCATTTTGATTTCTTTTTCAGTACTTTAGTAGGATGGTCAGCCAAAGAGAAGATATTCTTAGAGGATGTCAGTTTTTTAGTAATGGAGTAGGACGGTCAGCCTCCCGTCGGTCGTAAAGTTCACACCACAAGCTTTAGAAAAAAAATACCATCGTAGGACGGTCCGGCTCCCGTCGGTCGTAAAGTTCATGCCACAAGCTTTAGAAAAAAATACCATCGTAGGACGGTCCGGCTCCCGTCGGTCGCCGGGTTTCGGCCGCCATCTTCAAGCGTTCGCTTGAATGATAGCTTTGGTGCGCGTTATTGTCCGTCTGGAAACGTCGATGCCCTCGCGCAAACACTCGTCAAGCTTTAGTGCATTCCAAAACGCGGAGGTGGTGGTTCGCGTCAGCGAACCTACGAACGACAGTGAGTTTGGGGTCATCCGTAGCATCTATCGAGCAGGAACCGCCCACCAGAATTAAAATGCATTTTTCCAATGTGGATACGTCTTTCGAAGCATGATTACAGCAGAACGCCTAATCCTAATCGTGTGCCAATAGCCAATGTTCGACACAAACCTTATAAACAAGAAAGGTTGGGATAGCTGTATGCACAAGATGCATCACTTGAAGCTGCATAAGCACAAGCAAAACAACGCGACGCTTTTTCTGAAGAAAATTAAGGCGCTCGCACGCAAGGATCCCAAGCGTATCGTGTATCCCGAGAGCACGGAGCCGCGAATTCTGAAAGCAATTGATATCATCGTGAAGGAAAAGATCGCGCTCCCCATCCTCGTTGGGGAAGAGGCAAAGATCCGAGAAGCGGCAAAGGAGTGCCACGCGAAGCTTCAAGGTGTCGTCATCATTGACCCAAACAAGTCCGAGAAGTTCCAGGAATACGCGGACAAGCTCTATGAATTGCGTAAGCACAAGGGAATGACGCCCGAGCAGGCGGTTGAAACACTACACAAGTATGAGTATTTCGCCACGATGATGGTGTACATGGGAGATGCTGACGGACAAGTATCTGGAGCAGTGCTTACTACAGCTCAATCACTTCGGCCTGCACTTCAGATCATCAAAACAAGCGACCAGTATCACCATGTATCCGGACTCTTCCTCATGGTCATGAAGAACAAGACGTTCATCTTCGCTGACTGCTCCATGATACCTGAACCGACAACAGAAGAGCTCGCACAGATCGCAATCGATTCGGCGAATACGGCAAAGAAGTTCGGTATCGAGCCAAAGGTCGCAATGCTGTCCTTCTCGACGAAAGGATCTGCCGTGCATCCCTCAGCAGAAAAAGTCATCCAGGCAACGGAGCTCGCGAGACAAAAAGCGCCGTGGCTCTGCATCGATGGAGAAATGCAGGTGGATGCCGCGATCGTACCTGAGGTGTGCGCAATCAAGTGTAAAGACTCTCCAATCAAGGGTGACGCAAATGTGCTTATCTTCCCAAACGTCTCCTGCGGCAATATTTGCTACAAACTTGTCGAGCGCCTCGCAAAAGCAAACGCGATAGGCCCGATCATCCAAGGGCTAGCCAAACCAGTGAACGACCTTTCTCGAGGATGCAACGTTGAGGACGTCGTAGAAGTTACCGCAATAACTGTCATCGAAGCGCAAGGGTGAACGATGCTCATTCTCATCATCAACGCCGGAAGCTCAACCGTCAAGTTCGCACTCATCGATCCAAAGACCGAGCAGACACACCTTGCGGGAAGCGTTGATGCCATTGGGCTGCACACGGCGTCCATAGCGTACAAGCACGAGGGAAAGGAGTCACACCAGGACGTTATCGTACCATCGCATCACAAGGCGCTCACCGAAATCCTTTCCATTATCGAGCAGCATTTTCCACTCGACCAGATTAAAGCAGTGGGCCATCGCGTCGTGCAGGGCGGTTACCATTACGAGAAGCCAACACTCATCACGCCGCAGGTCGTACGCACGATCGAGTCACTGACGCCCCTTGCGCCGCTCCACAACCCGCATAATCTCGAAGGCATCAAGGCGTGCCAGGAGCTCCTGCCAAATATACCGCACGTCGCGGTGTTTGATACCGCATTCCATCAGACGATGCCCGCGAAGAGTTTTCTTTACGCGATACCTCTGTCATACTATGAGAAGCAACACATCAGGAAGTACGGATTCCACGGGATATCACACTCCTTCATCGCGGCAGAAACGAAAAAACTCCTCAAGAAAGGCAAGTTCAAGCTTATCTCTTGTCACCTTGGCGCAGGATGCAGTGTTACTGCAATACGGGATGGGATCAGCGTAGACAATTCCATGGGGTTCTCACCGCTCCAAGGGCTCGTCATGAGCACAAGATCAGGAGACATCGATGCGGAGATCATCACGTACCTTGAAAAGCACTCCGGCATGACGCCCGACCATATCATCGAGCTCCTCAACAAGGAATCAGGGCTCAAAGGATTATCAGGAGACGCAGACATGCGCAAAGTGCTCGAGCGATACCGCAAGAAGGACAAAACCGCAGTGATCGCGCTCGAAACATTCGTACAGCGGCTCGTGTTCTACATCGGTGGTTACGCGGCAGAACTGAATGGCGTTGACGCGATCGTCTTCACCGGGGGCATTGGTGAACGCAGCGCGCTTGTGCGAAGCCTCGTATGCGGTTCGCTTACGCATCTTGGCGTACGAATCGACGAGAAACGGAACAAGAAGGCGACGGGAACTGCGATCGCATGCATTTCCACCGGAAAAGTCAAGGTGTACGTGATTCCAACGCATGAGGAAATGGTTATCGCGCGGGACGTCATGAAGTTTGTGAAATGAATTGTTCTAGAATAGGAATCAAGTCGCTTGTACGATCATAAGTCTTGACGATGCAATGAGGGTTTCCCGAAATCATGCGCGACAATGTCCTTTTGGATGATGGACGGAAAAGACAGAGAACGGGTTTGCCGAGTTTCTCCGCGATCCCGAGCTCGTAGCCCACACCGAGCGATGGGGTAGTCACTTCCGCAACGATTATATCTGCCGCCACGAGCCACTGCACATCGCGATCAAAGACGGCGCGGGACGATAGAGCCTCCTCACCCTTACAAGAGATTCCTTTGCTAGCCACATGTTCTGTGACAATCGTTCCATACTTTCTCAGCATCGCAAGGATTTCTCCGTAGATGTGCTGATCTTCGCGCCCTCCGGTGATTGAAGCGGCAAAGTATATCTTCATGGGGCAGTTGAAGGTCTTTGCGTATATAAATATTCAAGCTCCAAATGATCAAACGTGTTTTCGTCTTAAGGGTGTTTGGATTAATTAGAGCAGCATAGGACGGTCCGGGACTAACGAATACATGAATAATACAGAAACATGATCATCATACTATCGCAGGACGGTCCACCTCCCTCTGGTCGGTGGGCAGCGGACGGCATCTTAAGGCTTCGCCTTAATGATGCCTTTGCTGCGCGTAAATGAACGGAGAAATTGTGTTCGAAATAGCCCGAAAAAAAGTCGTAGAGAAAAACATAGCGATATTTGCTCGAGGTGAAGGGCCTTATTCCTTTTGGCTTGTCAAAATCCGGAGATGGGTATCAGAAATGGGAAGGGGATAGACTTGCTGACCGCTCCAGAGCTGGTTATTTGCGAACTGGGACACGGGAGCGCGCGCAGTTCCATGAGACTGGGGATAATAGATAGGCTCTGGCTTGCCGCACGTTCCCGTCTGATAGCTAGCTACCGGAAGCAAGGTGATATTCCCGAGCGCCTGATTGATGCCGCCAGTCACCTGCAAAGGAATGATCCTCCTTGGGATACCGTCGCGCACAACATATGCCTCAAGAGCCTTCACCATATACGTTTTGTCCTGAGGAGTCGTATGGCCCTCATGAGGAACAAGAAGTATCTTGCCCTCAAGGTCAACTGCCTCGGTCTTACCGGAAAGCACCGTGCAGCTCATGCGCGGCTGAGGGAAGAAACCATCATCATACTGGACGGCATTACCACACGCAGTACTCTTTGGAACATTCAGGAACTTTGGAATCTTCTCAGGATCAGCGTACTCACTACCGAGGAATTCATGAATTTTTCCGCCCTCGATATGAGTGATTGAGCCCCGCGGCCTCCCATAGGCGTCAAAATTCGCAAAGCCAAGCACGCGAAATCCTGCAACACGATGCGAAGGGTCATCCCTAAGGACAATATCCTGATTCTGGATGCTTTGATCGTGCTTGAATGTGCCAGACTCCCCAAAATCAAGATACCTGATAGGCTCCTCAAAATGGTGGCCGAAGATCTCGTGGGCGGGCACGCCCGTCAGCATAACAATATCATAGAGCTCGGAAAGCGGAATGCCCGCCTCCTGCAATGATCCATACTTCAAGCCAGAAACCTCAAAGAGGGCATGAAACGCGTCAGTGAATGTCTTCGCGCTGCGGATTCTGCCGTCCGGCGTCGGATCAGCAATGAAAGGGATGAGCATAGGAAGCCGAAGGACGTCATCGTTTTTCGCACACACAACAGTGATATCACGATTTGTCGGGATTGGACGGTATCCGTGCGAATAGGAAATGCCAAAAAATGGAATTGACTCTACCGCAAGACCTCCTTTGGAGTTCACGACGACACGCTGCTCGACCGTGAGGGAGCGCGTGATGCGAGTGTTCCTATGATTCTTCGTGAACGCGCGAAACTCATCGTCAAACACATCAACATTCGATGGTGCCAATTCCTCATACGCATTTCGCCCTTCCGGAAGAGGAAATCCCTTATGACTGAAATTGAAGCGATGCTCCTGCAAGTCCCGTGCCACAATCACTTCGGGCACATTATGAGGAAGAAGATCGTCAACGCCTGATTGTGTGTACACACCCTCGCGCATGAGCTCGCGATTCACGTTTGACGTGGCGTACATGACACGAGACGACTGCCCATTGATGAATGTTGCAGCGTCAATAACCAAGCGGATGTATCGTGAAACGGCAAAATCACGACCCCGCAGATCCTCCGCGAGCATGTCAGCTACTGATACCAGCTGCTGCCGACTTCTAATCAGTTCGCTTGTACTCATGATAACACTGGATGCGGAGCACCTTTTTAAAAGTATTGTTATTTACCACTATGTAGGAGTGTATTTATACATTTTGATTGTGATTCAGGTTTCTGATTCACAGTCATGATTCGGATTTCTGCAAGGCTTCGTCCATGAATGGAGGGAGTATGCCGTATGGGCAACAATATTAATAATCCGAGATCACGCAAATATCTGCCATGATCATTCCACTCATCGTTCTTGCGCTCGTATTCATCCTCATCGCGGTGCGGCAGATTGGAAACATTCGCCTGCAGATCTGGCACATCATGCTCGGAGGAGCGCTGATCGTGCTCCTTACTCGGCAGATCAGCATAACGGACGCGTATCAGGCGATCAATTTTGATGTCCTCATCTTCCTCCTCTGCATGTTCATCATCGGCGTTGCTCTCGAAGAAAGCGGATACCTTTCGCATCTGTCATACAAGATATTCCGGAGGGCACGAACGCTTGGACAATTACTCTTCATGATCCTCCTCATCATGGGGATCGGATCAGCATTCCTCATGAACGATACGCTAGCAATTATCGGAACACCAGTCATGCTACTCCTTGCGAAAAAGCACGGGATGCATGCGCGAATCCTTCTGCTTGCACTCGCATTTGCCGTCACGATCGGAAGCGTCATGAGCCCAATCGGCAATCCGCAAAACCTCCTCATCGCGCTCGAGGGAGGAATACGCCAGCCATTCCTCGCATTCTTTTATTATCTCGCGCTGCCAACATGCATCAACCTTCTTGCGGCATATGCAATCCTTCGGTTATTCTATCGCGAGCACTTCCACACGCGGGAGCTCTATCACGCGCAGGAACCCATCAAGGACCATCAGCTCGCGTTCCACTCCAAACTATCACTCCTGATCCTCATCATCATGATTGTCGTCAAGATAACGCTCGCCGCGCTCGAGATTGAACTGCCACTCACCGCAATAGCAATAGCGGGAGCGTTGCCCCTCATCATCCTCTCCGCTCGAAGAATCGAGATCGTCAGGAAAGCAGACTGGCACACCATCATATTCTTTGCAGCAATGTTTGTCCTCATGCAAAGCGTGTGGAACACAGGATTCTTTCAAGGCATCATCAATGGCAGCCATATCCCCCTCGAAAGCACGACGAGCATCCTATCAATCAGCGTGCTGCTCTCCCAGCTCATCTCAAACGTACCCCTCGTTGCGCTGTATTTACCCATGCTGATGCATCTTGGAGTCACGACGGACGCGCTCATGGCGCTTGCCGCCGGAAGCACGATCGCGGGAAACCTCCTCATCCTTGGCGCGGCAAGCAACGTCATCATCATCCAGAACGCGGAGAAAAAAGGAGAGACGATCACATTCCTCGAGTTCGCGAAGGTGGGTATTCCGCTAACGATCATCAACGTTCTCATCTATTACTTCTTTTTCCTGCTCTAGGCAAAGCGCTTAAAAACCAAAAGTCATTCACTACCATGATGAGCTGGCAAACGATCGATCGGCCGAGTTACTTTGGGAAACAGCGCGATGAAAAATTCCGCGCGTATGACGCAAGGTACGGGAAGGACAAGTGGCGGATCGCTTGGACATGGCTTCATCAAACAATCGATTTCCAGACTGCATGCATGCTCTACGAAGACGGATACTATCAGGACTCATTTACCAGAACACAAGTCTGGGATGACCTTCTCCATTCGGCAAGCGACGTCTATGATTACAGTCTTGAAGACATGGCCGCAGGAATTGATTATCAAATTCAGAACGGACAAGGAACGCACCTCCAAGACATCGCGATTAGGAGGGTGGTCCTGCGCCGAGGGTGGAAATTTGAAGGAACAGAGCCAGTTCAGGTGCGGGGAAGAAACGGATGGGGAAAACACCTCTCTCCAGGGCACGTGCCCTTTCACATGCCGGAGAATATTGTGGTCCCGCATATCACCGGCTGGTGGGATGACTCATCCATCGAAGATTTCTATCAAAGCAACAAAGTCCTTCAAATTCGCGATCAGTAAACATACTCCTCTTGGGGAAGGCAGGTATTAGCATACCATGCTTGCAGCGCAGGCTGATATGGTGGATATTGCACATCGGGAGAATACAGCTCGAAATAATGGGTGTTGTATGTAGATTCACCGTAGAGAACACCATCAATTGGCGTTGTCCCCGCAACCTTTGGCGCATGCTCAGGCGATGGATTGAGCCATGAAGCAAGCGCTTGGAATTCCGTCGGTGAATAGGACTGCGCGAGGTACACGGGCGCGGCAAATTCTGTTGTTGGAAGACCAACAGTGTTCCCCTGATCATCAACATACGCCGCAAGATTCTCCATAAAGAAACTGACCTTGGGATTTATGTCCCCGTCAAACTCCTGTATGATCATCGCCTGCACGTCCTGCCACGCTTCAGTACCGGAACGGCGCGCTCCACCGCCTAGCCGTTGCATGAAGAATTGCCCAGTATCATCTTGTACCTTCCACATGGGAATCGACACTTGTTTTGAGGGGAAATTATCCGTTCCCGCATGAAGATCCCAATAGACGGTATTGAGCAGATTCTGCCGAGTGTAACCCGGAATATCCGCGACACGCTGGCCTGGCCGATCCCGCAAGTGACCAAGCCCAGGAATACCGAGCCGCACGTTCGTCAGCACAGGATGGTTCTTGAGCGGAATGAGGGCGCCACCGCACGCAGAACACGGTGCTTGATGCTCCGCGAGCGCCTGCGCAAAGGCCTGGAAGCGCTGGATGAGGTAGGGATCCCAGGGGACAGCGCGCGTCATCTGCATATGAAGATCATAATACGTCGATACGCCAGGATGCTCAATAATGTAGGATGGCTCCTCTGAGAAAGCAACAGCGAGCGACAAGGAAATTTTTTTCCCTTCTTCTTCAGCAAGAGAAATCATGTAATCAATTCCAGAAAAGTCATAGACACCCTCAGTTGGCTCAAAACACGCCCATGTTTGGCGCCACGCGACGCCCCGCACATAGGGCACATCTGCCACCTGCCGAAGAACACCATCACGCATCGGACAACCAGTCGGCATTTCTTCTGAGCTCTGAGCGTTGTCAAGAGCAAAAATGCCGCACACTCCAACTTCCTCTGGCTCAACTTCAGGAAGAACAAACGGAGCAGTTGCTGGAGGCTGGTACACCGCGCGCGCTGTTGGTTCTCCCCGAAGGTAGAGTATACCACCAGCAAGAATCACCGCAGCAATGATGATCAAGAGAAAAGGTGCGCGCATCACGGCTTTTAGAATTCCGGATTATAAAAATGTTGGGTACAATACGCCCTAACTATGCATTGCGTGTGTGTACAGAACGAGCAAAAAAAAAGCGCCAACAGAAATCATCAGAAGATTTTTCCGTCGAGAAATTTGTGTCGCCACTTAGTCGTGTCGACTAATTTTGCCCCCGTATAACACCCAGGAACACGCGTTATACAGCGTTAAAAGCAAAACATTTATAAGTAAGTTCTACATTGCATGAAGTTTCCCTAAATGGAGTGATTATATAGAATTGCGAAAATGTTCCGCATCGACATGCCATCCCTAGATGGAATACATTCTTCTGATATGATTTACAGTGAGGTACGCAAAAATGAATGAAGTAGTAGTTGGCACACGAGTGCCTCGAGACTATTTTGTTACGAAAGGCACTGGAGAAAGCAACATCACGATCCATGCAGGATCGTACCATCTCGCACTGAAAAGCGCAGGTATTGAAATGTGCAACATCATGACATACTCCTCGATCCTTCCAGGTATCGCAAAAGAAGTTACGAGACCTGGAGTTCTCACGCATGGAGCGGTCGTCGAGAGCATCATGGCAGTAGCACACGCAGCAAAAGGAAAGCGCGCGACGGCAGGCATCATCTACGGATGGCTGTACGACAAGAAGACCAAAAAGAAATTCGGCGGACTTGTGTGCGAGCACAATGGAAGCTACAGCGAAAAGGTCGTCGAAGAGAAACTGCGGCAGAGCCTGCAGGAACTCTACACAAACGGATTCTCCGAGCAATATGACCTACGGGAAATCACGCTCACGAAGCAAAGCTTCGTCCCAAAGAAAAAGTACGGGACTGCACTTGTCGCACTCTGCTTCACGAACTACGTGTTTCCAATCCTTGAAGGAAAGTCCGACGGAAAACTAGGCGACTTCTAAAAGTTTATATTTCCAAGACAGCAGGTAGCGCAAGCTATGGACAAGATTATCGCCCTATCCAGAACACATTCAGAAGAGCTTACAGATATCGACTATGCGTCAAACCATCAGTGCAGCGTCGCGCGGCACGTTTCTCGCGCAGAAATGCGTAAGGAAATCATCGCACGATTCAAGGGCATTGAACAGTGGTTCGGATACCAAAAAGGAAAGGTGCTCGCCGGATACGCGACAATGAAACCATTCTTTCCAGGCCACAAACACTGCGAACTCTCATGGCTTGCCGTACGAAGCGAATTCCAGGGCCAGGGCATCGGAAGCAAGCTCATCAGTCACATCGAGCGATACGCACGGACGAAAGGGTTTCGCGCTATCTACGTCTATACCCACAAGGAGATGGCGATGACACGAAAATTCTATGAGAAGAATGGATACGTGTTCGTGAACGAGTTTCCCAATTTCTACGGGTACAAAAAAATGAGCACGACAGCGGTGCTCTACACCAAGAACCTTGCAAAGTAACTAACGCCCAGCCAGCAGAGCCGCTTCGCTCCTTCTCTCTTTGAACACTAACGCAACCCAGGCGATCATGACTCCAAGCGTTATGAGAAAACCCAGCGCAAGATCAGTAACAATGTTCGGACCCATAAGGAACAGCTCCCCGTTCCACCAGTGGTCGATTATCCCAAAGATTGACGCACCCGCAAACAGCATGGAAAGCCATGACTGCTCGCGCGAATTCATTGAGGGAATATTTTTTTTCGCTATCAGATGGATCAGGAACGCCGCCGTCGGAACTGCATAACATGTCATCAACATCACCCTTCAAGATGGCAGGTGAGGCATTATATAATCCTTTTTATCAAATATTTGGAAAGCAACGCATTAATACCGTGATATCATGCATCCGTGCATGAAACGGCGAATTCTCATCTATGGAGCGGGGCTCGCGCTGCTCGGATCGTGCCACATGATGATACAGAGCACCAAGACACCAATCGCCACGAGATATATGGCAAGCGAACCCGTGCAGCTCCTTGATGGGGATGTCACAGTGAGGGAATTCTGGCGAGAACAAGAATACTGGCTTGACAGCAGAGCGCGCACGGATGAGTGCGTAATCGAAATTGTGATCAACGAACCTGGGCACTACATGGTCGAGACAGCGAATCATACAAGATACAAGCAAACACCAAAGACCACCGGGCGATTTGAGATCAAGGGATCAAGTGGCAGCACGCTCAGGACTCCCCTTCCAGAGATTTCTGACATCGTCACCCTTGAGCGACTTGACGGGGAGGGACGCTGCGAGCAAGCGATTAACACATCGCTCGCTACCCCCTATGACCAGAAAAATTATAAGTGAGTTACCTTTGGAGAATCTCATGGATATCATCGTCAAGAAACCAACAGCCGCCGAGAAAAAACTAGCCCAAACATGGCCAATCTGGGAGAAGGAGCCAAGCAGCTTTGTGTGGACATATGATGAACAAGAAACATGCCTCATCCTCGAAGGAAGGGCTGTCGTGTCAGCGGACGGAAAGAAATTCCCGTTCAAGGCAGGGGACTATGTCGTGTTTCCGAAAGGGCTCTCGTGCACATGGGAGATCGAGAAGGCAATCAAAAAACACTACCGTTTCGGCTAATTGCCGCTCATGCAACCTGTTTCTCAAACGGATTTGTCAAGATACCACAATAATTATATAGACCGAAATATTTGTAGCCATTATTGAGTACTAACGGGGGTGGATCATGCAGCTCAAGGTCAAGAAAACAAATCCTGACGGAATCATACGGCTCGAAAGCGGCGGAGAGATCAAGGAGATCCTCATCAACGAGGACTTCATGCATCCCGAACGGGAGTCCGTGTCGATCTGCTTCCGCGGCAAAAGCTCATCAGGAATAATTGAATTGCGGCCCCACGAGATAGACAAGATCCAGGCAACCGTGAAGGGAAGGATGAACCTGATCAAGGGCATCAAAAAGATCAGGTAGAACAGAGTGCACGTGATTCTTTCGCAAGGATTATAAGCCTTTAACCTGCCGCAGAATAGGTGGAACTCCTCTTCATTGTTATAATTATGTGTGTGGGCCCAATCCTCGGCGCACTCGTCGGCGTTCTTCGAAAGCCATCCGACCGATTCACGTTCCACCTCCTCTCGTTTGCAGCAGGCGTCATGCTCTCCATCTCATTCCTCAACCTCATCCCGGAAAGCATCAGACTTTCATCACTCGCGCTGACCGCGCTTGGCATGGCGCTAGGCGTAGCGGTCATGCTGATCCTTGACAGGATCATACCGCACATACACCCGGCGTTCTCGGAAGAATGCAAGAAAGGAGGACTCAACAGAACGGCGCTCTACCTATTTCTTGGCATCACACTCCACAATTTCCCCGAGGGCCTTGCGGTCGGCATTGGATCACTATCAGAATTCAAGCTATCCATCGCGATCGCGCTTGCCATTGCAATCCATGACATCCCTGAGGGGATATGCATCAGCGCACCGTACTACAAGATCACCGGAAAACGGTTGAAGTCGTTCCTCATCGCGGTATCAACAATAATCCCGACACTTGCCGGACTCTTTTTCGCCCACTACCTCTTTACGTACATCCCCGCGTCCGTGATCGGGATATTCGTCGCGGCAACAGCAGGACTCATGATATATATTTCAGGAGATGAGCTTATCCCAACATCGTGCTCGAAAAGCTCCGGACACCACACGATCATTTCGCTCATTCTTGGAGTGCTCCTTGTCCTCCTGCTGAATACAATCCCCTAAGTAATCCCTTAAGTGTAATCCCTTCAGGGGATTCGCAAGATTTAAAAGCTTCCCGAGGACTTTTATAGCACTACCATGAAAGGACATAGCAGTCCCGCTCAAGAGAAATCATCGAGGAACGTAATCCTGTACTCTGGGCCAGCATGCCCGTTCTGCATCATTGTCAAGAATTATCTCATCAGAAACAATATACCATTCACCGAGATCGACGTCTCCAAAGACAAGCGGCGCGAGGAGGAGATGCGCGGAAAGAGCGGGCAATCAAGCGTTCCCGTCGTCGACGCGGATGGCTCAATTATCGTCGGATTCAACCTTAAAAAACTCAAAGAGGCGCTCAAGATACCATGAACGGCATCGTTTCGACAGTCAAGGAGTTCTTTAAAGAAAAATTCAATGTTTACCTTGTTATAGCCCTCATTATCATCGGAATTGGAGCGTTCATCCTCACTGATTCTGCGCCTGTCGAAGAGGAGGGAAAATTCACGGTCCACTTCTTCTACCTTCCGACATGCCCGCATTGCGCGGAGCAAAAACCGATTATCGAGGAGCTCAAGAAGGAGATGACCGATGTTGCATTCATCTCCCACGATGCCTCAAGCAGCGAAGGATCCGCACTTTTTTACCAGCTATCAAAGGATGTTGGATTAGATACATCTCGGCTCGTGGTCCCAACACTCATCTTTGAAAAGCATTCTCTCGTCGGCGTGCACACGAAAGAACAAATCAAGACAGCAATCAACTCCTGCCGAGAGGAATGCAAGGAAGGCGCAGACCCAAGGATCACGACACAGGAAGTCAAAACGAGTTTTATTGACTATGAATTACCATTCATCGGGAGAACAGATCTCACATCATACTCGCTCCCCGTTCTCGCCATGATCCTCGGCCTTGTGGACGGATTCAATCCATGCGCTATGTGGGTGCTCGTGTACCTCATCGGCCTCCTCATAGGCTTAAACGACAAGAAAAAGATCTGGATCATCGTGGGCAGCTTCGTTCTTGCATCAGGGATCCTCTATTTCCTCTTCATGACCGCATGGATCAATATCTTCCTCCTTGTGGGATACATCAGGGTGCTCACGCTGCTTATCGGGCTTGTCGCCCTTGGCGGAGGGATACTCAGCATCAGGGAATACATCATGACGAAAGGCAACCTCACGTGCAAAGTGGGGGACGAGAAGAGCCATCAGAAAACGATGTCAAAGATCGAGCACATCGTCATGCAGCCACTCTCCATCGCGATCATTCTCTCGATCATCGCGCTCGCATTCATCGTCAACAGCGTCGAATTCGTATGCTCAGCCGCAATTCCAGCAGTTTTCACGCAAATACTCGCACTCAAGGGATTATCCACGCTCACCAACTACCTCTACATCGGGCTGTACGTGCTCTTCTTCATGCTGGACGACCTGATCATTTTCGGAATGGCGGCTCTAGCTATCGGAAGCAGCCTTGGAGAAAAATACGCAAAGTACTGCAAGCTCATCGGAGGCATCATCCTTGGAATCCTTGGACTCATCATGGTATTTGCCCCGCACCTCCTGAGGTAAGACGCATGGAACAGCCAATTTTTACGCCACGACATCCTTTTTCTCACAAGCCTGACACTAAAAAGATCTATGACTGCATCATCGTCGGTACGGGGGTTGCAGGATACTCCGCAGCAATGTACGGCGCCCGGCTCGGGATGAAGATACTTCTCATAGGAGAAGTTCCTGGCGGAACGCTCGCGCTCACCGGACCTGTTGAGAACTATCCGGGATTTGTCTCAATCAATGGTCAGGAACTTATGCAGAATCTCGAAAACCACGCGATGGACTATGATGTTGACTATCTAACCGACATTGTTGATTCTGTCAGCAAGGGAAGGATGTTCACCTGCGTCGCCGGAAAGAAGAAGTACCAAGGGAGGACAGTCATCATCGCAACCGGTGCAAGGATACGAAAACTCAAAGTTCCAGGAGAGGATGATTTCTTCGGAAAAGGCGTATACTACTGCGCGCTCTGCGACCTTGCGCATGTCAAGGGAAAAATTGCGGCAGTCGCGGGCGGAGGGGATAGCGCGGTCAAGGAAGCCATCCTTCTCTCATCTTGCGCGGGCAAAGTCTACATCATCAATAACGAAAAGAAGATCCACCCCGAAAAGCCGCACGAGCACAAGATAAACGAGCTCATCAAGGCAGGCAAGGTCGAACTCATCAACGGCAACCAGGTCGTAAGTATCAAGGGAAATGGGGAGAAACGCGAGCTCGTACTTCAGAAAAAATATCGCGGGAAAGGAAGCGTCACCGTCGATGGATTGTTTGTCTACATCGGAAGAATTCCTGAAAGTGGCATCGCGATGAACCTTGGGGTAAAAATAACTAAGAAAGGAGAAATCATCGTCAATGACCGAGGCGAGACTAGCATACCTGGAATCTTTGCGGCAGGTGACGTCACGAACACAGAATGGAAGCAGGCGATCATCGCGGCATCTCAAGGAGTGTTGGCGGCATACTACGCGAATGAATACCTCATCGGATCTCCATAAAACATGTTCTCAATTGTTTTCAATCAGGCGGCAGCCGAGGATCAGAAATGCGACCAAGGAAAAGGATTAATCCTGTGTTCTGGTCGCGGATGACGAAGAGGAACGGATGATCTGCACGAAAGACTGCTGGCGCCGAGAGATCCATACCGATACCGGCTGATTCCCTGCCATCCTCCGAAGCATCGATGTAGCACTGATGGACGACCTCATTAAGCACCAGGTCGCGCGTTCCCGTCATACCAGAGAAGTCAGCATCATGAAACGCAGCATGAATACCCATGGTTTCGAGCACGGGAATCATGAAATATTTCCTGCCCGCCTGAAACTTTGGCAGTGCGACGTCCACCGTCCGATCCTCAAGGAACGAAAGATAATTCGCGAGGGTATTTGCATCGAGCGCCGCCTCAAGCCTTGATGGCTCATGGTTCCTCGGAAGGAATACCACCATGGAGAGCGCGTTTCCATCATACGGAAGCATAAGCACCTGCACGGTTTCATCCTCAAAATACCGAAATGTACCAGTAACGTGCATCATCTTCACCGTCGCATTCCCGGAAGTCGTCAGGAAGGATTCGTCACGCGTCAAAGCATGGTCAAACTTGTACTGCCATTCACCCTCAAACGACGCCACAAGCGTGAGGACAAGCTTGGTCAGCGAACCGATCGAACCGCGGGGAAAGAGTTCAGGAATCGTTTCCTTTGTTTCGCCCGAAATGTAATTATTGATCACTTGCCGAGTCGTCTCGGTCTCGCCCATGAAGTCAACACGGGTCATTTTTATGTCGTACATAGTATCCGCGGTCTCAAGGTACTCCTTTAGGAATAAGTATTCCTGCTGGCCCCAGAGCGCCATTGCCATGTGGAGCATGCGGTGATTCCCAAGCGAAGAGGAAACACTCGCAAAAGACGACCTTTCCTGAAGATGAAACACTCCCTTTATCTCAGCAGCAGTTGCATTTTTCGCCCCGTCATGAATAAGCGAAAACGCGGAGTATACGGAATACGGGGAGAGGACAATATTCCCATAACTATCCGCATACTCGCGATAGAGCATGAACGCGAACGTGTTGCTTTGGGCAACGAGTTCCCTCTCTTGAGCAGATGGCGCGCTCAATCCTCCTGGAGAAGAAACAGGAGCGCAGGATACGAGCAAGAGCAGGAGTATAATAAACCACATAGCAGGAAGAAACGCCCAAGCGTATTTATGGGTTTTGCTCGCAATGCTTAAATACACTGCTCGCATTACGCTGAATCATGGCACACGTGCTCTCGTGGGTATGCCGCATTGTCACGATTCTCTTCATTCTCTTCATCAGCCTATTTGCGCTTGACGCGTTCGAAACGGAGGGAAGTATCGCCGTCAAAATTGCGGCATTTGCGGTCCACCTCACTCCAAGCATGCTGCTTGTTGCCGTGCTTGTCCTTGCTTGGAACTGGCCCCTCACTGGAGCATACGCGTTTGGCCTCGCAGGAGTGTACTATGCACTGCTCGTTTCCGGACAAGACATTCTTGCATACATACTCATCAGCGGCCCTTCGATCCTCCTCTGCACTCTCTTCGCAATTGATTTCGCGCTCCGCGACACATAACACCAGGTAGTCTGCCATGAACGCTTTCTTGGACGATGGGACGGGTGCAACAGTTGTTTCCCGGCAACGTGATCCTATCGCCGAACACTGGCCGACACTCGCGTCCGTCGAGCGAGAGCTTGGCCTCGCCCGCCTTCCACGAACAATGGAACAGCGGAGGATCATGGGACTACGTAAAGCTGGAGGAAAATTCTATGTTGATCCTGCATGGCTTGCAGAACTTCACCGCACAATTGACGAGCGGCTCGGTGGAGAGTTCATCCTCCTTTCGGACATCGCAGAGTATCTCGGTGAAGAGCGAAACAGGGACGCGCAATGGGAAGCGACATTACCGCGCATTCAGCTCTTTGGACCGCATAGCACGATCCTTGTGGCCAAAGACCCAGTCCTGAAGATGCAGCGGGAGCTCATGCAAGCGAAGGATCTTGTCACAAATGTTGAGGTCGCGAGCCAACTCGGACTGCAGGTTGAAGATCTTGACAAAAAACTGGGCATCAGATCCGTTCGAAAGCACCCGCTCAGGCGGCATCACCTGTACGACCCTGCCGTTATCGAAGAAAACAAGGCTCATCCGCTTGTCCGCATGATGCGACTTGAGGAGGTAGTGCAGAACTGCAAATGGCATGTCCACCATGACAAGTACAGCGAGATGCGGATACGGAATCGCCACAGAACGAACGAGGGAATTATTCACACCCAAAACAAAGGCATGATCCTTGTGCCTCGCGAGACAGAAGCGCAAATCCTGAACATCTTTGGCCATCTTCGCGATGAGGGCGAACTCATGACAAGCACGGCGGCGGCTGACCGCATAGATCTGCCGGTTCCAACACTTGACAAGCTCCTAAAAAGTAACGGCGAAGAATACTCCCTCTCAGGAACACTCGGCATACCTGATAGGCTCTACAATGAGAATGGGGCAAGAGTACCCTTCGTGACGTGGTTTATGGATGGAGAACAGCGGCGATACTTTACTCCCGGAGTCGTTGAGGAACTCGGAAGGTACGTCCAGGCATACCGTGAATCCAATACCTCACTAGCCGATTTTCTCGACAAGCATGTTACGAACGCAAAACCATCCGTTCGATTCACCCAGCCATTCTCGGACTGGCCAACGTTACCGGAAGTTGAGCAAGCATTCGGAGTGTCGAGCCGAGAACTCATGGAGCAGTACGTCATGCGCCGAAGACGGCCATGCAAACACGTCGTGAAAGTGCTTGGAGAGTTCAAGGTTGACCCTCTGTACCTAGCGAAAAGATTTGGAGAACACATGATCCTTTCACGCGTGATCGAACAGCTCGAAGCAGAATTCCACGTACCAGACAAATACAGGATCGATGCAGTGCTCCTTTTCGATGAGGGAATACTTCATTCCGCGAAAGGACTCATCGGACGGGAAAGTTATCAGCACCTCAGAACACGATATGAACGGCTCTCGGAGGTGCTTAGGGCGTACCAGATCGTGGGACTTGAGTTTGTCGCTGAGAGAAGCGGCATACCGTACATAAAGCTCGTCGCAATGCTCAAGGACGCATTCGTGGAATACCCGTTGTCATCACAATCGCCAATCGCCCACCGCGCGAGCTTCATGCGAACGTCCATCGGACGCGCACAGGTCCCTATCATGGCGTGGGATACAAAAAGTGTCGGGAGGTATATCGCGCGGCACGTCGCAGAAGAGCTCATCGACTATCTCACATCGCGCAATGGAGGAACACTGTCCCATAAAATCGAGGCGGCTGAAGCGACGTACAAACCGCTCGAGACGATCGCTATGGACAGCTATGTTGTTGCAGGGATTCGTCAGAGCGGGATCATGCAGGTTATCAGCCTTATCCAAAAAGCGTTGATTGGACGAAAGGGCGTGCATGGCACCGAGAACGTGCGGATCTCTCCGTATTGGCAGGAACGCGTAAGGAATGCGATGCGCAAGGACCAAGTGATTCAGCAATGCGGTATCACGGAGGAAAAATATGAGTTCCTCCTGCGCACAGGAGAGATGGAAGCCGCATTCCGAGGCTGCGATTTGTATGTGATGCGCGAGACCATCCCTTTAGTGCCATAGAGAATTGCGCTGGGATGGATACCTAGGTACTTGAGAAGATGTTATGATTACTCAGTTTTACCCAGTTCTGTGGATCCTGAAAGAACAAGTGGAGTCCAAGGCATCTCCGTATAGTCCAGATTCTCGAGGTATTCTTTCATCGCGGCGCAGAGGTTGTCGTTTCCATCGTAGATATCTATTCCTGTGAAGTCGATAATCATATACTTGACCGAGGGTTCTGCAAAATCCTCAAGGTATTTCCACTCGAGAAACAAGTCCTCAAGCGAACTACAGTACGGCTCTATCTGGTCAATATCATTGATGCCGACGAGACCATAGAGGCCGTCCCGCTCGAGCAGATGAACGCCATGGCCGTCACCTACAACAGTAAGCGTAATATCAGTTCCGGGGAAGCGCATCTTGCGCAGGTGCGGCTTAACCGCAAGCATGTAACGGGGGTATCCGAAATCCTCGAGAATGGCCATGGACGCAATCGCGTAGTCATCGCACTCACCACCGCCGCGAGTCATGCTGCAGCTAAGTGAATTCCACTCATCAGTATAGATCTCGTCATGATCCGGATCTGGAATGTACTCCCAAAACGAAAGCATCATGCGCACATGCAGAGCAGGATCATCAACGGACGAATGGATGACTGCACCAGATGAGGGCGCAGTCGGTGCCTCATATGATCCAGGATCCACATTCACGCCCATGCAAAGTGCAAGAATCGTCGCTGCAAGCGTGCGTTTGCGCATTGATTGACGTAAGTCTCCAGGAGTTTAAAAAGTTGTCCAAGACTGTGCCATAAGCAATCCTAGTGATTATTCCTTATACGCCTCAATTTTAAGGCTTTCGAGTGGAAAACCATGGTACTGCCGCTTGCTGATACCCTTGTCCTCGGAAAAGTTCTTGATCTTCAATCCTGATCGAGCGATCAATTGTACGTACTCATCCTTTAGGACCGCCCCACCAACGCATCCCGCGATAAGATCCTTATCCTCCCGGTCTTTCTTTGACAAGGCGCGAAGAAGCACAATATCTGACAAGAGAATTTTTCCGCCACGCTTCAGAACACGGAAAACTTCCTGGAATACCTTGGATTTGTCAGGAGCCAGATTGATGACACAATTACTGATGATGACATCAACGGAGTCGTCGTCCACGGGCAAGTCCTCAATATCGCCAAGGCGGAATTCAACATTCATGTATCCATACTTTTTTGCGTTCGCCCGCGCCCTCTCTATCATGGGCTTTGTCATGTCAACGCCGATGACTTTGCCGGACTTCCCTACCTTGTCTGCGGCAAGAAAACAATCAATACCCGCGCCGGAACCGAGATCAAGGACAGTCATACCGGCATGGATTTCCCCAAGCGCCGTCGGATTTCCACACCCAAGCCCAAGGTTTGCTTCAGGCACTTTCGCTAGGTCTTCCTTGGAATAGCCAATGCTCTGCGCGACCGAGGTATGATCTCCCCTGCAGCACCCACAACCCGTGCGTGCAATCTCTGCATAGCTATCCTTGACAATTTTCTTTATTTTTTCATGCTTCATATCGCTCCCCTTCCAGTAGTTTTAGGACAGCGTACACCCGCTGATCCTTGATCTTATAGTACATCCATCTCCCGTCCCTTCTTGATGCGAGGATGCCAAGACTCACAAGTTTAGCCAGCTGAATGGATACCGTAGACTGCGTCCTATGCACTCTCGGATAGATCTCGCACACGCATAGTTCTCCCTTTGCGAGAAGCATCACGATGCGCAGCCGGGTATCATCCGCCAAGGCTTCCAGCAGTGCGTACTTTTTATCCATCAGTTATATTGACAGTCATCAATATATAAAGATTATGAAACGGACTGTTTCGTAGGACGGTCAAAAAAAAGATGGAACGCTCTATCACAATACTATCGCAGGAGTGTCCACAAAAGGTCGGAAAAAAACGACTGAAAAAAAGG
>CAYVYK010000004.1:113088-126916 GCA_964455675.1 uncultured Methanosarcinales archaeon
AATGAAAAAAACGGCCCAGAGGCCGAAGTATAGACTAGAAGTTTCTGAATCAGACTTTTGAGCGGAAGAACGCTAGTCCCATCGCGCCAAAGACAACGGCGATGCCAACGGTCCATACGCTGAACTCGGGAGCGCCAACCCACGCGTTGATGCTTGCATGGTCGTAGAACAATGCTTGCTCAACGGTGAGGTGCTCGCTCTCCCAGTCCTCATCCTGATAGCGGACAACAATGTACGCTTCGTCCCCAGCACTGCACCTTCTTCGTGGGATGATGTTAAACGTCCATGCCGTGTAGAACCCTTGATCGTTTGTCTTGAGGCCGGGCCTGCTAATCCTATTCGTGTGGTTGTTGTGAATGCAATAGACCTTGACTGGAACATCAGGAACCGGAGTTGTTGTGTCAGTCAAGTAGACTGTGCCCTCAATGATCGTGAGGCGGCCTTCTGTCCTGCCGTTCGACGCGACATTCACGATCTCATCAGCGTTTGCCTGCTTCATCTCCTCGGCAAAGGCGTCCTCAATATCGATGTCGTGCCTCTCCTCAATCTCCTCTATCTGTTCATTCGTGAGCGGAACATCCGCAAGAGCAATACTGCTGCAAAGAATCATCATAAGTATCAGTATGAAAACTTTCATCAAAAACACCCCCGACGTCTGAAATGCCACGATCATATTTAAGGATATCGGTAGTTGCCACTGTATGATAAAAAATATACATATGACACTAAGGAGGAGTCACATTTTGACGGATTTGGAAAGAGTTTTCCGACGGTGTACTCTTTTTTCTGATAGTAATACATGGCAGCGACCAGGCACTAGTAGACCACTTACTAGTGATAACGTATGATAATCTTTTTATAAGCATGGAGAGTAACGGGGCACCTTCACAACAATCATACCAAAACATCAGAACCCTAAAGCACCACGGGCTCCTTACAGTCATCCTGAAGGATGCTCGAACCTGCACGGTTCAACCCTTCGCGCAGCCACACACCTCAATGCGTAAGCATTGACGGAAGGATGGACAAGCGCAAAAACAAACGGAGGGGGCTGGAAGCACTTCAACGAAGAGCTTTCGGCTGGTTGCAAGTAGCAGTTCTTTGTAGCGATAGCATTATCATGATGGAATGTTCCACCATGAATCGATACACAAGTCAGCTCGAAAGGAGTGTGTATGATCGAATGGCTCACGAATAAAGTGTGGTCGTTTTTCTGGCTCATTGTTACCATCTGCATTGTTGCGGCACTGCTGCAAGGATGCGAACCCGCGCAGTCCGCGTTCACGTGGTGCAAGGTGGAATTCCAAAAGGCAGACGCCGGCACACGCACAATCGTCATCGTAGTGGCAGTGCTCCTCATCTTTGGGATGTACGCGTTCGAAACACTGCGGTCCCGCGTGATGGGAATACGATGCATCAAGTGCCAACACATGAATAAACGGGGAGCAAAATACTGCGCGAACTGCGGAAGCGACGTCACCCTCGTGGATGACGATGATTTTGAAGACGACTAGGAACCGATGTACAAGGAGAACACACATGTTGGAAGAATTGAGAGAGACAATGACAGAACTGCTCGACGCGATGCTCGGCATTCCGGACGAGCTGCGCGAGCGGATCGCCAAACTCGAGGAACGGCGGAGGGCGATCGATAAAGAGTGCGGCGCGGAGAGCGACCAGCTCGATTTTCTGAAGGGACAGCTCGCAGGGCTGCAGTCCTCACGCGAACAGCCGCAGAAACCATTCTACACCGAGGAAGAAGCAGGCGCGATCCTCGAGAAAACGCCCCAAGATCTCATGCAGTTCGTCAAGGATGGCAAGCTCCGGCAGTTCCGCGACGGCGGAGTGGTTTACTACAAGGCTGACGAGATCGAGAGGCTTCGTCCGAAGGAACCACACGTGCAGGAGCAAATCGACGCACTCACTCGCCAGATTGCGGCAGCCGAAGAGGAGGCGAAGGGCGTTCGCACGATCAAGCAAGAGCAGCGTCGGGCCGAGCGAGCACAGATCGACCAGGAGATCGCCGCCACGATGGAGGAAGTCGGGCAGATCCGGGAGAAGAAGCTGACGGACGAACTCATCAAGGCCGCGCGCAAAATGCTCAAGGTGAAGACGGCCGTGATCGAAGGAACCGGTCCCGACCGGGAAGCGCACGACCTCGCGAGGGGAAAACAGCTCCACGCGCGCATGAAGGAATTCATCGCGGCGGGATTCACGCGCGATGAAGCGTTCGAACTCGTCATCGCGACCGTCGCGCACGAGCCGGACCCGACAAAACCGTAACGCCGCTGCACGCAAATACTCTGAAGGACCGCATACCGCGCTGTGCGGTCCTTCCCTTTTTTGGCATATAATTACTATATAGTAATTAATAGGTTGGAAACTGAACATATCGGTAGCTGAATAGAGAAAATGGACTAACGCTCTCACATCTTCGAGCGGAAGAACGCAAGACCCATCGCGCCGAAAATGACGGCGATACCGATCGTCCACACACTGAACTCGGGAACGCCAACATACGCGTTCACGTCCGCGTAATCATATTCATCGCCGTCGGCGACTTCAACGTGCTCGCTTTCCCACTCCTCGCCTTCGTAGTGCACGATAAGCCATGCTTCATCGCCAATCTCGCACTTCTTGCTCGGAATGAGGTTGAACGTCCACGTGATGTAGGATCCCTCATCATTCGTGCGGAATGCCGTGCGGCTGATCTTGTTGATGTCCGCGCCGTGCTTGCAGTAGACATCGAGAAGTGTCCAGGGAAGAGTCTCCGAATCATTATTCCGATACACTGCGCCCTTAATGATCGTCATGAAACCCTGCTGGCTCGCGCCCATGGAGGAAACGATCTCATCATCAATAATGACGCCATACTGCTCCTCGAGCTCATCAATTGTCGGTTCGGCCGCAACTACAGACGCTGCGAGCAAGAATGTAATGAGCAGTAGGTAAGTTCTCACGATTTTTCCCCCCATAAGATGATTTTAGGATGCGGAGTATTTAAATTTGTGGTACCACAACTCCAGAGTGAAGATTCAGAATCTTCCCTTCGCCAGAATGATGGAAGGAACGGTCTTCAATATGATTGAAATATCAAGAAAAAAAGACATGTGACTGACATAATAAATATCGTAGAGTACTGCTTTGTCAAAGTTGATCTCGTGGCGGCCGTTCACTTGCCAAAGACCCGTGAGGCCAGGCTTGACACTGAAGCGCGCCATCCTCCACCCTCTGAAATTTTTCAGCTCATCCCGGAGGTGGGGCCTTGGCCCGACGATGGACATGTCCCCCTTGAGAATGCTGAACACCTGAGGAAGCTCGTCAATACAGGTTCTTCGAAGGAACTTGCCAAGGCGCGTGACACGCGGATCGTTCCTCATCTTAAAGAGGCCCCTCACTTCGTTCTTCAACTTGCGCTTCCTTTGTTCCGCGTCAACGACCATTGTGCGAAACTTGTAGATTGTGATTCCTTGCAGATTCTTTCCGAGGCGTCGTTGCTTGAAAAAGATGGGGCCTGGCATGAATATCTTGATCGCGAGCACGGAGAGTATGAGGACTGGGGAGAGGATGATGATTGCAGCTAGGGAGAGCGCGATATCCATCAGGCGCTTGCCAAGATATCCTTCCGGCTTACCGCCACTCACATTGATAATCGGATAGTCCTTGAACTCGTCAAAGGTAACAGGTTCAATCGCAAGATTCAGGGCGCTTGGGACGACTTTCCAGTTGATGCGCGGATTTCCCGTGATGAGATCCATGATGCCCTCATCAATATCCTTCGTGATGAAGACGATCTCGGCGTTCTTCAGATGCAGTTTGAGTTCTGCAATGGTCTTTGTGACCGCGATGACGCGATACCCAAGCGTAGGATTTTCCGTGACATGATCGATCAAGTCCTGATTACTCCCGAAAAAGACAACCCGCTTCATGTCATACCCGCGGCGCCTGAACACAACAAGGACGGTCGCGAGGAAGATATGCGCAACCGTCGTCGTGATGAGCGCGATGACAAACGAGGCGGAAAGCATGACAACATAGATCCCCGTGAACAGGTTGAACACCATGAGGAAGACAATGATGACAATGTACGTGATGATGAGACTAGAGAAGATACCCATGAACTCATTCACGTCAAAGAGATTGCGCTTGTTCTTGTAGAGCCCTGCATTGATGTTGTTCAGGAGCAGGATGAGGAGAGAGAACAGGATGAACCTCGCGTCACGCTCAAGAACGGTGAACGCCGCAGGGCCGAGAAAGAACAGGAAGCCGAGATACCAACTGACAAGAAACGCAGCGATATCTGCAAAATACAGCGCGAGCGTGAAGACATATTTCTTGCCCGTAAGAAGCCTTTCCATGGACGGGAGGGGTGCTGGAGTTGTTTATAGATGTATCCCTTGGACTCGAAATGTTCACCATGCCAGAAAGTATCTCACCCTGTCGTACGGTTTTAGACGATCAACCTCAGGTACACACATCGTTGCATCATAACATCATCGGAGGGTCGAGCTCCCATTGATCGGTACACAATCTGTTGTATCATAATACCATCGCAGGACGGTCAGCCTCCCGTTGGTACACACTCAGTTGTATCATAATAACATCGGAGGACGGTCCGGCTCCCGTTGGTCGCCGGGTTCCGGTCGCCATCTTCAAGCGTTCGCTTGAATGATGGCTTTACGGATCGTTGCCTAGCGATAACCGAATTTCTTATCGTACGTTTTGTGGTTCAGAATGTCAAGGATGAGAGCGATGATCTCCACTTGGGATCCTCTGATCGTGTATATCATTCGCCAAGCTCCTGAAAGATTGATTTTCCAGAGATTATTTACATCGTAGAATGTCTTATACACCTTGGGGATCCTGTCTTTTGGAATATGGATTCCATACTGCGGATCTTGCTTGAGAAGCTCTACTTTATGGTTGATTGCCCTCAGAAGGATCTGATGATCACTCTGCGCGATACCCTCTCGAAGTTCTTCTTGCACAGCTTCACGGAGTGCTTCGAATTCTTTTCTTGCATCACCGGTGATAAGAACGCGAACAGGCTTTCTCACAATTCTGCTCCCTGCTTCAGAGCCCTTGCAAGCCTGGAGCTGGGATTATGAATCCAAAGAATTCCCTTCCTACCGTCAAAAATTTTACCGCTGTCCTCAAGATACTTCAGGATCACGTTAAGCGTCTGATGCATGACCTTGGTCGGCAATTTCCGTTTAATATCCTCTCGCCTCATCAAACCGGAAGATTTCTGGAGAACGCGCTCTACCATAAGTACTGTTTTCAAGCTCGGGTAATGTAATGGTTTTTGCATAAAATTGTATAGATACATGTATAAGTTTATATAAATATTTTGTTTTCCGCACGTCATGTACTGTCGTTGGGCGGTCAGTTTGCGGTCGGTATACATCCTGCTGGATCATACCATCGTAGGACGGTCCACCTCCCGTTGGTCGGTGGGTTCCGGACGCCATCTTAAGCTGCGCTTAATGATGGCTTTGCGGATTGAAAGGTTTTGCGTGGCAGAGCGGTAATTGATCTCAGTTCTCAAACATAAGCTTCACACCGTCGGCTTCAGGTTTAACCAAGAGAATCTTCCCTTTCTTTACGTCAAAACTCTTCACGATCTCATTCGGAAATCTGACGCCAAGACCAGTGCCGACCTTGATTACCTTCACTTCCTTTGCCATCTGTTCACGCAGAGAAGAGAGCGCCTTCCTCAGGCGATCGTCTTTTGTTACGTTGAAGCCACATTTCTGGCAGTGCAATGATGCAACGTCCACTCCGTACCCCAGATCGAAGCTAACTTTTTTCAGTTCCGTTTTGCATTGCGGGCATTTCATTTTGGACACTTGAACGCATTGATGACCCACAGGATATCTTCCACGAAATCACGCTCCACATGAATCTCGGACGCATACTCCTTAAATACCTTAATGTAAGTAAACCGGTTTTTTCCGTGCCTCTTGCTCGGCATTACCTTGTCCGGGGAGAGGATGGTTGCGACAACCACTTCCCACTCCACATCACCATGATACGCAAGATAGTGCTGCGTCGGCTGGATGCTGATCCTGCCGATGGTCACGACGGCCACCAATAAGTATACTTAATGGTGTACTCATATATATACTTTCTGAATGAATGCGCCATCACCAAGCAGTCAGGGGCGGTGTATATGACAGTTACGTCCGAGATTGCCCAGTGTAGATATACCTCCTGACGACCCAATAGTATGTGAGAAAGTAGACCACGAACAACACCCATCCCGCGTTCGTGTGGAATAAACCGACGGCGAATTTTGGGCTGATGTGGATGCCGGCTAAGATCAGGAGGTAGAGTCTTACGATATTGATGATGTATGCGCCGATAAAGCCAAGGATGAAGAACAGAGCGAAGCGTCCCTTTCTGATCCTTTGGTAGTCCAAGGCGAGAATTGCGACTTACTTTTTTTGCTCCAGGCGTTTCTTCCTCTCGGGAGAAACCAAGTAATTGTCTTTTGATGAAACTTGGCGACCTAGTTCCCGCTCGGCTTCCTTTCGGGCGTTACCTGCAACCTTACCGCCTCTTATCGCAGCATCTTCCACCTGCACAAAACCTTGCTTGTCCTCCGTTCTCGTTATTTCCGTCGACACCCGTTCTCCGAGCATGCTGAAGATGAGCTCCAAATCATCCATATGATCTCTCAAGTTCTCGGTCGCGAGGCCCTTGAATTCCTTGTACTCAGCAGGAGTCATTCCAAATGTTGCCTTAGAGATTTCCGCTGTGAGAATGGCGAAGTCTTTCTCATCCTTCACACCTCTGTTCTTCCATTCTTCCGTCAGCTCATCCCTGACAGCGATACCCCTTACACGCTTCTCTATCCAATCGTCGGAATAACCCTTCGCCCTATAGATATTCTTCATGCGCTGCTGGGCAAGCTCCGGATTCTCGATTTCCTTTATTCTGTCATAACCAACTTGAGCTAACCACTGCTTGAATGGCTCGGCTCTCTGCGATGGAATGGACTGGATGAGACGAAAAGCTCCCTTGGTTGAAACGCAGTTTAGCTTCTGTTTTCCTCCTGTTGTATCAACAGGAAGGGGGGTGGCAATCTGCCCCCACCCTTTGGCAAAACCCTCATCACGGCGCCGAATGTCCTTCAAATACCCTTGCGGATCCTTAGAGTCCGTCAGAGCGGCGATGATATCCGTGGCAACAAACCACCATTCATCATTAAACCAAGTCCTCCGGATATTCTTCCCTTGAAAAACGACCAGTGGCGTGTCCATATTCCGTGCGTGGTTGTGCATGTTTTTATACCTTCTTCCTGGATGTGACCTGTGGCTTGTAAATGTGCCTCCTGACGATCCAATAGTAGGTGAGAAAGTAGAGCACGAAGAGGACCCACCCGGCGTTCGTATGGAAGAGGCCAACCGCGAACTTGGGGCTGACGTGGATGCCGGCGAGTATTAAGAGGTAGAGTCTTACAATATTGATGATGTATGCGCCGATAAAGCCAAGGATGAAGAACAGAGCGAAGCGTCCCTTTCTGATCCTTTTGTAGTCCAACGCTAAGATCGCGGCAAAGAACGCGGTGAAAAGAAACATGGACTCGATGCCTGAGCAGGGAGAACCGATGGAAACGGCAAAATCACCGACGCTGAGAAGAGGGCCGTCCTCTAAAAGATTGTACTGCACAGGATAGAAGGGGGCCAACGCGCTGAAGAGTATCATTGACACGATCTGCGAGAAGAAGAGCCAGGACTTCTGGAAGAGGACGAGGAGAGCGGTGAGGACGATTTCTGCCGCGACAAAATAGAACAATTGCGGACGGGTTTTGCGGTGAAGAGATCTTAGGTAGTCCATGCCGAATACTGCAACAAGCGCGAAAGCGAGGTAAGCCATGAGAGCTAGGAATTGCGAGATGACGATGATGACGGCTGGCGCGCCCCCGAAAATCTGGAACTTATTGACGAGGATTTGCGAGCCATAATACCAAAGCATGCACGCATAGGAAAGAACGATGAAGAGCAAGAGACGCATCTTTTTGATGGACGGGAGGTCGAGCGATTTTAGGAGGTCGCGATTGAAGAGAATGAAACAGATGAGAAGAACGGCAAGCACTTCCAACGCCGCGATCTTGTTGAAGACTCTCAAGTTCGCGGGCATGTTGATGAGTGATTCTAAACTGTATAATGAGACGATCCAGTTCTTTACTACGTGGGGGAGGTAGAGGAGTGCGAGTAGGAGTATTGATCGAAGAGCGAACTGTTTGTGCTTTGGATGGATCATTGGACGCGCTCACCCCGTATTCTTGCTTTCAGCACCAGGATGAATAACTTGCTTCCGTCGATAATGTAACGCTTGAACATTCTTTTCGGCTCGAGCATGAGACGCCAGAACCATTCCAAACGCATTACTCTAAATATTTTTGGGGCTCGCTTGATATGCCCAGAGTTATAGTCAAACAAGGCACCAACACCCAGGCACAATCGAGGCTTCAATTTCTCTCGGTTTCTGAAGATCCATTTTTCCTGCAAAGGAACACCCATTCCGACGAATAAAATGTCCGCTTTTGAGGCGTTGATTTTCCTGATGATTTGCCCATCGTTCTCGAAAAAGCCGGAATGCCAGCCCACGATCTTTAGTCCAGGTATCTTCTTCATGAAATTCTTTGCCGCTTTTTCTGCAACGCCTTCTTTTGACCCAAGGAAGAAAACCTTGTACCCTTTCTTTGCGACTTCTTTGAGAAAGAGCGGAGAGAAGTCGGTTCCGTTACAGTTGTCCTTGATTCTGACACCCAGAATTCTCGCAGCGATCTTGAGTCCGATACCGTCGGGAAGAACGAGGTCGGCACTGTTGAGG
The DNA here is from genome assembly GCA_964455675.1 of uncultured Methanosarcinales archaeon. Classification (GTDB taxonomy): domain Archaea; phylum Nanobdellota; class Nanobdellia; order Woesearchaeales; family CAYVYK01; genus CAYVYK01. Next base: position 121,930 of record CAYVYK010000004.1, read on the forward strand.
ATGTTACGGTATTCCTTGTCATACTGCGCTTTGTAGAGGCAGTCTTCGTTGAGGAAGAGGATGGTTGAGGTTGAGTTTCCATCAATAAGACTTAGAGCAGTATTTAACGCAATGCTAATAGTCACGTTGGTTGCTCTTACATTCATTATTTTCATTAGGATGATGACCTTTTTCCTGAATACTCCATGAGACAATTGTATAACTTAATGAACTGCTTCTCAACTATTCTCTGTTCAAAGCGATTTTTTACCAGTTTATAACTTTCTTTTCCCATCCTTTTTCGTAGGGTTTTATCATCCAACAGTTTGTTTATGCTAGACGAGAGTGCTCGTATATCACCAGGTTTGATAAGATAGCCGTTTACACCATCTTTAACAAGGGAAGGTATTCCGGCGACATTCGTGGAAATAATAGGCAAGCCATAAGCCATTGATTCTAATATTGCCATCGGCAGATCCTCCTCATAAGAAGGTAAAACAAAAATATCAGCTGATTCCATTAATTCTCGTTTTTGCTTTCCACTAACCCACCCAAGTACTTTCACTGTTTTATTCAGATGGAGGTCGACAACTAGCGCCCGGCATTTATCAACGTCCCCATTTCCTGCCAAATTTAGTAGTATATCTTTTTTTCTAAGTTTGTAAACAGCCGTGATTAGATCGTAAGTACCTTTCCTTTTTCCGAGAATTCCAAGACTTAGAAGGTTAATGGTCCCACTTTTTTCTACTTTTTGAATAGCTCGCGAAGTCTTTACAAAGTTAGGTATCACCCAAATCTTACGTAAATCTACTAGCTTTGAATACTCTTCCTTGCGCTCTTCAGATAGAACTATAAAAGCGTCGGAACTATTGAGAAATTTCCGGATAAGAATTTTAAAGAAGTATCCTTGTTTTTTATAATAGGTAAAAAAATCCGCTCCATGAGCTTGTAAAATCACCTTCTTCCCAAAGATTTTGCTAATAGCGATAAAAACCATTTTTCTGATTATGCTACCCTTCTTCGAGAAATGCATATGGACTATTTTTATTCTCGTTTGCATAATTTGGAATAAAAAGTAAAAAAGACTCTTCGTGAAAAGAGAGAATTTCTTTATGGTACTGCCAGAATTGTGTGTTGAGATGAACACAAGACCATAGTGTTTTGCCAAGGGAAGATGCATAATTGACTGCGCTACTGAATACATTCCGCCCCTTTCAGATGTACCTAACATTAGTACCGAGTTTTTTTTAATCATGGGCGTACGCCTCATCACCAATGGAGTCACTCACATGGTACATCAATCCCAGGAAAAAACCAATCAAGCCCAAAGCGTAAATCCCAAACGCCTCCTCCTGAAACGCCCCCACCATAATTACAAGAAAGAAAAGGGCAGACACTAGCTGGCCAATAAAATTGGAGTTATTTATGGATCTGTTGAAGTGGTATAATGAAAAAAGGATGGTGAAGACAAGATAGAATAAACCTACTACACCCATTTGGGTAAGAGCTACTCCCCAGAAGCTTTCTGCACCAGTTAGCAATTTTTCATAACCAACTTTATAATTTGTGCGCCCATACGTGTCCACTTCACCAACGCCTAAATTACCGCCGTAACCAATTCCTTTGCCCACCGGGTTTTGCAAGAGATTTTCAAATCCGTTAATAAATCCCCATTTCTTGATGGTTACGGAACTTGCTTCGTCTAATTGTGATACTTTCATTGATCCAAGTATCACCACAATTCCAAATAGTAGTAGTAAACACATGTATACACTTGAGCGACGTGTGCTCGCAAACCATTTGTACATACTCCACAATAAAGTTAATATCAATGTAAGGGCAACGGCCAAAATCGGCCCTTTGGCTCCAGAAAGTGCCAATAGTATAATGACAATGGAAAAAAGGACGAGTAGGATACTTCTCTGAAACAATCTATTTCTCCAACAGAAAAGTAAAGCGAGTAAAACAGACACCAGATAATAGCCAAAGGTGATGGGATGCCCCAAGGGAGAAATTAGCCTGGGTATCTTGATAGAGAATAATGTTGTGGAAGTAGTGAAACTTGCCTGTTTAACTTCGGAGTAGGTATCAAAATGAAATGCATCATAGTATAGATTTGGGATAATCATTTGTATGAGAGCTAATAAGAGAATAACCGTACTAATCTTAACAAAAGCTTTAACCGTAACATCTCTCATTCTACAATTGCAAATATACCTTCCGAACTGAAACATTAAGAACCATGAGCAGTAATTGCGTAGGTATATCACAGAGCTTGTCCCAAATTGGATATAACCGACTATGAAGTAACCAGTGATAGCCAGTAAAAAGAGTTTTTCTGGATTTGATAGCCTGATCCTACCAGATATGTAAAGTTTGACAAATATGAAGATTAAAAGTAAAAAATCCAAGCCACCATAAATATAGTATGCTAACTTGTCATTAACATAAAGAAAAGAAAAATAGATGGCAAATATATTTCTGAATAAAAGCGTTGTAAGAAAAAATATGATAAATAAAAGGACCATTCTTTGATCCATTCTATTGAACATTAGAAAAAGGAGAGCGCTCACTAAAACAGCAAGTAAAATCCATTTACTAGCAGCGACTAGGAAGAGCAATACTGAGACAAATATTCCAACAATAACTAGATATGTAGTCGAGATTGTTGAAGATTTTCCAAATCCGCCCATCATTTTATCTCCAAATATTCTTAACCGTTCTTTGTATTAACCAATAAATTCGTTTTAATAAAAAGAAATTAGAGTGAGCAGCCGCATATGCTAAAACATGACGAAAGGTTAAACTACCAGGGTTATGAACTAGTTGCTTATGAAAATTTTTCTTTATACCCCTGGAATCGTTTAGAGAAATCGATGAATCGATTAACGCCTGGACAATTACAGGACTATTCTTCTCTTTTTCCCAGTGCTGTAATAGTGTGGTAGGTTCAAACCTGCTGTATGCATCTTTTCCTGTTTTTTTTCTTTCCAAATACATTTTTAGTGCAATGCATGCCAAAATCTTTTGTTGAACGGCCTTTTTAATACTAATTCCCTCGGGATTTTGTCCTATACACACCAGGATATCGGGGATATTCCGCATAACAAGATCCTGTGAAGCTATTCTCAGCATTAAGTCATAGTCATGCGAATAGAGAAATTTCTCTCGGTATCTCAGACTTATATTCCGCATCATAATAGAAACATGGCAGATGGGATTCCTTTTCAATAATTCTTTGCAGATATCCTTATTACTACAAGGGTTCTCAATATTTCGGAGCCTTCTACCCTTCATGTCTATTATTGAAGCCATCCCCCCCACAAGGAAAACAGTTGGATTATCTTCAAGAAATTTGTATTGAATTCTTAGTCTATCTGGAATGGCAACATCATCAGCATCAAGAATCGCTATATACTTTCCCTTCGCTTTTTTCAAACCACAATTTCGTGCTCCAGCAGCACCGATATTTTTCTTTAAAGAAATGTACTTAATGCGTCTATCTTTTTTAGAATACGATTTTATGATATGATCACTATTGTCCGTAGAGAAATCGTTAACGATTACTAATTCAAGATCTCTGAATGTCTGATTTAGTATGCTTTGGATACTCTTATCCAAATACTTCTCCGCATTGTGCACCGCCATAATTACTGATACTATTGGTTTACCCATCGATCAAACCCCTCAGTTTGAAATAATAAAGTGACATGTAAGAGAGTGTCGCCAAGAAGAAGCATATCAAGCTTGCATACACCACCCCGATAAAACCATAGGTAGATACAAAGATGATATCAAGAATCACGTTTAAAATACCGGCAGGTATCATTGTCCACATGGAGAAATGTGCGTTACCTGTGGGAACAGTATGCCCATTGCTCACCACTGCTGACATCATCTTTATTGGTAAAGTTAAAAGGAGCAGTTGAAACATGATAACGGTCGCAGGGGTATAGTACGTATTAAAGAGAATACTAACTAAGATAGGAAACAGGAAATACATCCCTAAAGCAATAAATAATGACAATACAAAAACGGCTAATAAATGTTTCTTCAGTTTATGCATTAAAACCGGATACTTTTTTCTTGCGTACTCAATTGTTATTGTCGGCGCAATCACCTGTCCAAATATCATAAAAGGTAAAATCAATAATTCAAACAGTTTAGTCACAAGTGAATAATATCCAATCTCAACTGTATATCCAAAATACTGCAGCACCAAGATATCTGCTCGAGTGTACAAATAATACATTACACTGGCAACACCAATCACCAAACTGTATCTGGTAATTTTCTTCGTAATGTTCAAATCCACCTTAAACTGTACATTGTCGGTTTGCCATAGTAAAACAACAGTCAACAGCAAGAACTGCAGATTCTGTGCAATGATCGCTCCGATCAACAAATACTGTTTAATGAGCAGAAATGATAGTGCCAATGATACCACTCCAACTGAAACAGATATCGTAGCAAGCTTCTTGAACAGCTCAGAACCACGATAGATCCCATCAAGAGTACTAGACAGAGGCACTAGATACAAGTAGGGTATCAAGTATAGAACATATACATAGTTTTCTTTCAGAAGATACGGCCCCAGCACCACAGTGAGTATCGCAATGACTGTCGCAATAGCAAAAATGACAATGAACGAGGAAAACGCAATACTCGACACCTTTTTCGGATCTTTCACTCTATACTCAGCCACGTATTTGGATGTAGCAGTGGATATTCCGAAATCGCATAAAACCATCAGAAGTACAACAACCGCCATCACATAATTGAGAATCCCGAAATCGTACGGAGTGAGGTATTTAGCAGCAATGAAGAATATTACGACAGATATTCCTTGCTTGGAAACAAGCTGGAGCGCCCTCCAAAAGAAGTTATGTGCTGTTTCCTTGTGCTCTTGATACAATCGTCTAATCACCAAATTGTCACCATTCCGTACTCCCCAACTCTCTCCTCGTACGCCACGCCGGATTTATAAGGCTTTGGGCGAAAAACGAAA
>CAYVYK010000005.1:0-65748 GCA_964455675.1 uncultured Methanosarcinales archaeon
ACCGGCGTGTGTGGCGTTCGAACTCCTGCTCTCTTTTAAATGTTGTGGCGGATATTATTATAAATTCAGCGTGCTTTCCAGTGCCTCATGTGGGGAGAGGAAGCGGTAAGGAACCTTGTCTTGTATGCGAAAATGACTGATCCAAAGCACCCTGAGCCTTCTGACGCTCTCTCATGGTTCCAACGGTTGTTCTTGAAGTGGTCCGGTCAATATGAATCGTATAATCGTGCGTTGCGTTATGCACAGGAACTGGAATATGAATCGAGGGAGTTGCAAAGAGAGCAGGAGGACGCGCAAGCCAAGAAGGAGATCCTGACGTCGCGGCTGGACTCCTCGCAACGAAGAGTTGCCGATCTCGAAGCCTTGTGTGCTCAGCGTGATGAACAAATGGCGGCAATAAACGGACGGCTCGAATCAGTCACCCATGATCTTGAAGGTGCCGTTAGTGCTCGTAATGCGGCCGAAAGTGATCGTACAGCGCTGATTCATGCATCTGGTGAGAATGCGCAAGCATTGAATGCTCTTGTTGACGCGTCAGTCGCCACATTCCATCGGTTGCCGATTGCTCCCTCGCCTCGGTATGTTTTTTTGCGCTGGGAGAATGATTCGCTCCTTCTTTCAGGAGTATCTCCTGCAGTCGCGCAACATTATAATGCTGACGTCGCGCGTTCATGGCAGAACTTTTTCGGGCATGATTTTGAGGCGGAGTATGCGCGCGATATGCTCTCAAAGGGAAGGTCAGAAGTGCTTTCCCACGCTGCGAGGCGTCCGCGGCACTGGCGTGCAGGCTGGGAAACAGATGTGCGGCTGCGCGCTGGCGGCTTTGTCCGTCGTCACTGCGAGGCTGATGTTATTGCTTTGCCCTATGCGGCAGCTCCCTTGGTGGTGACGCGGTTAACGCTCTTTAAGTCAATTGATTATATTCCCTCAGCGAATGAATTGTCGAGTGTGAACTACCTGGTTTTCGATCCGAAAAACTCGGAGGCATTGAGCATGATTATGCAGTACTTGACGAACTCTCTTGTGCAGCGAAAGCTAAAAGATGCGTACGATATGCGGGGCATGGCTTCTAATCCGGTGTCGATTACGGTGGGTAATCCGCTTCTTCCATATGTGATTGACCTGAAGTATGCCGCGTGCCTTCCTTCATCGAGGGAAACGCTCACCGGCTTGTCAGCCCTGCAGAAGCTTGCGCGCAAGAAAAAATTCTTGTACTTGCTCAATGTTCCTGTGGGAGTCGCATCAGAATATGATCTTCGTTCTGACAAGATGCCCGGGCGATCTACGTATCACGTGGATGAGGACAGTCATCCTCCTGATCCATCCCCGCTCTAAATCTTGTACGGTTCCTTCGGTTGTTCATAGGGTTGTTCTCGGGCTTCTTCCCCAAGGATCCATGCCGTGATCGCGCGTGTTTCATACTCATCATCGGTGTGGATGCTTTCATGGATATGCGTTTTGCGGTCCTGATAACCACCGACGTCAAGGTCTGCATTGATCCAGCACTCCGGTCGTCCAAGGTATGTGTATCCATACCATCCGGGAACAAGTTCGACGCGATGTTTTTGCTTCCACGGTACTGCGTTTAGTCGGTCGCTCAGCACCTCGTGTCGCTCGCGAGTATAGGTGTTATCTGGCGCTCCTGAAGTATACCTATGCTTTATGGAATATCCCATACGAGTGTTGATCATGAGGCTGAATAAATAGTTTATGTTCAAGTGAGACAAAAAAGTCATAGTCAAACGCAACTATTTTATTTCAAGCATGCATTGTGCTTCTGAAATGGATGATATCTATGAACTGCGCAAGCGCGCTCACCTGCTCGAGCCTGTTGTCAGGGTGGGAAAATCTGGGCTAACACCGACTGTTATCGCTGAGGTGCAGAAGCATCTTCGGCAAAAGCAGCTCATTAAGGTTCGTTTTCTTCGCTCAAGCATGGAAGTGCAGCATAAGAAGCAGCTCTTCGCTGCCTTGTCTGCAGCAAGTAAAGCAACGGTCGTGGATATCAAGGGATTTACCGTCACTCTCTTCCGTCCAAAGGACGAGGCTCCTCCGTCTGTTTTCCCGGGGGGCAACGTTTAAATAACCGTAGATCTAGGTACCTGGTGGAGGATACGGTGATGGATAAGGAAGGGCTTTCGCAAGACCAGCTGCTATTCGCGTTCGGTTTCATCTCTGATGATGAAGCGAGAAAAGAGTATGGTGGCAAGTCTAATGAGGAGCGTCTGCAACTTGTTAAGGAAGGTAAGGTTACGAAGGAACAGTGCCAGAAGTGGGCGAGCAATCATGAGATTGAGGAAGCGAAGAACCAGCTGATGAAGACTGGCTTTCCTGAGCCCGGATGGTTTCACTACATTGTGTATGAGTCGTATCAGGCTTCTCTTGAGGAGTCCTATTACTGGTTGTTGAACTATCTGCGCTACGACGCTGGTTTTCCTCAGGTGTTCAAGGTAACTGACGTCTTTGCGGCGAGCGAGCACTCTTCGTTTTTTGGTTCGTCCGAGCAGCGGGTCGGGATTCAGCAGGACCGCATCTCAAACTTTTTGGCGACAATAGGTAAGCTGACGAAGGAAGTGTTCCAGATCGTGCGCGAACTTCGCATTCTTGATGAACGCTTGGATATGTATAAGGCAAGTAATGACGCGAATCGTAAGGACCGTGAGAGCGCCGAGATTTCCCTCAAAGGAACCTGGATAGACTTGGTTGAGGGTGGTACGAAGAACGCTGGATCGGTGTTTGGTCTTGCGCGCGAGCTGCAGTTCACAACCCTTCCAGACCTCTTTTTTGCGATACATCCTCCAAAGCCCGAGGACGTTGATGAGTATGTTGACAAGCAGGATGAGTTTAATCGCAAAGTTCGTGAGGTTTTGAAGCGTAAGCTTCGCTCCTACTTGCATTGGAAGGAGCGCACCTTGCAGGAGATTTCCTGGCGGCGTAACTTCACATTGAAGTATCTGCGTCAGCACTACCTCGTTATCCGTCTCTACATGCAGTGGGTGCGCCCGTATATGAGGCACCTAAAGAGGTTAAATTCGAATCTCGAGCGCATGGACCGTGCTGATCTTGTCTCCGCGTTTGAGAGCAGCATGATGGAAGTTGAGATGCTCGCGCGTCAAATGCCAAAGAACAACAAGGAAGTGTACGCGGTCGAGATTATCAATATGCGTTTCCGCACCCGTCCGAGCATGAGCTATGTGCAGGAAGGAGGGGGCTATCAGCGCGGCCCCATCCATGTTGGTGAAGTTCGTATCCAGTATCGCACGTATGCGTGGGATGAGAAAGAAATCACGAACTACTTGAAGATGCGGGAGATAGAGGATTGGGAGCTCATGCTTGGTATTGATGAGACAATCTTGCAGTCCATGACCGAGCTTGGCGGTGACCTGCGTAAATACCTTGAGGAAGCAGGTGAAGTGTTTGAGAATAAGGTAAAAGCCGAGACTCCGCGAAAGCCCGAGGGCATGCTATCTCCCTTCACGGGGGTCCTGAAAGGTTTTGGTGAAATCTTTACCGCATTTGGCGGTAATGAAAAGAAGGAAGAGAAAAAGGAAGGAGCAAAGGATGAAACTCTCATGGGGCGTATGATGTCATCTGTTTCAAAGGAGAGCAAATCAAAGATGAACAAGTACGCAAAGGACCAGGAGCGCGGTCGAGCAAAGGAGCAGGCGATGTTCATGGCCTGGCTTTCCTACAAGAATTACAAGGCCGGTCATCGCATGCTGACATGGTAAAGAAAAAAATTCGAAAAGTTCTGGAAATACCCGACGAAAAGAAGTACGACGTCCATATCCCAAAGTCTCTCCCGAAATCTATTGTTAGTGTGAAGTATATTCCACAGGAGAAGAAGACTCCAAAGGTTGAACCAACAAAGCTGGAAAAGCTCTCCGAGCCAGTGTCCGTCGAGGAGCCCGATCGCTCTGGTCGTCCGCTTGAGGATACTGTTGCCGCGGAGCCCGGGCCGCATGTTTCAGAGGCGGAAGTGAGGGCGTATGAATCCCATCTTGCTGCAAAACCCATGCCCGAGCTTTACAACAGGATTCGAAATCTCTACGAGGACATCAAGGAGTCCGGCACGATGGACGCGGATCAGTCCGACCAACTTTACCACTTGCGGAATGCGATCCAGCAGAAGGAAAAGGATATCGAACGCGGAAGATACGCAGCTTCGCAGGCGGTGGCTAAGCAGTTGAGTCTCGCGGAAAAGATTGTTGATGACCTTCTTGGTTCCTATCGTCGATAATATTCCAGCTGTTTCCTGCTCTCTTGTTGCATCAGTGGTATTTTTTGTTTATTTGAGGTTAACACTGGCAATAAGCGATTTCTTCAGAGCTGGGCGAAGCCTCGGTAACCAAAAGCTGCGACCATCGAAGAAACCTAGATGAGAGGGCAGTGCAAGGAGCGAACCGCTTAAAATATGGTAAACACCCTGAACGCAGTGATCGCACTGCATGGCTCCTCGAAAAAAGAAGCGTATCTTTCATATACTACCTGTTAGATTCTTTTTTACGAAGTAAAAACTTCGAGCGAAGCGAGAAAGTATGACGGAAGAAAAAATTGGGTGTAGAAGACAATTTATATATTTATTATAATAAAGTTCTCTGATGAAAAAATTATTCACAATTTTTCTGGTTATTTTAGTGATTTTAATAGCTGGCTGTAACTCAAAATGTGGTCCGAACCAATATGAAGGTTGCGACAGGTCTTGTAAGACAGATATGGATTGTAAAGTAGATATATGTGCTGGCTGTGTGAACGTAGGTGTAAATATGGATTATTCGCACGGACCAATTGATTGTATATCTCCCCTATCATGTAAATGTGTTAATAATAAATGTTCACCAGGATAGCCCAATTTTTTCTAAGTAACATCGGAATTTAACGAAGCTGAATTTCCCACGAGTCTCGGCAACCCCCAAGAATCGTGCTGGAAATTCAATTGGGTAGAGCAGGGGAAATCGCTTGGCGATTTGGGCGACAACGACCCTGCGAACCGTTAAATTCCTGTTAATATTCGTCTGACCAAAGGGAAGACCTGATTTTTAGTGCAACGATGCAAAAGGCAAAAAATCAGAGTCGTCGTGTGTACCATATAGTCGTGGGGGTTGCCGAAGTTCCGTAATAATCATCCAATAGTGACAACAAAAGAGAAAGCTTTAAATAGCTGCTCTTTCTATCTTTAATCTATGGTTGCAGAATCAAAGATTCAAACTTTGGAAGTTAAGAAGGATTTTGCTAGTTCTAACTCGATATGTTCTCATCATCATCTGTAAATCTGGCTTATTTTCCAGATTGTGAATTACTTTCAGTTTAGTCATAATTCTGGTTTCTAAGTTCAGATCATCATTGTTTCAGATTAATTTATTTTCTAAAAAATGGCTGACATCCAAAACTGTCGGAGGAAAAGAAAATGGAAAAACAAACAAGTACCAAACAACTAGAGGCTAAGGCGCAAGAAAGCGCTGGTTGTATTCATTGCTAATAGTGATAACTCTTTTCAAGTATTATCTACTATAGCAAGACTAAGCGGTGGAACCTATGATGAGCTACCAGATATTGTGTCAGACTGGCGAAGATTCAGAGGGCCATTTTATAGACTGAATGATCCACTAAGTTCTAAAGAAGAGACCTCAATTGCAGAAAGATACCTGAGTCAGATGTTACTTTGTGGAAAACCTGATTCAATAGATCTAAGGAGATGGTTTATTAAGTGTTTAAGTAATGACCAAACCGCATTTACTGGATTTACTTCTTTAGTTGACGTTGTTGAGTCCGAAGCATTAGGATATGATGGCACTATCAGATTGTTACCCTCTGCGTCTTTTGTTGAACCATTTGCTGTTGAAAGATTGGACATTGCTGGACGTGAAAAACTGTTCGGGATTAAAGAAAGATTGGACAAACTAGACTCAACTAAGATAGAAGAAGTGAACGTGTTGGTGGAAGAGGCGGAAAGACTTTGTCCCATTGATGGGGGTAGAAAAAAAGGGAAAAGCCCGATCTTTTTTTATGGTGTGTCTGATAAACCATTCCAACTGCCCAAATCAGTGTATCAGAGGTTAGAAGAAGCCGCAAAAACCGCCTACGTCGCATTATGCTTGGCTACAGGAGATAATGGTAGAAATATCTTCACAGGTTCTGTTGATTTCATGCTTTGTGATAACGATATTTATCTTATTGATATAGGGACTCCTGCGGTGGGTTATGTTGCCGATATACTCGCAACTAGCCAAGCATTAGGAAGAAAACCTTCTGTGGGAATAGAAAAGATTGTTTCAACACTCAACGGAAAGGTTACAATTCCTCAAAGTACTCTATCAAGAGAATTAGGATTCTTTAAACAAGAGAAAGAATATTTAGTTTCTGAACTTAGAAAGAACGGTATTCTTGTTGAAGAAGTATATGACGAAGTAAATGAGGCTATAGTTGATGGAAAATCATTGCCGAAAAGAGAATTTGACTACCTAAGCAGAAATCAACCTCTAAGAAATAGGATTCTTACGGGCGTAAACGGAAATTTGTCTGCATATGGTGTCAAAATACCCAAAGGAGCCATACTGCAACCTGATGATTTTGTATTGGCGAGATTTTATGAAACTTCCAGACTTGGAGAAGAAGATTATGGACTATTAATAAAGAAAAAGGTATTCTTCAAAGAATATGAAACTGGGAGTGGATATTTCAAACCATTGGTAACTCCAATCTGGGGAAGAGAGATAATGGCAGACAATAAAAGGAGTAATCTTTTTGAGCAATTTGTACCTAGCCTCTTAGACATTGATGTGAAAGGAGACAGAAGAGGAAAGCGATGCTATGAAATCAGGATGTATTTTGTTGGGGGTGAAATCAAATGATAAAAGGAATTATTTTTGATTTTAACAGAACGCTGTACATTCCAGAGCTTCAACAAATACCGGAAGAGACTATTGAATTGCTCAAGAATCTTAGAAAGTCTGGCCTTTCTTTGGCTTTGATCAGCATTAAGGAAGCTCACAGAGATACTTTAATCGAATCATATGATCTTTCTTCTATTTTTTCTGTTACTAAAATTGTGAGAGAGAAGGATACCAACATTTTCAAAGAAACACTTAGTCTTCTTGGATGTCAGCCCAATGAGATTATTGTTGTGGGAGACAGAATAAAATCAGAGATAAAGCTTGCTAATCAGTTGGGAATCAAGACGATTTGGTATAAAAAGGGTAAGTTTAGCAATGAATTACCTACTGAAAAAATTGAGTTTCCAACTTGGACAATTAGTGATATATCAAAAGTGGAAGAAATAATCAAAGACGTAAACACTAGCAAATCTTTAGTAGACAGAGCAATCCAATCGAATCCAGAAATCTTTGATTTTGGACTATCTGTCTCGAAGGGACCAAGGTAGCAACCCCGTTATTATTTTACACGACGATTGAGCATAATTCCTGTTATGCGCCCCGACGAGCAAAGCGAGGAGAACGCAGTGGGGTCGAGCATTAATTCCGTAGGAAAAAAGCGGAGAAGTTAAATTTAATTTTCATGTCAATTCTGCGAGGCAGAAAACATCTTAGGGGAATTCTCTCTCAATCTCGAAGAGCCATCAAGATAAACGTTTAGACCAACACTTTCTCATTATGGCATGAATAAAAATTTATGTTCTTTATACCATAATAGATGGTGATATTTTTTTATGGACTTCCCAAAAAGGTTTCTAATTTCGTCCAAGACTTTCCTAAATTCCTCATAACTTTGGACTTCCATCTCGACTTCTAGGTCGTTTTCGCTTATTGTTTCATAAGCATAGATTATATTTGGATGTTGATGAAGAAAACTCAACATACTTTTTTTTATGTTTAAATCATCTAATTGTATCTCGATTTTATACCAATAATATCCTATTGTTTCTAAGTCAAGAATTACACGGAAATCAACTATTATTCCGTTTTCTATCATCTTTTTGATTCTATAATTAACGTTGGTAATGCTGATTCCTGTTTTTTCAGAAATTGAAACTGATGTCATCCTAGCATTAGGGGTAATCAATCTTAAAATCTGGATATCTTTATCATCAAACTCCACTTTTTCAGGAAAAAACATAACTTTAATTTTTTCATCTCCTCTTTTCTTATCAGAAAGATATGTTCTTTTGTATATATAGAATTTTGAGTATATGGCAATGTTCAAATCAAAGACGAATTTTCCAAATCTTTTTATTAAATCCTCTTTAATATCAAAAAACTCATATGTATTCTTGACCCAACATGCAAGACCTAAATCTCTAAATCCATCTATACTATTAACCCACCAGAATTGAGGGTGCTTTTTATAATATTCAATTACTTGATTTTCTTCTTCGGGTGAATCTTTTTGAAATTTAATAAAAAATCTGCAATTCAGATAACCTAACTTACTTACATCTATAAGCGTTTGATATCCTCTGATTATGCCTCTTTTTTCAAGCTGTTTTATTCTATATTGGACAACTTCTCTGCTTAGTTTTACTTTTTTGCCTATTTGTTTATAGCTTTGCCTACTATCTGAATCCAGTTGATAAAGAATCTGCCTGTCTTTCTTATCCAGTTTGTAGACCATAAATTAACTATATTGTCCATATTTATAAGTATTATGGTTAAAGTGTAAAAATTATGATAAAAACTTTTATTAACATAGTCCTGTTAGTTTTCACTAAGGAGTTAATAAAATGGAAAAAACAACCCTAGAAATACCAAAAAAATTTCAAAATGGTTTTCCTAGAGATTATCAGAACACTTTGCCTAATTGGGGATTTTTTTCAAGAGAAGATTTTGAAGCTAATCGAGGAAAGCTTTTGCTTTTAGATATAGACTTAGATCGGTACTGCTCCTTGCATTGTCCTGATTGTTTTAGGCAAGACAGTGCAGTAGATGATGCGGAGGATAAGAGAGATTTAAGTTTTGGGGAATTGATTAAAATCATTGAGGACGGGAAAAAACTCGGGTTAAAATATGTTAAGATTTGTGGTGTTGGCGAACCAACGGAAAGCAGGAAATTCTTGCCGTTTGTTGAAATAATGACTAATATGAGTATAGGTACCGCAGTCTTTACAAAAGGGCAAGGATTAGGTAATGATGATGTTGCAAAAAGATATCATGGGCGATATGGAATAAACACCGCTCAGGAATTAGCAGAGAGAATGTATCAACTGGATGTTAGTTTCATGTTGGGTTTTCATTCTTTTGATCCTGCAATTCAAGATCATGTTGTCAGAACACCAAACTATGCACAAATAAGAAATACTGCTTTAGAAAATTTAGTCAATGCTGGATTTAATAATTCGAATCCTACACGACTAGCTTTTTGTAATGCACCAGTTAGGAGCTCAACAGCAGATGATGCTTTCCCAATTTATATTTGGGCAAGAGAAAGGAATATTTATCCTGTAACAGCAGTATTAATGACGAGCGGGAAACAAATAGACCCTGAATTTCTAAAACAAAATGATTTAACACATGAACAAAAAGTTGAACTATGGACAAATATCTATTCATGGAATATTGAACATGGTTTTCAAAAATTAGACGAAATCGAAGCAGATGGAATTTCGTGTTTGCCTGGAGGTCATCCGTGTAATCAATTAAGAGCCGGATTATACATAACTATGAAAGGCAATGTTGTAGGTTGTCCTGGTTACATTGAAAGCCAAGGAAATGTAAGGAAACAGAGTCTTGCAGAAATTTGGGAGCAAAGCAAAACAAGGCAAATTGCTGGAGATAGATTTAATACTGGCTGTCCTCCAAAAGAAGGCATAACAATTCCAACGACGCTTTATGCAGAAGTTTTATCCAATTTGCAGAGCAAGTATCGTTCAAGAGAACGTGGGGCTCAATAAAAAAATAAGAGAGAATTCCCGTTTTGTTCTAGAAAATTGAATTTAATTGCATATAGCATCGGAATTTAACGAAGCTGAATTTCCCACGAGTCTCGGCAACCCCCAAGAATCGTGCTGGAAATTCAATTGGGTAGAGCAGGGGAAATCGCTTGGCGATTTAGGTGACACCGACCCTGCGAACCGTTAAATTCCTGTTAAGTACGTTTCCAATACGCAAGTGTGGGAAACCTGCGTCCGCGGAGTAAAATTTCTATTTCCCCGATAGTTTAATAAACATTTTGGTATATGGTAATATTATGGATAGAGATAAAATACAATTTTTTGCGGGATTGATACTTGCGCTTGGATCTGCAGTTTGGACTTTCTTCGGTTCGTTTCATCCAAGCCATACAATAATCTTAATTGTGGGATTAGGAGCAATAGTAACATCAAAATATAGATTATTGAAGTAAGTAATTATTTTCTACAATCCAGGAAATGGAAATTTTATTGAACTTAACAACGGCATTAACAGAAGTTTTTTGCCCTCGTGAGCCCGAACCTCGTGAAACAGAGGTGCGAGAGCGAACAGTGATGACAAAACATTTGGGAAAGCGAAGTGCAACGATCTTTCCAGTATCTCCGCAAGAGAAAGTCAGTCTAGTCCATCTGCCCGAGCACTGATGCATTGATCTGTTTGGCCATGCCCATGTTCTTTATCACGGTGAGCTTGATAACGGACTTCTTATTGACGATTCTTGAGAGCTCTGTGATGTCAAGCTTCTCGAGTGTGGAATTCTTTCGGAAGAATACCTCGAGCGCTTGCACGATATCTGGTGGATACTGTGTCTGCACGATGAGATCTCCGTACGTTCCGACGTAATACTTCCGGTCAAACGATGAGAGTGACGGATCGATCTCCATCTTCACGCCAATGTGGTGGTAGAACCTCTTAATATTTCGGTCAAGTGCAGTACTGCCTATGGAGAGGATATATGACTTTATGCCTTTTTTCTTGAGTTTTCCCATGATCTGGCGTTCCCGGTCTGGATGCAGCAGGACTTCCCACGCGTGTGCTGCCTGGTACACATTGACATTGGGATCTCCTTTCTTGAGGTGTTTGTACCAATCGTCGATGAGGTCCTGCCAGAATACCATCATGTCATTGAGCGATTTGAATGTGAAGACCGCTATCTCGTTTCCAATAGCATCCTCTCGAGTAGGCTTGCTTTTCTGCTCATAGATCTCGGTGTAGAGGGTATCGACTTTCTGTTTGAGTTCTCGCACGTATTCACGGCTTATTGAGAATTCCTTGCCGGTTTGGTTAATGACTCCTGCAAAGGAAAGCTCGAGAAGCGCTTTGCGAACCGCCTGAAACGTGATGGACTTCCCGTACCGCTTCTTGATAATATTCGTGAGATCAATAATCTTGAGTGGGTACTCCTTTGAGAGGATGGTGAACACCATGTCCTTTGCGCTATCGGTGCGATCAAGTGGTAATGATACTCTAATGGGCATTAAACCAATAAGTACATAAGATTATTTAAACCTAACGGTTTAATTCTCATTGAACCAAACATGCATAAAACTTTGCATTAACCACTAGTGAATAACGAAGGAGGAATCATGATGGAAAACGATTCATTAGTGGATTACGCTGATATGTATCACAAAGAAAGGGTAAGGAATCTCAAATGCAAGGCTCTCGGAGCGATAGCGCTCGGCCTGCTCATAGAGACAGGTGTAGCTGTGTGTTCTATCGCGTATGAGAAAGGTTACCAGAGTGGACGAGAGGACGCTGCGCGTGCAGTGTATGCACATGAGTACGTTCCTGTTGCCAATGGCGCTGCATCTCACATTTTCTTCGAAGGTTATGATGACCGCCCAGAGATCATGCACGCCAAGGCTCTTCGCGATGTTGCGCTCGGTTATAGCAGAACCAGCGAGGAACAGGAACGACATCGTGCTTTCGGATACCTCCCTCCGGGCATTGTCCACCCCGCAGAGATTGAAAGGGCAAGACACGATCAGCGCTAAAGCAAAATAACGAAATGCACACAGCAAAGCCATCATTCAAGCGAAGCTTGAAGATGGCGTCCGAGACAAGGCCGACCGGAGGGAAGCCGATCGTCCTACGATAATATTTTAATGCCTTTGTGCACCACATCTTTGACCGACGGGAGGCCGATCGTCCCACGATATTATTATGATATTAGATTTTTATTTCGCCTTGACGACGGGAGGCCGACCCTTCCACAATAATCCAGAGCAAAGGGATAGTAAACTGGATTGCGGAGGGTTATCGATATACTGGTGAGTTCATAGGAATTGAGTTACATTTATATAAAATTGGGTTATTATCGAATTAATGAGAATAAGTTGTATTATTCCTGCATTCAATGAAGAACCAACCATCATTAATGTAATCAGGACTGTTAAAAAAGTTAAGGTAATCGATGAAATCATTGTTGTTGATGATGGATCTACAGACAATACTTTTAGGAATGCCAAATTAGAATCCGTTAAAGTTATTAGACATACCAAAAACCGGGGAAAGGGGGCAGCAATTAAAACCGGAGTTACGCATTCTTCAGGTGAAATCATACTGTTTCTTGATGCTGATCTTTACTCCATTTCACCGAAAAAAATTGCATCAATTCTTCAACCGATAGAAAATGGTGAGGCTGACTTCGTTAAGACTTCATTTTCCAGGGCAAGAGGCAGAGTGACTGAGCTTGTCGTGAAACCATTATTCAGAGTAATTTTTCCATTCATAACTTTTTATCAACCCTTAAGCGGGCAATTTGCACTGAAGAGGGATTTATTCAAGGACTTGAAAATTGATGATAAGTGGGGCGTTGATATTCAAATACTGCTCCAACTAGTAAAAAAAGGCGTACGAATAGCTGAAGTAGACATCGGAAAACTAAGACACAAAAAGCAGCCCTTGGAAAATTTGACTATTATGTCCGAGCAGGTTATCAAGACAATCTTATCTGAACTGGGTATTATTGCGAACAAGCACAAACTGGTGATATTCGATTTTGACAAGACTCTCATTCGAGAAAGCAGTATCGAAGTAGTTGCCAAAGAGTTTGGATTTCTGAAACAACTAAAATCGCTAAGAGCTGATTATGGAAAGGGGAAAATTAAGGATTATAACATAACTTTGGAACTCGCAAATCTGATTAAAGGGAAAACTCAGAATGATTTTGAAAAGGTTTTTCAGAATATTAATCTTAGGAGAACAGCAAAAGGTACTATTGAAAGACTTAAAAAAAGACAATATCATGTCGGCATCATTTCTGTTGCTTTTTCCCCGATAATATACTATTTTGCTAATATACTTGGAATTGATAAAAGGAATATTGTATGCCCGATTTTAGTAACGGATAGTGATGGAAGGTACACGGGAGAAGTTATCGCAAAGACAAAATATAATTCAAAATGCTGTGATATGATCATCTGCAAGGCTGAGGCTACTAAAGAATTAATGAAAAAATTAAATGTTAAAGCAGAAGAATGCATTGCACTTGGTGATGGAAAATCAGATGCGTGTTTGTTTCGTGCTTGCGGTCTTTCTCTGGCGTACAAACCCGTAACGCCTATAGGCGATGTTAGAATATTGAATCTCGCAGAAGTCTTAATATATGCAGAATAATTGATGAAAACTCTCCTTTGATAAATACACTGGAAAATTTTTTGCTGGTGGACAAGTCATATATCCGACCGTCCTACGATGTAATTTCTTTATATATTTTTCATAAAAAGTCATAATTTTTTTCCAAACCTTTATTAATCTCCCCGTCTAAAAAGAAGGTATGATCTTCATGTACGGCAACTCGATGGATCGGGACTACATTGGTAACCTTGCCGAGGAGAAGAAAGTTGCTCCAAGGCAGACTCCCGAGATTCGGGCGTCCGATATCAGCCCCTCGGTAACCGAGGGTGGTAGGTTTGGCAATCTCATCCAGTCCGCGCAAGGCATGATCCGCCTTGGAGCCGCAAAGGTTGAGCTTCAGTTGCAGCAGGGTGGTGGTCAAGAGCCCGTTGGTCCTGATTCGTATGGTAAGGAAGCCCGTCAGACGTTGCGCGAGATCTCCAAGGTTAACCAGGTGCAGTTTGCGGCAGTGCATGCGCCGGTTACGGTGGGTAATGTTTCCGGTTTTAATCCCGAGACTGGTTTTTCTGAGCAGCAACGCGGGTCCTCTGTTGAGGAAATAAAGAAGGCAATTGAGTTTAGCGCCGATGTAGCGGGCGGTAGCCCGGTTGTCGTCCACACCGGCGAATTTTTCCGTCCCATGGAGGGTGCTGATTGGAATCGCAAGCTCGGTGAGGGAAAGAACGGTTATGAGTTTCTCGCCTACCAGGAAGAGCCTGGCCGAGCGATCAAGTATCTTGTTGATAGAAGGACTGGTCAGATCCAGGCGAATGTAAGGAAGAGCCAGATCTACATTGAGCCCAAATTCATGGGGGCAGAGCATGATATGGAGGGTTACACGGTCGATGGTAAGCGTAAAGTGCACATCAAGAAGGGTGACTGGGTGACCGAGGATGGCCGCTGGATTGACGCCACAAATCCTGATGAGTTGAAACTGCGCAAACCCTTCTGGGATCCGGAGAATAATAAGTTTGAGACGCAGACGCTCACATGGGAGGATATTGAGAAGCGTACGAAGTGGTGGAATGATCGTTATCGTGAAAAGGGTGAGCGTCCCATTAAGCCCGAGGAGATGGCGTTCCGTATCCAGGCAGAGAATGGTATCTTGCAGGCGAAGGGTAACGCGCTCTACTACTCAAGGCAGTATCAGGAAGCCGTGCGTGAGCGCGATGTATTGAAGCAGGTGCTCAAGCACTATCAGGACATTGAGAAGGACGCTCCTCCTGAGGTCATTCGTGATATGATGATCAAGGACCCGCAGATCAATCGTGATCCGCTCGTGCGTCAGCTCTGGCCAAAGTACGATGAGCGTCGTCCAACGGTGGTAATTGAGGAGGCCTTGAAGCGCGCTGAAGCTGACGTGCTCTACATTCGGGAGGGTTCAGCGGCCGCGGATGCGCGTGCCGCGGAAATCGAGCTTTCCTTGCAGCACGTGATTCCGATGGAAGAGTATGCAAAGCAACAAAGTGCGCATTCTTATGCTGAGCTTGGCATTCATGCGATGCAGCAGACAAAGGAAAATCCTCATGTGAAGAAGGATGTGTTTGTCGCTCCTGAGAACATTTTTCCAGAGATGGGGTATGGTTCCCATCCTGAGGAATTGATCGAGCTCGTGACCGATGCAAGGAAGCAGATGGTAAAGCTCCTCACGTCACCTAAGATTGAGGATCCTCACGGGCGAAGGAAGGCTGATGGTAGCCTTGAGCTCGTGCCAAACCCGTACTTTCATAAGGGGATTGATGAACATAAGGCGGAGGAAATGGCGAACAAGCATATTCGCGCAACCCTTGACACCCAGCACTTGAGTATGTGGCGCAAGTACTTTCAGCCGCAGTATCAGAAGGGTGAGGGCAGGATGGAGACGCCTGAGGAGACAGACAAGCGCTTCAATAAATGGTACATAAACCAGGTCGAGAAACTGTCGCAGTCTGGTATACTCGGTCACATTCATCTCGTTGATGCGTTTGGTTCTGGTCATTCGCATCTTCCC
This sequence comes from uncultured Methanosarcinales archaeon, assembly GCA_964455675.1. Taxonomy (GTDB): domain Archaea; phylum Nanobdellota; class Nanobdellia; order Woesearchaeales; family CAYVYK01; genus CAYVYK01. Next base: position 15,475 of record CAYVYK010000005.1, read on the forward strand.
GCGGGTCAAGGTAAGTTTCCGGTGGTTGATGCGGTGAGGTATTTGAAGAAGAAGGGGTATGATGGTTCTATTACGTCAGAAGGTTATGGCGAGAGCGCGTATGGACCTGACCGGATCTTTACGAAGGTTCTTGAGGCATTTGACAGTCCGACGTTCAGTGGCATGTACTCGGGTGGTTTTGGCAGGCCGAATTATTGGTCGGGTGTTGCGCAGTCATACTTTGGGACGATGGTTCCGCCATACTTTATCTTTGGCGCGTACACTCCAAGTAATGAGTGGAAGTTCTGGAGCGAAGTGCCGCTCGAGTGATTGCTACTTGAGATCGAGAATGGGCTCTTCCGGCTCGTCGAGTAATATTTTCTGGGCAAGGTCTATCGTATCAGAGCCGACGTGAGTTTCACTTTTCCAATTGACGTTCGCGAATCTCGGCTGTCCGTTCAGGGAATGCACGGTGACGGAAGTCACGTCTTTTCCCGCGAACTGTGCAGCGTACGCTGTCTTGATCTGTGTCCATCGATTCATGAGATCATACGCTTCCTGTGCATCTTGGTACTCGTGTGTTTCCATAATCCTTGTAACTAAGGAGTGGTATAATAATTTATCGTCCCGACGATAAAATGGCTGCGCTTACTTCGATAGGAGCTTGAACGCGTGCGTCCAGTGATTGTTCAGAAATCCGTATCTGATCCAGATGAGCGCGAGCGCCTCGAGAAGATACGCTTGGTCGATGCCTCCAATGTCGATCACTCCCCACCCCCATCGTTTCGCGATCTCGGTTGTTTTTTTCTTGGCATTCATATCGTTGCCCGCGATAAAAAGGTCTGGCTTTCCTTCGTGGAGCTGTGCATGAGTCATGTACATTGCAGGAACGGTGTTGAACGCTTTGACGACATAAGATTTCACAAGCAGCTGTTGTATCTCTTCTCCTAGCGAGTGAGGGAACGCCGTAAAGAGTGTTGGCGGCGCTCCCTCATTTTGTCGTAGGGGATTTGTGATATCGATAACAATCTTATGGTCAAAATTGTTGATCTTTGATTCCCGTATGACTGAAGTTGCTGCGCTTCCTTTCACTGCGATGACGATGAGATCGGCGGTCTTGCATGCCTCTTCATAGTCCGTTACATGGACGTTCCTGACCGTTTTTATCCATTCTGCCAGCTTTTCAGGGTGTCGTGTGCCGATGAAAACGTTGCTTCCCTGCTTGGAAAAACCGCTCGCTATAGCTCTTCCAACATCACCTGAACCGAGAACTCCAATGTTCATGGCTTGACCCCTCGTCGGAAATATGATGTCCGCGATATTACATCACCTTCATTGCTTTTTCAACGTCTTTATCAGACATTTCTTTGTTGTGCGAATTTTTCACATGTTCCACAGTATATTTCTTCACTTCGGATTTGTCGTGGCTTTGGATGATAAAACCGCACATCGGATCGCACTCTACTCGTACAAGTTTTGTTTTAGATTGCATGCTGGCATCACCTTGCTCATTTTTTTTCTCGAAGTATTATCCCGAAGTATTAGTCAGTTTGGTTTAGACTTGTATACTACATATTAATAGAATTTTTAGGTGGTGTTATTTTGGTTGCGAAACCATTTTCTGGAATTGAGCTCCATACCGTTTAAATACTCTCACAAGTATAGATAAAGCCATGGTCAAGGACCTGGGGGAAGGGTACCTCTGTGAGGAATGTGAAACGGTATACGGAGAAATCGTCTGGGCGGTGAGATGTGAGGTCTGGTGCATGGAGCATCGGTCATGCAACCTCGACATCAACAAGCATGCAATGCTGCATCCACGGCAAATTTCCCAAAGTTAACCGTGGGTTCGCCAGACAGGGCCTCCTAATAGTAGGTAGGCTGCCTTTCAAGGATGTTCCGAAAATTCCAGCGCGAGGGAGTTAATACAGTACCTTGTGCCTGGTCCGTCGTTGAAGAGGTGTCCGAGGTGTCCTTTGCAGTGCTTGCATGTGACTTCTGTGCGGTGCATTCCGTAGCTGGTATCCTCGCGCAGCTCAACGTTTGTTGCATTGCAGAAGCTTGGCCATCCTGTTCCCGATTCAAACTTGTCCCTTGAAGAGAAGAGTAGTGTGCCGCACCCTGCACACCTGTACCTGCCTTTTTTCGTAGTGTGCAAGAGCTTTCCGCTAAATGCTGGTTCTGTTCCTCGCTCTTTAAGGATGCGGTATTGTTCTGGTAATAATTTTTTCATAAAGGGGTGTGGTTAGACCTAAATAAAGAGCTGATGCTTAAGAAAAAGGATGCGGGAGTTTCCCGCGCGATCTACTTGCATTGGCAGTATTTCATCCCAAATGCGATGATGAACAGAATGACTGTCCAGCCTGAGATGCCAAAGAGTGTCATGCCGAAGATGTCTCGTAGCAAAAATAGGATGGCTACGATGAGAACGATCCACCAACCATATCCAGAGCAACCGCAGCTTGAGCACGTAGCGACTTTGTCTGCTTTCATTTCCTTCTTCAAAGGAATCACCTCTTGGGCGTTTACAGGCTCCTCCCTATAAAAAGCTTGCTGATATGTCACCGCTTCGTTCTGAACAACCTTTAAATATTTCCTGCAAGGCACATTCATCATGCTTACCAAGATTGTGGCAGAGTTGTTTCCTTCCTATCTTCTGTTTGTCGCGGCAGGCATGTACACTCTGCCTGGAAGGGCCGAAAAGCCAAAAAAACATGCAATGCAAAAGGTCGATTCCAAGAGTGAGATTGAGGAAAAGATCCGTGAGGCAGCAGAGTCCTTGGATCTGGAATTTCCCGTACAGTTGCAGGAGCCTTTTCGGATTCGTCTCGAGCCGATGCAGTACATGCCCGTGGATGACCAGCCTGCATCATATCGGGCGGCATATACGTTTGAGAGCTCAGTAAAAGCATATTCGTTCTATGGGGGGTATAATCATGTCGACCCTCATCGTGAGAAGCATGATATCGAGGATGATAAGGGCGGGCTTGATCCAAAGCTTGATCACGCTGCGATCATGAAGATTCTTCAGGCAGCAAAGCGCGAGAACATGTGGGGCGTGAAGACCTATATCAATCCGATGCTGAAGGAAAAGTTTGATCGCTGGAAGATTTTCAATGACGCGGACAACAAGCTCTGGTACGAGATTGTGAGCCTGTAGTTATGATGTCTTTATTCTGAACCTCTGTTCGATGGCTTGGCGGAGTTCTTGGCTTGATACTCCGCGCCTGTTGGCTTCAGCGCCCATCCAGAACAATTCCTGGAGTTTTGGATTCTCGTCGAGCTCTCGCGGCGCATTGTTGTGCAGTCTGCTGATCCCTAAGTCTTTGAGATTAATATTGATGGTGTCTCCTCCACCAGCTTTGCCCTCGAATGGGACTGTTCCAGGCGTTCCAACATGGAGTGATACATATGTTCTCACCGTTCCTTCAGGCCATGGCCACTCGCCTTCTTTCTGGCTGGTTGTGCCAAATCCCATGACGAAGGAGTCTTTGTACACGTTGGGATTCTCCTGAAGTGCTCCTTTAAATGCGTCGAATCCAGCGCTATGAAGGACGACGTCTCGGCCAAGAGTTTCTGTTCCAATCTCTGCTTGTGCGGCAGTGTAGAACTTTGCCGATTCCTCTGCCTTCTTGTCGACGCCTCCAATGCCTCGTGTGTTAAGTGTATCGGTATCCTGATCCTCAAAATATCCCAGTGCGTCTTCCATGGACCACATATCAAGAACGTGAGCTCCATTGAATCCGACGACCGCGTGCTTTTGTGGATCCACCTTTCCTTCTCTCCAATTGGATCCTGCAGATTCAGTCCGTGTGGCGGATGCAAGCTTTGTTAGGGATCGTTTTTGATCTGGCCCTTTTGTGGCGACGTCTTCAACTATTTTTGTAGCAACTTGTTCAGCACTTGGTGCTGGCGTCAATGCTTTGTCAACTGCCTCGAGCTCCGAATCGATTGTGATGTCCTCACCGTTCCTCCACGTTTCCTCGTTCTTGGCAAAGAATGCCGGATCCTTGATGAAGAGGCAGTTGTCCTCTCCGTTGAAGAGGCTCATCTCATCGAGTGTCATGAGCTGTTCGCCCAGGAGTCCTCTCTTGGGGACTGCATAGTACCTTCCATATTCTTGATCCCACACGAGTTCTCCTGTCTGGAATGACAGTTGTTCTTTGTCAAAGATGCGTCCCTCGCTGTCAACTCGAAGGTTGGTATCGGTGACCTTGCCATCCCGTTTGGTGGAAATTATCCTTCGGTCCGCTCCAAAGAGCGCGTCCGATCTCTCTCCGCTGATGATAACTTCCTCATCACCCATATAGTACACTTGTCCTTGTGTGTTCTGGGGTGAGGGGGTGGTTTGAGATCGTTTTTCCATGATAGTGATACTCTTGTCACGCCAGTCTGCCTTGTTTCTCGCGAAGAATGCTTGGTCTTTAATGATAAGTCCTGCCTGTTCTCCGTTGAGGATATCTTCTTGGGCGTCCGACATGAGGTCGCCAATGAGTCCTTTTCTGGAATTTGCGACGTACTTACCTTGTGAAGGATCATAATCAAAGTCTCCGATATGGATACCGAGTTTGCTGTATATTCTTCCTTCATCGTCGATACGTAGGCCAGTATCTTTTTGGTCGTGGAGGAGCACTTTTCTGTCCGCTCCTCCTAGCGCCTTGGACTGCCTTCCGAGCGTGAATTCTCCGTTCATTGTGTAAACATCAGCGTCGCTTGCGATCGTGTTTTCCCTTCCGGCAACGTATGTGTGGCCTCCAACGACCGCTTTCTCAGTTTTCTCGACAGACCCAACGGTCTTTCCATCATCAGTTTTAATCTGCTTGTCACATTCCAATCCCTGTCCGATGGTGAGCTTCATTCCATCCTTTTGGATGCTCTGGTCATCTTCAGCTTCTACGGAGATATATACATGGTTTCCGGTTCGTTCATCTACTGGACCGCTGACGCTTCCGTGGATGTCTCGGGGGACTTCCGTTGTAACTTCCATAGTAACCTGTGGATCCGTTGATGTTCGTGATACTCGGAATGTTGTGCCTTCGACTTCTGCGTTATTCTCATCGGCTTCTACGCTTTTCTTATCGACTTCTTGGTATGTTATGAGCGCTTCCTCTTGGGGTGATTCGCTTGGGCCAAGCTTTTCACCAACCATGTTGACGGTGAAGAATTTCTCGCCAAGTCCAAAGAAACCCATTTGGTCTCCCGCATCACGTGTTCTCACGGTGATATACGTATCGGGGCTTGTGCTTTGCGCGTTGACTTGTGCGGTATCCCCTCCAAAATCATTATATGATGGTCCTTGGATTTTTGTGTTCGCAATTGTTGCAACATCATCATTGTCAATGATGAGTGTACCGGCCTCTTTGTTCTTCGTGTATGCGGTCCATGCAGTTCCAAGTGATTCTTGTAACGATGTGAATGATTCGGTGAATTCGAGTTTCTTGCCTTCCGTGATCTGCTTGATGTACGCGGAATATTCCCGTCCAAGCGAGGCGCTCGGATTCTCTTCCTCTATCGGTTTTGCTCCTTGCTCAAAGCCTCCCGCGATGAGTATCTGCTGGTCTGGCTCTGGTGTGAACGCGCCAGCTCCGATATGTCGAAATACAGGTTCCGTGCTGGGTTCTGTAGTAATAAGGCCTAGGATTTGTGGTTGTCCTCTCTCGTCCTGGACGTTTCTTCCTATGTTTAGTGTACCTTCCTTGATTGGTCCAGTGTTGAAGACTAAGGCGTCTTTTCCGTCTTCGACAATTCCCGAGACGGTTTCAAGGTGCTTTCCTGTAAGTGAAAGGTCAAATTCGCTATCGATTCTGTCTTTATACATTACCTCGCTCGTTATTTTTCCAAGGTCAACATCAATATCGAGTCCATATGCGTCGTCAACGAAATGCTGTTTTTGCTCTCCAGAACCACTCACGATCATGGGGTATTCTTCCCGCAAATTAAATGCAGTGACGCAATTCTTGCAATCAGTTACAAGATGATGCACTTCTTCATCCGCTTTCTGAACGCTGATACTCTCAGAATTTCCGTTCACTTGTATTTCTGCTTCTCCTATTCGCGGTCCTTCAAGCGGTATGACGACTTCTCCTTCACCCTTGTTCTTGAATGTGTAATCCTCGCCATTGACGTTAAGGCTGAGGATATTGCTATTGTCAAAACTGGTTTTTATGGACCTGGCGTGCTCCATCGTTCCTTCAAATCCGTATGATATTTCAGAAATGTCCTTGTCATCGAGGTTTACTTCCACCTGCTGCAGCGTTTTGAGCTCGGTTTCTCCATTGACAACTGCTACGACTTCTCCGCCTTCTCGCTCCTCGATATGTGGTGCCTCAACGATCGGTTCGGCAATTTTTAGAGTTCCATCATCAACGGCTGGTGGATACTCAAGAATTTCAAGTTTCTTTCCTTTGAGTTCAAACAGGTTTTGTACGATGTTGTTGTGCTGGTCGTTTGTGATTCCTGATTCTGGTTTGTCCTGGATATACTGGGTGATTTTCTGAACGTTTTTTGCTGCGCTTTTCATGGCTTCTGGATCATTCTCGTACCGGTCTGTCATGGTTTGTGCGTAGGATTTCTTTGGAACATGATTCGGATCAGGATTGTATGCCTGGTCTCCTCTCTCGCCGTAATGGTCCGCCCATATTTTGAGTATTTGTGGGTTCTCGTCGTAGTATTTTGGAGCTCCAAGGCCGTTGCTTCCCTCAACGGATTCAAGGAATACGCTGCGGAGTTCGTCGGAGTTTGCCGCTCCTTCTTTGTATACTTGCTGTGCGATCGTTGATCGTAGTTTCTTCGCATTCTCTCCAGTTCCAGTGATGCTTTGTTTGATCATGTCTCGTTTTGCGGGATCCTTGAAATCTTCTGGTTTCATCGTTTGGAGTGCTGTTTGGATCTCTTGTTCGTTACCGCTCGAGAGTGTTGTGCTTAGATCCGGTGGCGGCGTAGTATCCCCTTCAACTCCATGTACTGAGTGAGGCCCAAAGATGCTAATGAGTATGATCACAATATAGACTCCCATGATGATGCCAAGGGGGATGTGGTGGTGGAAGCGGTTCATATCGCGTTTACCTCCCAGAATGTGTACCCCATGTTTCCCTCGTCGTCGCGCGCTCCGATGATGATCGTGTACTTTCCTGGCGCTTCTGGCGTGAACTCCACTTTCTCGTCGGTAATCCTTGTGTTATCTCCTTGCACGAACGTGGTGATGTCATCAAACTCGGGATCGATCGCATTGATCGTAACGCGCGCTGTCCGTCCGACGAGTACTCCTTGTGGTTGTACTGGCTCGACCACTGGCGGGTGGTTAGTTTCCGTCGGAGGGCGGTATCCCATCGCAAATGAGAGTTCTTGTTTTCCTTCTGATAGCGTGATGAGGTAATTGTATTTGTTCCACGCGAATGCTTCCGCGGTGAACTTGTCCGTCATGAGGTCTGTGACTGCGAACTGCTCTGGTGATCTCTCTGCTCGTTTTGTGAACCATTCCGCAAAGTCGACCATTTCCCCTAAGGTAGTCGGTGTGCTGATGATGAGGTTATCAAATGTGTATTCCTGGTTGTTTCTGATAAATGGGCCCACTCGGATATGTGCGCTCGCTTCCTTATCCATGATCGTGACATCGGCGATGATCGTGCCGTTGAAGGGCAGGTATCCTCTGCTTTCAATCTGTGGCGAGCATGATGCAAATCCGTTTTGGATGTATGTTTCGACTTCTTGCGCGATTTGTTCTTTCGTCCGTGCCTTGCTTTCGCCCTCAATGAACCAGTACGCGGATTCGCGCATCTGCGTGGAGAGGACTCCTGTTCCGAGAGGAAACTCTAAGTATCCACCTCCTCGCCCGACGAGGAATAGTCCGTCAGCGAGTAGTTCTAGAGAGCATGATTGTACGCTCGTACCTAGCTCTACATACTCTGCGGGCAGCTTGAGTGGTTGTTCGGTTTCTGGTGTCCGTTCTGAAGCGATATAGAGAATGGCAAGCGCGACCAAAAGCCCTGCGAGAATGATGATCAGAGTAGATAGTTGTCCCTTCTTAAGCAGGGGGTTACAAAACTCCATGACAGTATACAAAAAGGTATACTAATATATAAACCTTTTGATCAAACCTCAAGCTTAAACTATATATAGACACGATCATCTTGGGACGTCATGCAAACGCTCAACATTGGTGATAAAGCTCCTGACTTTACGCTTCCCGATGCTGAAGGGAACATGGTGACCCTATCAAAACTCCCACATAAGACGGTCGTTCTCTACTTCTACCCAAAAGATGATACGCCAGGGTGCACAAGAGAAGCATGCAACTTGCGTGATAATTATGAAGCTTTGAAAAGCGCAGGTCTTATCATCTACGGTATTTCTACGGATACAAAAGAATCTCATCAGAAGTTTGCAAAGAAGTACACTCTTCCGTTTCCGCTTCTTTCTGATGAGCGTCATAAGGTCGCCGAGAAGTATGGGGCGTGGGGAGAAAAGACAATGTATGGAAAGAAGTATGCGGGCATGTTCCGTATTACATATATCATCAGTCCCGAGCGTAAAATCCAAAAAATATTCGCGGACAAGGAGAAGGTTGATGTGGATAATCACTCGGCGCAGATTCAGGCGGCGATGAAATGAATCGGCAGGAGCAATTTGATCTGATCAAGAAATATTTTCTGGAGCGGGATCTTGACCTCTACGCTGGTGGCAACCTCCCTGTGCGGAGTACCGAGCAGGGAATCTGGGGTCCTTCCGTTCTTGATTACTGCTATGATGCATTTCTGAAACTTCATCTTGAGAACTTTCGTCATTTTGTTGATCTGGGTTCTGGCGATGGTCGCATTGTGTGGATTGCATCTCTCTTCACAGAAGCATCAGGCATTGAGTCTGATAAGGAGTTTCACGCGATTGCGAAAAAGGCTCGCCCATTTGATCCGGTGCACAATGTGCATTTGCTCTGCAAGGACTTCCGGAATATGAAACTCAATGAGTTTGATTTTCTGTTCGCAAATCCTGATCATACCTACGCTCCAGATTTCTCTCGGAAATTGCTTGAAGAGTGTTCCGGTGCGACTTTTCTTTTATACAACAACATTTTCCCGGTCTATGACTTCAAAAAGGAGCGTGTTCTCTGGTATGATCAATTTCCCCTGACGGTATACAAGGTTGTTCCTTCTCGAGGATGACCCCACAAACGTTTATAAACTGCCCCCCTCCTCTCAAATAATATGGTGCTGACCGCAAAACAAAGGTTTGACTTGAAGAAGTTTGTGAAGGAGTTGGCACTCTACAAGGGACGCCATACGGAGATGGTATCGGTGTACGTTCCTGCAGGTTATGACATCACGAAGATCAGAGCGCACTTGCAGCAGGAGCAGGGCACAGCTCAGAACATTAAGTCAACCTCGACGAGAAAGAATGTGACTGATGCGCTTGAGAGAATGATCCAGCATTTGAACCTCTATAAGACAACTCCCGAGCACGGGCTCGCGGCATTCTCAGGAAACGTTGCCGAGCGCGAAGGCCAAAGTGACGTCCGTGTCTGGAGCCTTGAGCCTCCAAATCCGATCCGTACTCGTCTGTATCGTTGTGATAAGACCTTTCAGCTTGAGATACTTTCTGAGATGCTTGATGACAAGGACATGTGGGGTCTTGTTGTCATGGATCGCCGTGAGAGTAACGTAGCGCTCCTCAAGGGGAAGTCAATTGTTCCAGTCTACCATGAGAAGTCGAACGTTCCGGGAAAGACGAAGGCTGGTGGTCAGTCCGCCGCAAGGTATATGCGCCTTCGTGAGGACGCCGCAAAGGATTTTTACAAGGAAATCGCAAACCAGATGAAGGAGGCGTTCCTGAGTCGGACCGAGCTTAAAGGAATTATTGTCGGTGGCCCTGGTCCGAGCAAGTACGAACTAGTTGACAGTGGATACATCACTGGTGATGTGAAGAAGAAGATCATCGCGATTAAGGACATTTCGTACACGGGTGATTTTGGTATTATTGAGCTCGTCGATCGTTCGCAGGATGTTTTGGGTGATGCAGAGATCGTTGCCGAGAAGAAAGTGATGGGTCGTTTCTTCGAGCTTCTCGCGACTGACCCGATGCGGACAAGCTATGGAAAAGAATATGTTCGGCGTGCGCTTGAGATGGGTGCGGTCGATACCCTCCTCCTTTCCGAGAAGCTTGAGGATGCAGACATTCAGGAGTTTGAGTCGATCGCTGAGCGATTCTCCACGAATGTTGAGATCATTTCCACTGAGACGCGCGAGGGCGTGCAGTTGCGGGAGATGGGGATGTATGGTGCTATCTTGCGCTACCCCTTGCACGTGTGAGCCATGACTGATCCGCTGGTTGCAAAAGCTTTCCGAATGCTCTACCCGGATAAGTATGACGGTCAGTACACTTTTGTTCTTGAATATTCTGGCAGGTTCAATGACTACAACGCGAATGTGCGCTATAGTCGCGACACGTTCACGTTTAATCTCAGCAAGAAATGGAAAGCGATTGATGAGGAGATCACGATAGGTCTCATCCAGTCCCTGTTGAATCGAGTGCAAAAGACGAAGAAATCGACTCCGAACATCGAGTTGTACAACATCTTTGTGAAGCGTCTGCATAAGGTTGTCCCAAAGACGAGGAGCGATCCTTTGCTTGCCGAGTCGTTTGCGCGAGTGAACGATCTGTATTTTGACGGCATTATCGAGCAGCCAAATCTTGTGTGGGGCCAGTCATCGTTTCGGACACTCGGGCATTATGCGTACACGACGGATACTGTGACCATCAGCTCGATTCTGCGGGAGGATCCCGAGCTGCTTGATTACGTCATGTACCATGAGCTGCTACATAAAAAACTCAAATTTGATCATTCCACAGGCAGATCTCGTTACCACACTAGAGAGTTCAAGCGCGAGGAAAGAAGATTCCGCGATGCCGAAATTCTCGAGCGTCGCTTGGCGTCTATTGCGAGGAAATCCCGCGTGCGCTCCTGGTTTGGCTTCTGAACCAGAGGAACCATAACGCACCTTTAACAATAGCAGGAATCATGCAGGTATTTTTCCCCAGATGTCTGGACCCCCGCAAGATTCATGCATGCCCTTTTCCAAGATCATATGCAGCAGGGAGAAGGGCGTGCCGAAGGCTCGTAATTAGTCTATTATCCTGCTATCATCATCTCAATAATGGTGTGCCCAAGGCTCGTAATTATTTGGTAAATGCTGACATCGTCTCAGATAACTGCAGAAAAAAAGAATGGTTTAGGCTAGATCAAGGATTTTTTCGAGCATGGGAAATCGCTTGTACGGCTGGTGATACTTGTCCGATCCCATGTGACCTTCCCCGTGTCGCACGATGAGTGTTCCACCAAGATGTTCGAACATGTACATGCCTTCCAATTGATCGCATCCCCAAGGGTCATCATCGCTGTTGATGAATACAATGTCTTGGGTGTTCTGAGTAATGGTATCCCAAGCATAAGAATCCTGCAGTATTCGCTCGGGTTTTTTCTCCCTTCCTTTCACACGCGCGTATCCGGCGACAAGTACAACCATTCTTATCTTAGTTTTGATTTGCTCCAGCACGCTTAACGTGAGTGGGCATCCCGCAGAGTGCCCGATGATGATCGTGTCCTTGGTGAATTTTCCTCCTTTCATGACGAATGGAACCTGCACCATCAAGTCCGGCGTGTCTGGACGTGGAAGTGCCGGAACCCAGACAGTATATCCTTTACCCTCAAGATACTTTTTTATCGAAGGGTACCAGAACGATTCAGGCGTGCACGCCGTTCCATGGAGGATGATCGCATGCTTCATGCGCCTAGCGCATACTCGCATCTATTTATGGATTGCCATAACTTTTATATAGATCGCGAGCTGGTTTCTCTCGTATGGACGGCAGGAAGGGAAGCTCTGATCTTGTGATCTCAGTGACTATTGCTCTCTTCGTCGTTGGTTTCTTTGTGGGGTATGAAGTGTCGCATGGTTCTTCGCCGATTACGGGTATGTTTGTGCGCACGCTTCCGCCTGCGGTATCACCTCAGAAGGAACCGTACGTGCAGACGCTTGCGGTGGGTCAGAGCTTTGAGAAGTCCGTCGGGATTTCGAACATCCGGATAACATTGCTCGCAACGGGTTCTGAAGGGGCTGAGCGTTTCGCGCGTGTCCGGATTGAGTCCTCTGATTTTGCCACGGAGCTTTCCGTTGCGGACGGTTCTGATGTGACATTTGTCGTGCCCGTTGCATCCTCGTTTTATCAGGGCAGTCTTCGTGTTTCTGGTGTGATCACGCAGAAGAATTATGCTGCGGTTGGTGTGCTGCGCGTTCAGTCCATCGTGCCACCCTTCTGTATGTACTCCCATGATCTGCAAAACACTGTTTTTTACACCTCAAGCGGGCTGAAGGTTCGATCTGAGGAATGTTCCCCGAATGCAAACATGCTCTATGTTCCTTCGTGTGTTGGGACCCGCTTTGCTCTCCTCGCTCGGACCTGTTCCTGTGAGGGTAGGACTTGCCTAAATGATCCTTCTGCTGTTCAGGAGATTTCGGAAGAAGCAGCTACGCAGCCGGTTCAAGTGAATTACTGCACGGATCCTCTGACGAGGCAGACGTACGCGGTGGGTGTTCGGGTTGCTGGCACAGACAAGGTCTGCACCTTTGCTGGATGGGATTTTGTGCGTAAGGGTGGTGAGGACTGCATTCAGAACTTCATGTGCGACTCTGGTCTTTGTATGAACATGAAGTGTGTGGCAAAGCAGACGTTTAATCCCACACCAATACGATCCTTCTTTCTGTCGCTCGTGAAGTGACCCAAAGCTTTTTAAATGTCCCGCTTCCTCTGATGGGAATCATCCAGTATTATCGGTGACTAGTATGGGAGAAACCAAACTCATGGACATTGGCGAAATGAAGAAGGGTAGCTACATCGTTATTGAGGGTGCTGCGTGTGTTACGACGGATACGCAAGTGAGCCGTCCGGGAAAGCACGGTCATGCCAAGGTGAGGCTGACAGGTGTTGGCATCATCGATGAGAAGAAGCGCGTCATTGTCGCCCCAGGCCACGATAAGGTTGAGGTCCCAATCATTGAGAAACGTACTGCTCAGGTGCTTTCAATCACAGGAGAGAATGCCAACGTGATGGATTCTGAGACGTATGAGACATTTGACCTGAAGATTCCGGATGAGTTGAAGGGTCAGGTTGTCGAATCATCTGAAGTCTTGTATTGGGTTATCTTAAGTGACAAGGTCATGAAGCAGGTGAAGAGTGCATAATGGTAAAGTTCCCAGAAGCTCAAGCGAGATTGTTCCGAAATAAGTTTGTCTGCAGGAAGTGTAAGTCCGCATGCCACACGTCAAACATGCTCGTGATTGAGGGTGTGGTAAAGTGTCGGAAATGCAACAGCCGCGCTCTGCGCCCTGTTCGTAAAAAGTGATCGTTCTTTGATGTGCACGGCACGTACTGCGTGGTAGAAGGAGCATTAGAGAGAGCGATCGTTAGAATAACCAATAGGGCAACCAACAGTAGGAGCAAGGAATGCTATGGGGGGGTAATTGTGTGATAAACACTTGTTTCTAAAAAATCACAAACCTTAAAAAGCCGTAAGCCCAAAATCCGTGGATGTCGGGTTTTTTAGCATGGGTGGTCACCTACAAATGGCAATTGGTATTCTATGCAATTGTTATTCTACTCGTATGGCTGCTGAGGAAACGCCTCGAGATGCATGGTATTATGGGGTTATTCCATACTAAGGTTGGTATTAAGACGATTGACCGGCTTGCGGCGAAGTATGGCGAGTGGTTTCGTCTTTTCGGTCTCGCAAGCATTGGTATAGCTTTCATCGGTCTTGGTATGATAATCTACTGGTTTCTTGATAGTCTATGGAAGCTCTTCACCGTCCCAAATACGCCTCCTCCAGTCTCATTAGTCATCCCTGGTTTCCCGATTCTCGGCCTCGGGATAACGCCTCCATTGATCATTGGATGGCTTGCGCTCTTCACGATTGTGACAATTCATGAGTGCAGCCATGGCGTGATCGCGCGTGTCCATAACCTCAAGATTCTCTCGACAGGCCTCCTGTTCATTGGAATTCCTCTCGGCGCATTTGTCCGTCCTGATGAGAAAAAGATGGCGAAGCAGGATGATGTTGTACAATATAGCATTCTCGCTGCCGGTCCTGTTTCAAATCTTGTTACTGGTTTCTTCCTGCTGCTCGTGGCAAGTTTGCTCATAGTCCCGGCAATGGGTACGTTTGTGAATCAGGAAGGGTATCGGATTGCAGAAGTGATTGACGGAACTCCCGCAAAAGAAGCAGGTCTTGTCTCGACGATGGTGATTACGAGGATTGACAATGTCTCAATTAAGAACTCGGAGAATTTGACATCCGTGCTCCGTGGGTATCGTGCTGGTGATCGTATCCATATGATGGCGAATGGCACATCCTTTGCGGTAACACTCGCCGCTCATCCTGATGTGAAAAATTCCGCCTACCTTGGTATCAAGGGTGGGGATAATCTTGTGCTGAAGGATCGTTCGTTCCTGATGGTTGCAGCATACGCTGTGTTGAGCATTCTCTTTGAGTTCTTCAAGTGGGTTTACATCCTGAGCTTTGGTATTGCGCTCGTTAATCTTTACCCGATCTTCATCACGGATGGCGCGCAAATGCTTCGCATCTTCTTCATGCGGCTCATGAAGTCCAAGGATCAGGCGATCAAGTGGTGGGCTGGTATCAACAAGTTCTGCCTTGCGCTTCTCATCTTCCTCTTCTTCTTTGGCATCGTCAAGCAGTTGTTCTAGTTTTTCAATCATCTTTATAAACGGGCAGTGTACTGTCAAGAGCATGCTAACAGTAATCTTGATCCAGCCAGAAAATCCTGGTAACATCGGCGCGGTCGCGCGAGCTATGGCGAATTTTGACTGCAAGGATCTCGTGCTGATCGATCCAAAATGTAAACCCCACGCGAGGACTGCTTGGCAGCGGGCAAAACATGCCTCGCCTATTCTGAAGAATGCGAAGATACGCACGATGGCTGCCGTAAAGCGATTTGATGTCATCGTCGGTACAACCGCAAAGCTTGGCACTGATTATAACATTGGTCGAAGTCCTGTTACCCCTAGGCAGCTGGCAGAAATGCTTCCTCGTGGTTGCAGGAAAGTTGGTCTTGTGTTCGGTCGTGAAAGCAATGGTCTTACGAATGAGGAGATTCGGATGTGTGATTTTGTCGTGACAATCCCCTCATCGAAGAAGTCCGGCGCGATGAACCTCTCCCATGCTGTGGCTATCCTCTTATACGAACTCCATCCGCTTCAGGGGAAACCCTTTGTTGGAGATCACATCACACTCGCCTCCGCAAAAGAGAAGGAAGTGATCATGCGTTACCTCGATCAGGTTCTTGCTCGTATGGTATTCGCCAAGGAGAGCAAGCGTGACACCCAGCGCCGTGTGTGGAGGAGGATGATCAGCAAATCTTTCCTCTCCCAGCGCGAAGCGGCTAGCCTCATGGGTTTTCTAAGAAAAGTGCAAAAAGATCTCTGAATGATCCGCGTACCCTTACGCTCAATCTCGCAGCACAAAGAGAGCACCATAATCCATACCGAGCACAGGCATCATTCTTGCAATGAAGATGCCGTCCATTCAAGGCCGACCAGAGGGAGGCCGACCGTCCTCCTATGGTAGTAGTTGTTATCATCAGAATTTGTAATCATCTAATCTTTAATCACCATAACATAATTCACCGAGAAAACCCCGTGCGACTGGTGTATGCGAATTAATTATTGTACTTAAACGCAAGAGAACAGCGGGTTCACCGCGCCTTTTTCTTGAAGTGTGTGTCCAATTGTTCGGTTCGGTGAGGATTCCCATTCCTACCAACTTTGTAATAGTGTTGTTCGGTTTCGCTTCCCCAAGAATAATCGCCTTTCTTCTTCTTGACTTCGACCTTTTCTATTTCTCCCAATGTCACGCCTTTGTGGAGGTGGTAGTAGATGAGTCGTAGTGTAATCTTTGGAAAGAGTGTGCGGTAGTGCTTGTATATTTCGTACCCGTAGGCTTTCCCAGTATAACCGAGGATATCTACCATGTTATACCGGACGACGCTGTGGACTGGCCTCCCTCTGGGCCTTCGTGTCTCCGCCATGCGGCATTTGGTGTACATAACCTTTATAAAATCTTCTCCCTTAGGACCGATGAATGGTATCAAAGATCAAACAAATATTGCTCGCGGTTGGAATCATGGTTATCTTCAATTTCTTTGTGTTCTATGGTATCGAGGCGTTCTACGACTCCCCTGAATACCAGGATTTCTGCCCTGACCGTCCGTTTCCCGTTATGAATGAGACACAGGAGACGTGCGAATCTGCCGGTGGTTATTGGAACCCGCCGATGTGCCCTTCAGGCGAGAAATGCCAAGGGTATTGCGACATGTATTACAAGTGCCAGAAAGAGTTCGATGCGGCAAGGAAACCTTATGAACGGAACGTATTCGTTATCAGCATGGTTATTGGTATCCTCACAATCCTGGTGTCGCTATTCCTTCCCCTCGAGAGCGTTTCCTCCGGTTTCATGGCAGGTGGTGTAATCGTGCTCATCGTCGGTGTTATCAGGTATTGGAATGACCTAAACGAGGTATTGCGTTTTGTTATCCTCGGGATCGTGCTTGCCATCCTCGTCTGGATTGGATACCGGAAGTTGAATCCCAAGCTCGAGCAATCCGAGAAAGCGCCGCCGCAAGAGAGGCCTGTAAAATCGAGAAAGCGGTGAAGTTTCTATAGCCGCCTCAATTCATCGCAAAGTGAAATTTTTTCTTGAGCTCTCAAGAGAGCATCAGACCCTTCCGGCAAGCGAAGCGCTGCAACTGCTAAAGCCAATAGTCCATCATTCAGAGGAGAATCTGCTTCTGATGGGTTTAAGGAAGGACCGTCTTGAAAAGCTTGGTCATCGTCTTGCCTATACGAAGTCCTGTTATGAATTTCTTTTCAGTTGCGACAGGAGTGAGCTTGACTCTTTAATTGCATCATTTGATTGGCAGTCTCATTATAAGAAAAGTTTTGCCGTTCGGCTGCAGCAGGGTGATGGGACGATTTCTGAGCGTGAAATCGCAGATCTTGTGTGGCATCGATTGAGAAAGCCAAAGGTTGATCTTGACCATGCCTGTTCCGAGTTCCATTTTTTTATGCTGCGTAAGGTCGTTGTCGTGGGTAGATTGTTGTGGAAAAATCCTTCTGTCCATCGTGAAAAACCCTTGAATCATCCAACTTCTCTTCCTCCAAAGCTTGCTCGTGGAATCGTGAATCTCGTCGGTGTCGAGCGGGGAAATGTGCTCGATCCCTTTTGTGGTGTGGGCGGAATTCTTGTTGAGGCAGGTATCATGGGTCTTGTTCCGGTTGGGTATGACATCAATCCTGTGATGGTGAATGCCGCGAAACGGAATGTGAGCTATTTTAAAATAAAGAAGTTTGACATCACGCACGGTGATGCGACGCAGCACAAGAATAAAGTTGACTACATTGTGACTGATGTTCCGTATGGGAAGAACACGGGCGTGAAGGATATTACGTCCCTCTATGATGCGTTCCTGAAAATTCTGCCAAGGATCTTGAAGAAGCGCGCGGTGATTGTGTTCCCCCACTGGTCTCGTTATAAATCGCTGATTAAGAAGCACAGGCTGAAGATCATAGAGGAGTTTGATGTGTATGTCCATAAGACGATGACAAGAAAAGTCGTTTTAATTTCTCGCTAGTCCTAACTCCTCATAGACATCGCGCATTCTGGCGCGTCGTTCATACCGCTCTGGTTTTCTTCGTGCTTTTAATCTGGCAACGAGTCCGCCCTGGATCATGAGTTCTCGCATGTCATCGATCACTCTGTAGATTGGATCAAGGTGTCCGTTGCCATCAGGCGTGAACGCGTGTAATTCAATATATCTCCCTCCCCACCGTCGCATAGCATCTCTCGATGCCGTGAGGAACTCAAGCCTTCCGACTTGTCCCGTTCCCATGCTAACAAATGTATCAACAGCGATCGCTACCGCTTCATCGTTCGCTGGAGTGTTCGTGATTCCTTCCGCATATTCAACTCGCTGTGAAGCATATCTTCCTTCAATGATGCTAGCAAGATAGAGCCCTGTGATCGGTTCGATTCCGCGAGTTGGCACACGTATCATATGCTTTGCTGCCCGCCAGAGATGGAGGCGCAGCATCTGGAATGCTTGGTCTGATGAGTATGCCCCATCCATCGGAATTCTTTGTCCATCGATGCATGGAAACAATTCTCGGACGGCCTCGCGTCCATTCGACAAGCGGACGATATTTCTTGCGGTTTCTTCGACGAGCCGGTCCATCTGGCTCGCTGCATGATCCTCTTGAACATCAGTCTTTTGCATCGTGAGGGGAAGGTGGGACTTGAAATCTATATAAAACTTATATTTTATCAGGATTTCTCGATGATAGATGATGTGAATCCATCAGAATTCTTATATAAATCGTCGTATTCTAGCTTGGGCATGCAGCATCTGAGAAAGACCATCCTGTTCAGGGGACTGACACGTGCTTTAAGGTCATATCCAGAAAGCCCTGTTGTTTTTGGTAAGCGTGGTCTTGTCCGATCGATTGTGGACGGTTCAACCCTGGATTTTGATGTATGGTATTACTTGCTGAAGGGAAATTCACTCGGCTATGTCGACGGAAAATTCGATGCATTTAGGGATATCGCTGATATGGTCGCGCCTGTGATCCTTGAGGAGGCTCCCGGTATTGTTGCATCTGAGGAGCTTGATGCTCTTGCAAGAAAGTATCGGCATTACTCGCATATCTTTGTTAAATACGATCGCGGTTCATTTCCTTGGATGTATTCTGCGCGTCCTGCTTATCAAGGCAAAGTGCGCGTTCCAAGCATGCTGTTTTCCTGTGATGAGCAGGGGTTCTATCGTAGTGCTGGGGATGAGAACATTAGGGACTGGGTGCGAGAATCGAGGCGTTCGCTTAATGCGCTCCTGCAGCAGCCGGTATACTAACGTTCTACCTGCTGAGGGTTGAATTACTCAGAGGGTAGTGCGAGGCGCTCATATAAGAGGAGCATTGCGATACCGACAGCGACGAGGACGATTCCATAGAACGTGGTACGGTGCGCGTCGATGCCCTTTCCGACCACTGATCCTGTGAGTGTTGCGTGCACGCTGAGGATGAGGATGATACCGATAAAAATGAGTAGCAGGTTGACGATGATGAAGGTTCTCTTGAACGCCATGTACCTCACGGTTGTCTGCTTGACTCAACGAGGAACATCAGAAGGCCAAGGAAGATGAATACCGTCCCAAAGAACGTTGCGCGTTCGGGGGAAATGACAGTGCCAACGACAGCACCTGTGATGCTTTGCTTCGCGTTTAAGACGAGCAGCACGCCGATCGCGATCATCAGTACATTGATGATGATGAACGTTCTTTTAAATGCCATATAGGGTCTTCTGCGTTTGAATTATTTAAACATTGCGCACGGGGCAGAGAAAGCTCGTTCTGAACGCCCTTCATATCCATCCCTAATCTGTGGACTTGGACGCGTGTTGGCCATCCATCTGACTATCGATTGCCATTTCTGCACCGTCGTTCCTGCATGCCCTGTTCTAGGTTTGTGTGCAGAAAGGAACAGGTCGTGCCGTCAGGCCGCAATTTTTTTAGGTTCAGTATTCAATGGCGAACTGAGTTCACCAGAAAATGTGCAGGTAACTGCTAACGGAAAAAAGAAGGAAAAGAAAAAAATGCAAAAAGCCTAGTGCTTCTTGCCGATGCGCCAGACTTCCTTCAGTGCGACGACGATTGTCGCTGGCACGATGAAGACCATCAAGGCGTTAAATACTGGCCCGAGATACGGTCCGATCCACAGCACCATGCTGAGGCTCGAGACGCCCTGTCCGGCGTACGATACGATGACGAGCATTGTGGAGATCTCGAGGAACTCCCGCACTTCCATGTCCGTTATGTTCAGGAACCCAACAATGAGTCCGAGAATGATGAGGATGGACAGGAGCACGCTAAGCCCGTTCGGAACGAATACTGATATGATTCCTATCGCTACAGCTAAAACAACTCCAAGCACGAATGCATGGCTTCCAATCTTATCTTTCATTCCCTCACCCCTTTTTTGGAATTTACTCCTGTATCCCGAATTTCCCTATTTAATATTATGTTACGATTCAGGAGTGAAGGCGTTCCGTCGGTAACAGAGGATAATGGAAAGGAATTCAACATGAGAATATGCCAACCCTATTGAAGGATGCTGATCCGTGCGACTCGTTCCTTAATGGAAGGGTCGTCAAGCGCGCTTCTTACATGTTCAAGAAGCAGTGTTTTGTCTCGTGGAACGGTTGCATATAGTCTACCATTCCGGACATGGGTTTTTCGGTATTTCTTTCGAAAGATGGTTGCAAACTTCTTCATATCCACAGGAGGGCCTTCACGCTCAATGGATGGCGCGAGCTTGTCCCGTGTAAACACATACCAGAAGTATGCTTTGCTGTCTCGGTCCCACCACCATCCCTTTTTGATGATTCCGAACTCTTCCAGTTCTTTGGTTATTGTCTCGTATGCCTTGATGAGTTTTGCACCGATGATGTCTTCCTTCCCGTGTGCTGTTCCAACGTCAAAGATGATATGGTAACGGTTTTTACGGATTTCCTCAATGGACAGCTGTTTATAGATGAAGAATTCCTTGCCAGGTTTCTTAAGGAATTCTCTGCATGCACGGATAAATGCATGGTATGTCTCCTCGCTGACGGCAGCTGAGGCGTTCCTGTAGGGCTGGATTGGATCGACGACAACGAGAGGCCCTTCGATCTTGCTATGGTTGAACTCCTCAAGTTTTGTTCCGTGTTTTTTGACATCGATGAATGTCTTGGGCCGCCACTTGCATGCTGCGCGTACGAGTGGAAGGAATCCTCCGTAGTTCACGATGAGAATGTCAATGACATGCCCTGAGAATCCGTGGATGTAACTTTCCGCTCCGTAGACTTCTTGCGCCCTGCAAAAGACTTTCGCGATGATAACTTCTTCTCGCAGTTTCTTGCCTAGGGCCTTTCGCGCCCATGCGACATGCATCGGGGAAAAATCTGTAACATTGAGGGCTTCTGATGCCTTGCTGATTTTGAGGACGGGAACAACCTCGATTTCCTTGTTGATCATGAAGTAGTCCCTGCTTCCGTGCACCCGCTCTGTTTTAATCGGCTTGAGTGCCTTGGCAAGAAGATCACTGAGGTTTTCTTTTGCGTATTTCTTGTCAAACTGCACAAAGAGGTCACAGTCGAATTCGTTTCGAAGATGTGTCATCTTCGCAACGCTTCCTCCGATCATGACGTTCGCTTTGATGTGTTTTTTTGCGAGCTCTCGAGAAATTGTCTGAATGATAGGTTTCACGCGCGATAGCGCTTCTTTTCCCCCTGCATGTTCCCGCAAGACTTCTGTGCGGATCGTACTCCATGAATCCTTTTTCTGCTTCACATCCATCCCCGTAATTCCTGCTGTGCAGTCTCTTTATATACCTTTGGTTCAGGCTATTAATGGATTCATGGGAGAATACAAGCGCAGTGCTACCCTCTCTAGTTTACGGTGTAGGCTCGAATTCGCGTCGTAATTCCTCATACAGTGCCTGCCTGGCCTCGCGACTCCGTTGCTCATTGCTTGCGTCTTTCGCAGTTTTCGCTGCCTGGTCCGCTCGTTCCTGCTCTGCCTTTCGCTCGTCGTAAACCTGCATCCAGTTTTCTCTCCAAAGAAGTTCCGCGGGATGTTCTTCATAGCTTGTCTCCGGGTGGCAGTGGCAGGCGCCGTTATACCGTATCACGAAGGTATCCGCATCAAAATCCACGCCCTCGACTCGTCCGCGCCAGTTTTCTCGTTCTGCTTCTGGTACGCCGTAGAGGAATACTTCGAGTGCGCGTGCTCGGAATTTTTCTTGCTGGTCGTGAAATAATGAATAGACCGTATCTTCGATCGGTTGACTATCAGGTTGGTTGCTCATCTGTAACCTCCGTTTATCGCGAATCCTTTCGAATTTTTATCACTTGTGGTTTTCTCCCTGGTGGCTTTTTTCATCCCAACCTTTATTAATTCCGCTCACGGATATGCTTCGATGCTCAAGCTTGTTGCTAACATCTCGCTGCTAATTATCGCACTTGTGGCATTATATTTCATAGCTCCAAAGTTTACTGGCGAGCTTTCGGGAGTGACGGGTAACGTCATCCTCGACGAATGCGTTGATTCTGATGGGGGCCTCATGGTTGATGTCTTTGGCGTCGTAAAGCAAGGTTGCATACGCGTCGAGGACTGCTGTCGGAAATCTGGCGTTGGTCCGTGTGTGGAGAATGCGGATGCGCTTGTTGAGACCCATTGCGAGCAGGGGGAACCAAATTTCCTGATCCACCACTGTACGTATGGATGTACCCATGGCGCGTGCAGGGATTCTGAGGGGGGGACACAAGACTCGTTTGCGAAAAATCCCTCGTTGCTTGAGCACTTCCGTCTGGCGCCAAATTGTACGAATAGCATAACTGACATTCGCGATCTCGTGCCCTCGCTTGACTGCGATTCCGCTTCTTGTGTCGCGCGGGAGAGCGTCAGGGAATCTGCGAAGATGATCGGCGACATATTACCCGAGTGATTATGTGAATGCTTTCTTCAGCTGAGCGAAAGTTTTATAATGCGTTAATCCTGGATTCACTCCTGGAGGTAGGGATATGTCGTTATGGCTGTTCATGTCGTTTGTTGCGCTTTTGATTCTTGTGTCAATGTACATTCATTACCTTGCCGAGAAGCATAAGTTCTCATTTCCTCTCTTCATGCTGATCCTCGCGTCGATTTTCGCGTTTCTCACGAAGAGCTTTCTTGATACTACCTTGATGAATTTTTCCATGATCGATACGCTACTTTGGGTATGTATTGTAATCGTTTCGCTTGATGTCGCAAGCAGGCTCCACTGGAGGATGTGGGATCACTTTACAACTGAGGTATTCAAGTTTGTAATCTTCGAGACCCTGCTCATGACAGTAGTTCTTTCCCTTGTGTTCTACTTCCTGTTTTTCAGCCATCAGCTCTCCTGGGCTGCATTCCTTGTGTGCGCATTTTTTTCTTGGCTCTGGGTGGGTACTACACCGTCTCATATCTCGTTTTCGCACTTTGATGCCGAGCGTCACCATCCTAACCTTCACGAGAAATTCATGGAATTATCTTCTTATCTTGGGGAGATGGCTACGATTCTGCTCATCTTTTTCTTCCTTCCATTCTTCATTTTTCTCCCAGGTCAGCCAGTCGTAAAGTATACGATTCATCCATTCATCACATGGGTAGTCTTTGGTGTGGGTACTGGTCTCCTTGGCGCGATGGCGATTGTACGGCTGCTGCGGGGTGATTTTTCAGCAACATTCCATTCGCTTCTCCTCATCGTGTCAGCGTGGCTGGTCTACGCTTTCGCTTCGTTCATCAAAGGCAATGGAATCATCGCGGTACTTGCATTCGGTCTTGCGATCGGTATTTTTTCACTCAAGAATCGGGAGGAGATTCTGGCGCATTCCTCAAATCTCCGTGTGGTCATTGAGATTCTTGCCTTTTTCTTTGCAGCATGGCTGATATCTATTCCGACATCATGGTCCTTGTATGCTATTGCAATTCTCTGCTACATCGTATATGTTATCCTGCGGAATACTGCGCTTTACTTTTCCTTCGGCGAGGAATTGCCTATGCGCGAGCGTATGTATCTTGCGCTCTACACGCCAAAAGGCGTCGTGTTTGCGCTCTGCCTCTCAACGCTCTTCATGATCGCGCAGCGTATACCTCCTCCATTGGTGTTTCCGTTCAAGGAGCAGCTTACCCAGCTCTGTCAGGTATCGCTCATTTTCCTTTTCATTACATACCTTGTTGCCTTTTACCTGGCGCCGAAACGTCACCATTATCTGAGAAGCGTGTGAATTATGAGAATAATTCTCGATACGAACTTCCTTCTCATACCCGGCCAGTTTGGCGTCGACATCTTTGAGGAGATAGACCGGATTGCGAATTTTCCCTATACCCTTCATGTGGTGAGTGCCACGATCGCTGAACTCGAGAGACTGATGGGAAATCAAAGACAGAAGGTTGTGGATCGTCGGGCGGCAAAGCTTGCGCTTGACCTTCTGAAGAAGTATCCGGTGAATATCATGCCTGTACCAGAGGAGGTTCTCGCTGATGATTCAATAGTGGAGATCGCGAAGGGCGCTGACATCCTTGTGGCGACGAATGATCGTGAGCTCATCGCTCGCCTCAAGCGCCTCTGTGTGCGAATCATCAGGCTACGTCAGAAAAAGCTTCTTACGATTGTGGGATGAGGCCACAAAGCATTTAAAACAACGTTCTTTCTTCGTGGATATGCCAATAAAACGTTCGCTCATCTGTTCCACGCTTGGGCATGTGGATCATGGGAAGACATTGCTCCTTGATAGGATTAGGGGCAGTGCTGTCCAGCGCGGTGAGGCGGGTGGTATCACACAGGCTATTGGCGCATCCATCATTCCGATTGAGACGATCCGAAAAGTCTGTGGGCCTCTGCTTCTTTCGTTGAAGCGAGAGATCACAATCCCTGGTCTTCTCTTTATTGACACTCCAGGTCATGCCGCATTCACATCTCTTCGGAAGCGCGGTGGTAATCTTGCGGATATAGCGATTGTCGTCGTTGACATCAATGAAGGTCTTATGCCGCAGACTGAGGAAGCTATCGAGATTTTGCGGCAGGCGAAGACTCCATTTTTGATTGCAGCGAATAAAATCGATTTGATCCGTGGCTGGACACCGTCTTCTTCGATACTCCTCGAGACTCTCACGAAGCAGCCAAGGGAAGTCATTGAGGCTTTCGATCGTAAGCTGTATGAGTTCGTGGGTCAGTTCTATGAGAAATTTCAGATGAATGCGGACCGTTTTGATCGTGTTCAGGACTATACAAAACAGGTTGCGATTGTTCCAACGTCTGCAATGACTGGCGATGGAATACCAGAACTTCTCATGGTTCTGACAGGTCTTGCTCAGAGATACCTTGAGGGTTGTCTTGAGTGCGAACCAGATGGTCCGGGGAGAGGAAGCATTCTTGAGCTTCGCGAGGAGAAAGGTCTTGGTATGACTGCTGATGTTATTTTGTACGATGGAACGCTGCAGGTTAACGATGTGCTAGTTGTCGGTACTCTCGATCAGCCTTTTGTGACGAAGGTGAAGGCACTGTTGTTACCTAGTCCGCTCATGGATATGCGAGATCGTAAATCCAAGTTTCACGGAGTTAAGCAGGTCTGGGCTGCGACAGGTGTCAAGGTCTCCGCTCCTGATCTTGATAAGACAGTCTCTGGAATGCCGGTTCATGTTGCCTCGCATGATGATACGGAAAGCGTGATGAAAGCGGTGCGTGCTGAGGTTGAGGAAGTCCTGATCCAGACGGACGAGAATGGAGTAATCGCGAAAGCTGATACGCTGGGTAGTCTTGAGGCTTTGAGTGTTCTGCTTCGTCATCATGGGATCCCGATCATGAAAGCGATGATTGGTCCGATTGGGAAGAAGGACGTGCTCGATGCGGAGGCGAACGCGCAGAAGGATCCGCTGAATGCCGCGGTGCTTGGCTTCAATGTTCCTGCAGAGGGTGTGGAATCGTCAAAAGCAGTGATCTTCGCACACAATGTGATCTATCGGCTGATTGAGGATTTTCAGGGATGGCAAGCTCAAAAGCGTTCGGCGCTCGTCCAGGCAGAACTTGGTGGTCTTGTTCGGCCAGCGAAGATTGAGGTATTGCGAGGGTATGTATTCCGGCAGTCGAATCCTGCAGTATTTGGGATATCTGTTTCCGCAGGTTGTCTGGAGGCGCACGTGCCAATGATGAATGCGAACGGTGATGTTGTTGGCACGGTGAAAGCAATCCAGGCAGAGCAGGAGAATGTGGAGAAGGCAGAGCTGAATCAGCAGGTTGCAGTTTCGATGGATGGAGTTATCATGGGCCGGCAAATTCAGGAGGGCGATACCCTCTATGTGGATGTGCCTGAGGATGATTTCAAGAAATTACGAGATCATAAGGAATATCTTTCCAAGGGAGAAGTTGAGCTGTTGCGTGAGATCGCCAAAATAAAGCGGAAAGGTAATGTTGTGTGGGGTGTCTGATGTTATTCGTCCATAATTTGCGGATTCTAAACACCAGGGAGCGGTCTGATATTGCTGATGCGGTTAAGGCACAGTGGGGTATTCCCGACGTTCCAAGTGTTCTCCTGCTGAACAACAGGAATGATGTATTCACCATATCCCCCGATATCCAATCGGTCACGCTGCAGAATCTACATATCAACTCGCTTGGTTTGTACATTGGTGAATGGCGTGAGGGCAACTTGCGTCTTTCCATGGAGGGTTCTCATCTTCTGGGTCCGCTGGCAAAAAAGAATTTGATTGATCTTACAAAGGATCAGACGGAAAGCTGGCTGAAGGGTGATCCTTTGCTTCTGGAACGGGGATCTGCGGAGGGCTTTCAACTTGTCGCGTATCCCCATCCGATTACCGGCAAGCGTGATTTTCTTGGATGCGGAAGGTATCGGGAATCGACGCTTATCAACTTTGTTCCCAAAGCTCGGCGAGCCAAGGAACCAATCGTCTAATTAACTCTACATTCAGAGGGTAAGCTGTCGGAATCTGTACTCATAATACTTGTTGCGGAGTGTGTGGAGGGCTCTTCCCTCGATGAGTATTCCAAAAAGATTGGTGATCGCCCTGCCTTTCTCAAGTGTCAGTAAGTATCCTTTATGTGAAACATGAACTTCTCGCAGTGGTTTCTTCTGCAGGAGACGGGCAACATTCTTCCCTGTGGCAAGACCATGCGCTAGTGCGATTTGTGCTGTGGGTGGCTGCGACCTGTTCATGCCGTTCGTGTTTGCCGCGTCCCCGAGGACAAATAGGTCCTTCTTGGCCTGCAGATATTTGTCGACGCGGATTCGTCCGGTATCATCCATTGCCAGCGGTTCATCCATGTTAGGAATGCTAGCCATTATACCCGCGCACCAGATGATCGTGTCTCCAATTACTGTCTCAGAGATTCCATGCACAACTCCTTGCGTAATCTTCTGCACCGCAAATCCTGTCCTTACACGGATGCCTGCGGTACCAAGTATGTGTTCCACAACTTTAATGATCCTCGGTGGGAATCCTGATAGTATGCTAGTATCCCGCTGAAGAATGATGATCTCAGACATTCTCATTGTTGACCGTTGATGCTCTAAAATCTGAAAAGCGACTTCAATACCTGCAGGTCCGCCACCGATGATGATCGTCCGGTGTGGTGCTTTTCCAACTGTTGGTTTCTTCAGTTGTTTTTTTATCGCTTCCACGTGCTGGTATTCTCTAAATTCAAATGAGTGTTCTTTTGCCCCTGGAACCATGGATGAATTACTCATTGATCCTGTTGCTATAACGAGAATATCATATGGGATGGCTTTCTTTCCGCAGCGAATGATGTGCTCCTTGGTATGTATCGCTGTGACTTCTTGTGTGTGGAGTCTGATGCCTCTAAGGGATTGCATGTCCGTATAAGCACGCATGATTCTCATTTCTTGTGTAAGAATGTCAGGTAGCCATGGTGTGAAGAGGAAATGGCCTTTTTTTGTGATGAGAGTGATGTCAACGTTTGCGTCTGCGTGCTTGCGAAGTGCTGAGATGAATGCAAGGCCTGCAAATCCTCCTCCGATGACGACGATCTTCATGTCATAAACACATTCCTATCCGTTTATAATTATACTGTTTTATGCGCTGCTCGTCGTACTCTATCCAAACCTATAAATACCTGCCAATGCACAGATGCACGTACAGTCTATAAGAAAAGAGGTGTAAGGGTGCGACAGCTGTATGTGATTATTGCCTTGTTTGTTATTCTCTGTTCTGGCTGTGCGACCGTTGAAGTGACTGAGCAACTGAAGCCCCAAGGTGAATATAACCTAATAATGGACCTTACGGTGCCCGCAGAGAATCTGGTAACTCTGCGGGAGAACCTGCAGTTGGTTCCGGGTTTGGAAGGCATAGCCGAGGTTACATCGACTGATTCCTCCTTAAGAGTAGCTTTCTTTGGTCTTTCCTATGGACAGCCAAGGAATTTTTTTCGAAATACTTCATTCGGCGATCCTGATGGTCTGCTCCCACGCGTAGACTATCTTGGTCAAGAACTGCATTTCCCGTATTATATCCACACGTACGAATATCATGTTGTACCAGCATTATTCTCAAATCCGACGGGAGGAGTGCTGAGCGCAGAAAAATACATTGAGGATGAGATCAACCTTCTGGATTCCTCACAGGAAGATCTGATTGTTGAGAGGATGAATCGCATGTTTCAAAATGATTCGATTGAACTTCTGGTAGTCACTAAACCCATGGTGAATTATGATGAATTTCAGCCGGAATTCATCCAGCAGTTTGATTTTGTGACGAAGCGCTATGTCATGCTGTTCGTCTCAAGGAATGCAACCGCCTCAATCTGCATGATCGATACAAATCTCTTCTTTGGAGAGGCAGTTCCGCTCGAGATCACATCGCTTGGTGCGCGCTTTGCGGAGAACTGTTCACGAAATCTTTCAAAGAATATCATGGATGTCACGGAACATCTTGATCAACTGTTTAT
The DNA here is from genome assembly GCA_964455675.1 of uncultured Methanosarcinales archaeon. Taxonomy (GTDB): domain Archaea; phylum Nanobdellota; class Nanobdellia; order Woesearchaeales; family CAYVYK01; genus CAYVYK01. Next base: position 44,050 of record CAYVYK010000005.1, read on the forward strand.
CCAGCAGGACATTATAGTACTGGATGCGGAGGAGCAAGGTATTGATTTCTCTAATCTGCCAAGTATCCAGTACACCGTAGACCTGTTTGGAGACGTGACAGATACGAACGGTGAGGTCCTTGATAGGCGAAGGGTTCGCTTTGATATCGATCCAGCGGTGGAGATGGGATACAGGGTGCAGTTCCGTGAGTTTATCCTTGCATCATATTTCGGAAAGAATTACATTTGGTATGTTGGTTTGATATGTCTTTTACTACTGTTTCTCATGATTATTGTGCTTGCTACAAGGATCCGGGAATACCTAAGGCCGAGGGAAAGACCAATGCCCGATGGTCCGAATCCCCAAGCGCTTGTGTACGTCAGGCGAGGTCGCATGTGTGGCATTTCAGATGAGGAGATCTCTCGAAGGCTCATTGCAGCTGGTTGGTCTAAGGCCGATGTGGATAAGGCATTGCAGATGCTGTAATCGTTTAAACTGCAGAACAAAGCCTTTTCCGTACCTATATTGGAAAACGTGGATAACCTTGGAAAGACCTGAAAACGCCTGTCAAAGCCTGTAATAAAATCGTAAAGTATTTAAAGGGCGTATTCCTTGCAGAGCAGTATGGGCAAAGAACCTGATTCCGACGAGAAGATGCTCGAGGAATTCATCCAGAATCTCAATTTAAAGCATCCACGCGAATCATATGATCCGCATAGGTATCAGACGACAAATTCTCGTGAGGACGTTAAGACTGTTTTCTCGAATTTGAAGGAAGAAAAGATTCAGTCGTTAAAAGAGGCGATTGAGGATATTGAAAGCCTGATTGTCCGTCGAGAAACACTGCATAAGGAGATGATGAAGGATCTTGGAAAGATTGAGTCCGAAGTGAATGCGATCATCACAAGTATGAGCCCTAATCCGAACTTGCGTGACGCTCCCGAGGTAATGAAAGTCCGTGAGGAGCTCCGTCGGGAGATAGTTGCAGTGCGACAGATGGGTGTCAAAGAGAAGCTTGATTGTTTCCGCGATATTGCTGATTTGAAGAAGGAGCTCCGTGAGCGGGTTCATGACTTCCGTGAGCGGGAGACACAGAACGAGGCTTTTGATAACATCATAGAGCCATAACATGGAGCGCGCAATTACAACCGAGGAGCTCTGTAGGCGTTTAAAGCCGATTTTTGGGAAGAAAATAGACCAATTGTATCTGAAGTATACTCTCACGGAGGGTCGCCGTGAGAAAGAAGAGATCGCGCAGTTTATTGCGGTCCTCTATGAGAAACACCTGGAGACAACGCTTCTCGGCGAGAAGATACTGCTCGTTCCGCCAAAGGAGAACGATGTGTCCGGAACCTACCCTCTTGGTATGGTAACATACGCTGATAAAGAATTGTATCCGTTCTGTATGCGCGACCAGGACTTGGTCCGTCACATCTGCATCACAGGTATGTCCGGTTCTGGTAAGACAAATCTTGCTTTCCTCATCATCTCTCATCTTATCAAGAACAATATGCCGTTGATCATTTTTGACTGGAAAAAGAGCTTCCGGCCTTTGCTCAATCTTGACAAGAAGATGATGATCTTCACGATCGGTAAGAAGGAGACATCAAATATGTTCCGGGTGAATATCAACCGTCCTCCGCCAGGTGTCGATCCGACGGAGTGGATCGGGATACTCTGTGACCTGGTGAGTGAGTGTTTCTACACGAGTTATGGTGTTCATAAGCTCCTTAAGGAAAGTCTCGATCAGGCGTTTAAGGATTTTGGCGTGTACAAGGGGTCTGATAATTATCCCAATTGGTACCATATCAAAACTCGCCTTGAAGATCGTGCTGCTGAGATGCAGAAAGGTCGTTCGCATCGTGAGGCAGAGTGGATGGAGAGTGCTCTGAGAATTGCGCACTCGCTTACGTTTGGTAATTTCGGAGATGTGGTGAACACAAAGAAAGGGACGTACGTTGATGTTGAGGACTTATTTAATATGAGGACGATCTTTGAGCTTGCCTCACTTGATACGTCGGAGAAGAAGTTTTTTTGTGAGTATGTCTTAACGTATATCTATAAATTGAAAAAAGCAAAGGTGAATCAGAAGCAGCCGTTCAACTTCTCTATAATGATTGATGAAGCTCATAACATCCTGCTTAAAGAAAAGCCTGTATTCATGCGTGAGACGGTAACAGAGATGATTTATCGTGAGATTCGTGAGTATGGGATAGGCCTCATCTGCCTTGATCAGCATGTATCCAAGCTTTCCGAGACTGTTGTGGGGAATAGCGCTACGTCGATAGCATTCCAGCAGATGCTACCTCAGGATGTTGAGACCGTGTCCATGGTTATGATGATCAAGGATTACAAGCAATACTTCACGATGCTTCCAGTTGGTGTTGCAATTGTCAAGCTGGCCGAGCGGTATTTCAATCCGTTCCTCATTAAGGTACCGCTTGCTGAATTCAAGAAGACAGAATACACGGATGAGCAGATCGTTGAGCGTATGAATAAGCTCGCTCGTGATTTGATCCGTCAAAAATCGTTCAAGGAATCACTCAAGGACGACAATTTGAAGAAAGTTGTTGAAGGACTGAATCGGCTTGAGCATCTCCGTACCGAAGGCCGAGGTGACGAGAACCCTAAGGAAATGACTCCTGAAGAATACAATAGCCTCGTCGAATATCTCTCGAGAAATGAGAATGTTCTCGAATTTCTGAAACTCGCACAGGGGAAACGGATGGGAACGACAGAATTATATACCAGTCTTGGATTGTCCACGAGGAAGTGTGATGAGCTAAAAACCGACCTCCAGTATAGGGGTTTAATTAAGGTGGAGGAGGAGCGCACTCCATCAGGACTGCGCAAGTTCATCGTCATAACTCCCAAGGGCAGGGAGATTTGCGAATACGTCACAAACCTAAAATCGGATTCCTTCAATGCGTCAAAAGGTGATGAGCCAGACGCTCACGACCCCGAGGTTTCCGAAAGAGGATCCACAAAACCATCATTGGCGAAGTCACAAAAAAGACAGTCAACCTCACATTCATCAAATAAACCATCCATAAAATAGCGAAACACAACAGCCTTTCCCTCACGCGCACACCAGCGTCAAAAAAATCGAGACGCATCCTTGCGCGTTGGAGAAATCCGCCCCACGTTTTCCCGAAAGAACCCCAAGGTTCTGTATCGGTACGACGTGAGAAAACAAGACGGATAAGGCCGGAAACGGGAAAAAACTGATTCCCGCTTCGCTGGGACACCACTGCTTCTGAAGAGTGAATTCTATAGGATTAAAGAGTGAATTCTATAGGATTATAATCGGGTTCGAGACTGTCGACCCCTTCCCCACATGCCCGCCATGACCCTGGACCTCCTTCGTGAACGCTGACCTTTAATCACTTTGTGGATTGGTTGTGGCGGGTTTGATATCAACGGGACCTCCCCCTCCTCTGGAGCGGTGCTTTCTCTACCGTGCGCTTCGCGCATGAGTAAAGACCGTGCCGCTCCTGAATATTTTCTATCTCCTGGGTAATGGAGAAGTTCTGATACTGAGGCGGCATTGCCTTCGCGCATGCGTTCCCCCCGCGCTGCCGGGTGATGCCGCCAAAAACAAATGACCGCCGCACAATCCCCTCTCGGATGATGTGTTAGTCTCTAGCCAGAACGTGCGGCGGTCATGAACCCTGCGGCACTGCTCTCGTGTAGGCGTTTCCCCCCACCGTCTCCGGACAGTGCCGCGTTGACTATCAGTAGTCTGGTGGGAGTGCTGCGGCTGGGGCCCGCAAGGCGACAGTATGCATTCCTCGCGCTGAAGGGAGCATCTGTCGCCACTGACTGAACTCCCTGCCGTTGGCCGTATGTGATTTCGGCTCGCCCGCGCCAGCGGCAGGGTGCTTGATACCCGGGCGACCACACGCCCACTGACCGAGGCTTCGTCAGCCGACGGAGCCTCCCTTCGGGGGCTGCACGGACAAACACGATGTTGCCACAGCATGAGTATCATCCCCTTGCTAACCTGCTTGTTGGAAACGTGGTAAGCCAGCACCGGTCGGCGAGAATGGATGATGCGATGTTCATCGTGCCGAAAGCCCCCATCAGTGTTGAATCACGCGTGGCCAGGACGCGTGTGTCGCCGTGGATGCTGTGGCGCTTGCAGCTTCTTTCGGCAGCGGCGGTTAGGCATGGGCTCCCTTGGTCGAGGTAGCGAGACGTAAGGGTAGCGCCTGCGGGTTGGTCCTAGTTCGGGATCCTTTGCCCCCTTGCGGGGAGCCCATGCCCTGGATCCACATACATAGTGTCCTACGGGCTTTGCTCTGGGAGGGGAAGCGACGCGAAACAGTCGTCGTTGCTTACAAGGGTTCGACTCCCTTAAGGCCCCGTGCCTTGGCAGGTTGCGCGGTCAACCGTTGACGGGTCTGCCAAGGCGTCACGTCATACTTGGGAGGTAGGTTCGATGAGCCAAGTCGTAAGGAAGCGCGGCACGAAGATGGAAGCATTGGTCGCAATGTCAACGAAGCGGGATGACCAGACGGATCGTGACACTGGTCATTGCCTGCAGATGGGGCAGACCCCATCCCACGTTCCCGTCAACCTGCCGGTCCAGCGGAGGCAGCTCAAGGCGAACAGGATCCACAGGGGCGAGCTTCCGATGGATTGAACCTCCCGGTTTGGATGTTCTCGTGGCTGTTCCCCAGTCACACCCTCGTCCGGGTCTTCGGCGAGGTGGTCGTCAGCCCTGCAATTATCGCGGGGCTCAGGTCCGGCGCTTGCCGGCCAAATGAGGGCCTTGGCTGAAATGGCCTCGGCTTTCACTCTGTGGCACAATGGTGTGCCGGTGCAGCGAGGGCGAAGTGCGGGTGTGTAACCTGCAAAATGCGTATGTGGAAGGTGCCCTCAAAATCCATCCCCGGGCATTCGCCATGAACCGTGTCGGATGTGCGGGGATCATTGAACTCCTCAGGGAATTCCCTGTTGACATAGATCGCAGCCTCTTTCCCCTCCGGAGCGCACCAGGCTTGGTATCCCTGTGATTCCTCCCTGGTGCCCTCTTTTGGGAATCCCCGGTCCGATGCCACGGGCCGCTGCTTGGCACTGGCGCCGATGACTACGAGAAACGTCGCACCAGTGCCTCTTGCCGATTGCCCAGCGATGGCTGGTTGGTCGATAGTGCTTCTTTCCCCTCCGGAGAGCACCGGGACGCCTTAGGCACTCGGTGCCCTCTTTGTCCGCTGACCGGGTCCTAGGCGAGGACCTGTCCCTCCATGCGGGTATCGGTGAAGACCGTTAAGCCGGTACCCGCCGTGCCGATTGCCCAGCGATGGCTGGTTGGTCGATAGTGCTTCTTTCCCCTCCGGAGAGCACCGGGATGGTGGTCCGAGCGGCTCCTCCTGGTGCCCTCTTTGTACGTATTCGTGTTCCTCCCCGAAGGAGGTGCCTGCTCACCGAGGGTGGGCACCTCCCATGGGACACGTTGTTGATAGATGTCTCCCTTCGCTGGACGCGCTCGCGTTCCAGAAGAACGGCACCGATCCCGGCAAAGCTCGGTGCCGTCGTGCCCCTGATCCGTCGCTGACGGCCCTCCGTTCCCCTGATGGGCGAGCCATCCCCCGCCCAACGCCCTCATGGCTCGCCCAGTTTGATTCTGATCCGTTTGGCCCGACGGTGGAGTTCGCCATTGAGGCCTGTTGGTGGAGTGGCGACGCGGGAAGGCACCAGTGTGATCATCATCACACTGGTGCCGCTTGACTGTTCATGCGTACCCGTGCGGGGCGCATTGGGTGCTTCACCTAGAGATGGTGAGGCGGATGCGGCAGGGCGGCTCGGGACTAGACTGCCACGGCTCGAGCCGCCCATTGAGAATTCCGGACGGATTGATCCGTCCGTTCACGGCGATGATACCACTTTAGGAGATGGAGTATGGTGCTGAAATTCAATGGATGAGGCCCCAAGTGAATGGAGAGCGCGGACGTTTGCTTGGGGCGCGATGGGAATTGACCGCGCGGTGATCACACCGAAAGCCGATGTGGGTATCGGCAGAGAGGAGAATACTTCTCGGTATGATTGTCGCAAGGGTACCTGGTTTGTCCGGACAGGCTGCCAGGTGAATGCTGACGACTGTGTCGGCACAATGGCTGGGGTGCATCCAAATATCAAGTCAGAAGGGTGTGCCCCCTAACCGTTGAGGGAAGAGCGCAGGTCAGAAGTGTTCTTGCACATCTGAGTTCTTCCGCATCCTGAAAGCGTGCATAGCGCGCTTGGACCAGAGGGAGGCGGTCCAGACCCCTTGGGTGCTGCGCGAGCCGCGGTCTCCCCACCCGATGAAAAGGGATCTAACCGCGAAAAAGCCTTACATCTTGGTGTTCGTCAATAACTCAAACAATCATCACGTCCCATACGGACGCGGATCGAAAAAAAAAGGTGTTCGTCTAGCCACGGTCGGGAGCTGATCGCTTTCCCGCCCGAAAGGACGTCAGCGGACCTCTTCCTCCCAGGGGTCCGCCCTGTTTTTGTTCCAACAAGGCCAGTTGAGGAGACCTTATGGAGCACTGTCTGATGTTGTCCTCTGAGAATCGCACTATCATCCGCTTCGGATGAAACACACAAATGGACTCGCCATGGTTCCGTGGACCGCCGGGGCGAGTGAACACAAATACCGGCTAGCCGCGTGCAAGCGTCCGCGAAGTCACAGGCGTTATGCGGACGCGCGTGGACGAGGCAGGGGACAATAGCGCAGGAGTCCGGCACGCCATCGTCGGACATGGCGCATGTACCCTGATCCGCTGCCCGTCCTGGCTCGTCGTTCAGCGCCTAACAAGGTGCACTGGGTACTTAACCCTGAACGACGAGCCTTTTTTTTGGCATATTAATTACAATATAGAAAATAAATAAGCTAAAAAATATCTAAACACCCGGTTCCTCGCCATCCTCCGCATTTGTTATGACTCAGAAAACAGAGTATTGTCAATCATAATTGGTATTCAATTAAGTCTTATCATTAATCATCTGGCAGGATCGTTGATCGATATCTTTAAAAACCCCCTCCAATTCTTTCGCACTATGTTCTACAGAACGCTATTAAAGGACCATATACGGGTTCCACCTACGTTATTTGCTGAATCACTTGATAAGGCGATCATTGCGGAAGTAAAAAAGAAATACGAAGGTTACATCGACAAGGATTTTGGTGTTGTCATTGACGTTGAAAAAGTGGAAGAGATAGGAGAAGGTGTGATTATCCCCGGAGATGGGGGAGCATATCATGACACCACTTTTAGTCTATTCACCTTTAAACCTGAATTGCAGGAAGTCGTAGTCGGGAAGATCAAGGATATTGCCGACTTTGGTGCATTTATCTCTCTAGGTCCTATGGAAGGAATGATCCACGTTTCCCAGACAATGGATGACTTTGTTTCCTTCAGCAAAGAAAAAGTGTTATCCGGAAAAGAATCAAAACGCACTCTTAAAATAAATGATCTCTGCCGGGCAAGGATAATTGCAGTATCCTTTAAGGATATCGCCTCACCAAAGCTTGGTCTTACAATGAGGCAAGCAAGACTTGGAAAACTTGAATGGCTCGACGAAGAACCAGCAAAGAAGAAGTGATGAGTAATGGCAAAGCGAAAAGTGTGTAAAAAATGTCGATATTTTTTCGAGGGAGAAGTCTGCCCTGCATGCAAGAGTTCAATATTAGCAACATCCTGGCAAGGTCGTGTGGTGATCCTTGACGAGGTCAAGTCCCAAGTCGCGCAGAAAGTTGGCCTTTCCGTAAAGGGTGAGTACGCGATAAAGGTTCGGTGATACCATGGAAATTATCAAGGATGCTCAAAATAACATGCTTAACCGTCGTGAAATTGTGGTTGATGTACTCACCGAGGGAAAAGGGACACCAAAAGCGGAAGATATTGTTGCATTAATTGCCCCCAAATTAAAATCTCAGCCATCAATGATTCACATATCCAAGATCCGCTCAAGCTTTGGGACGAGGCATGTTATCGTGGACGCGTTTGTTTACAATTCCGAAGAAGATTACAAATTGGTTAAGCGACCCTTGAAAGTTAAGAAGGAATCCGCGCTAAAGAAATCCACAGCTAAGTAGAGTTTTCTTAACTCCTTTCGTTTGTTCTTGAGACAGTGGGAAATCCTTTTGTTAGAATGAGATGGCAAATCTGAATAACTGAATGAACCCCGCGTATATTTACTGTTCATCCTGGGTGGTACGTTGATAAACCAGGAGATCTTCTGTCGTGAGTTTTTGGCGTTTCTTAATCTTATCCTGGACATGTTCCTCCTTTGTCTTGAGAATATCATCCTGTATCTTCTTCTTTTCTGCTTGGCGTTCCTGCTTATGCTGATCGAGCTGTTGCTGCACTTTACTTGCTTCGGCTTGTTCCGTATCAAGCTCCGCAGTAATCTTCACAATCTTTTGTTTGATATCAAAGAACTGTTTGTAGCCTTCTTCCTCCGCTGTGCGAAGTTGGTCTATCCCCTTAGACGCTTCCAGTATGTTCTCATGCTTTGACTGACTTGTCTTAGCAGCGTCCTGAAGCATCCGGTGTTTCTCTTCGGCTTTCTTCTTGAGCTCCTCAATCTGCTGGGAAATCTCGTGGAGTTTTTTCCAAGTATCACCAGTCTTTTCAAACTCTTTAACCTGTTTGCGTTTTTCGCGGATATCCTTCATGAGCCTTTGTTCTGTCGAGAAGTCCATGGGCTCCGTCTCAATTTTATGCTCAAGGTGTTCGATCTGTTTACGCAAAAGAGATGGATCCCCCTTAAGATGGTGCTGTTCCATCAATTGATCCTTCTGTTTTCGAAGCGTGGTAACTTCCTCTATCTTCTTACGGATTTCCTGATGGAACCGATCCCTCTCATCCTTGAGTTGTCGAACCTGCTGCGTGAACTGATCCCGAGAACCACGAGTCTCCTTGATACCTGTAATTAGCCCGGTCACTTTTTTCCCGATCTCATCGCGAGCGGCGTACCATTTTTCTTTCTCAGCGTTAAGTTCCCGGAGCTGATCTTTAAGCTCCCGAATACGTTTCTTTCGCTCACTGAGCTGGGAGAGCAGTTGTTGACGTTCCTCCTCACCAAGCATTATGCTATCACGTTGTTTAGCCGAAGAGGGCTCCAAGCCCTGCAGCTGCTTCTTCTTCACTCTTCTTTTCCTCTTGCGGTTTCTTCTCTTCTTTCTTCTCATGGGCTGCGCTTGGGGCTGCTACAGCAACTGGTGCTGCAACCGCTGCTTTTGCGACAGCTTCATCGATGTTGACGCCATCGAGGGCAGCGACGAGTGCTTTGACACGCGTGTCGTCGACTTTGACACCGGCCGCTTCGAGGACTTTCTTCACTGAGTGTTCTTCAATCTTTCCACCCGCTTTGTGGATCAACATTGCGGCATAGACGTACTCCATATTGCTAACCTCCAAATTCTGATTGTAATATTTGAGCTTCCCGCTGGGCGCGCGCTAGAACATCTGACACGTTGTCAGAGGTAAGGAATGATGTTTCGATGCTCATGGCTTTTGCATCACGGAAAGCTTTCTGTATCAAAACTCTAGTAGTGTTCTCAGTGGGAATCGCTGACTCAATCGCAAGATTCAGCGCCCAAGAGTGTGCTTGTGATAGGTCCCTTACATACTGCTCTTGATCAATGTTCAACACTTTTTTATCATACACTGCACCATTTTCGAAAACTGCTGTAACATCCAAACCGATCTCCATAGGCTTAATATCTAGCCTCATAAGCATTGAAGCGGCAGTCTCACTAATCACTTGTCCTTCCTTTATCATGATATGATCAGTTCTGATCACTATCTTTCCATTTTCTACACTTGTCTTAAATCCAAGAGAGGCAAGTTCACTGATGATTGGCCCCGGTTGGAAAGGAGTAGGCCCCGCCTTAACCTGAATGTCTTGGGGAGCGATCTGCCCTGGTTTTGCTGGGGCAGGGGACTTGCTCTGTTTTATCTTGTTAAACACCTTGAATGGATTTATTTTTGTAAAGAGAATGGCTGGCATTCCTTTCATGTATGGAGCTATTTGCCCGAGGCCTTCCCGCTGCTTTGCTGCGTCATTGAGCGCCAACGTTAGCAACCTTTTTTTTGTCATTAATATCTCCACATCACCACGGAGTTTCCTTCGCAACTGTTGCAGCTGTGCAGACGGCATATTCTCCATATTTGCGATACCAATAACCGGTGATTCAACAAACATCTTGGAAAATCTTTTTACCAATTCTTTTTTATACGGGGCGACGTGTGCTTGCATACTTCTACCTCTGGATGTCTGGTAATGATCCTATCTTAACGGCCTTACCCATCGTTAACTTCATCATGATTGCATTGATATTATGCTCATGGTTTGGAAGAGCATTGATTAATTGTGTGTGTATAGTGAGGATATTGTCCACTATCTCATCAGTATTACCAGTCTCTGTTCCGATTCTACACTGGAAGAATGGTCTAGTTTTTGCGTTGATGTGTAAAGTCTTTTGCAGTTTCTCCTTGAGCGCTGGTAAGTTAGCGTTAGCTGGAACCACACATCCCGCTTTTGGGTTTGGCATCTTTCCTCGGGGACCTAGCACACGTCCAAAACTCTGAGCGACTTTATTCATAATATTCGCTTGTGCGACAAAGTAATCGTATTCTTTGGCAAGTTTTTTAATCAATTTTTTATCCTTTTCATATCTAACAAATTCTTGAGTTTCAATTGCTAAATCGAACGATTGTTTCGCCTGTTCAATGAGTTCTCCTCCAACGAGGCCACACACTTTAACCGGTATCCCCCGGCCATGACGAAGTTGTGCAAACACTTCAATCTGCCCTTCGGGCTTCTTTTGATCGAGCTCCTTGAGGGTAATGATCAAGTCGATAGACTGTTGGAATTTGCGTTTTGGAGAATTATTTTTTATCCACTCAATAGCCTGAATGATATGTTTTTTTTCCATACACTGCCTCCACCCTACTATTGGACGATGTCAAATAGTCTTAGGGATCGATCACAACAATACCCAGTGGGAACGCCAACCCCTTTATAAAGCTATCGTTGGAATTATTTTTTATATTAAAAATGCATAATAATTTTAAATCAGAAACTGAATCCACGTTAAAATGGAAAAGGTACCCTCACACCTCGCAATAATCCTCGATGGCAATCGCAGATATGCCAAGCATCACGGTCTCCACCAGTGGGAGGGTCATATTGCGGGGTATTCAAATCTAAAAAGGGTATTAACTTGGTGCTTAGAATTGGGTATCAAAGAATTGACACTATACTGCTTATCTTTACAAAATCTCCAAAGATCAAAGGCAGAATTAAATTTCTTAATGGATATGTTCACTCGAGGAATCACTGATGCTGCAACGAGTATTGATATAAAAAAGCATCAAGTTAAATTTAGGGTATGCGGAAGAATTCATCTGTTACCCACTAGTTTACAGTCAGCCATAGCCCATCTTCAGGACGCAACAAAATGCTATGACCTACACCGCATCAATCTATGTATTGCATACGGAGGGCAAGAGGAGATCATTGATGCATTCAATATGATACAAAGACTCGGAAATAATCAGACTATTACTGTGGAGAATTTTGCCTCATTCTTATATATCGAAGGTTCTCCAGATCTTGTTATTCGTACTGGAGGTGAATTTAGGACCTCCAACTTTCTGCCTTGGCAAACAATCTACAGTGAATGGTATTTCTCCGCAAAAACATGGCCTGAATTCACGAAAGAAGATCTATTAAGTGCGATACAGGATTATTCTACACGCGACAGAAGATTCGGGAGATAGGCTGAAGTCGAGAAATTATCGAGTTAAACAGATTTATCCAACCGGGACTACTTTCTGGCACATTATCACGAAGAGATCCTGGGGGATATTCAATCCAGCCTCCACAAAATATGTAGCTAAGCGAAGCACAGCTTCCTCTTGACTTTCCTGTGACAACATTTTAAATCGTTTAATACGATTGACCATCCTAATGCAAAGAAATCCCTCGTTGATGGCATATACTTTACCGCTACGGTAGCTATCAGCATCTATGTCATGTTTATAAAGCTCCCATGTTACAAGCGCTTGGATGACTTGTGAATACGTATTATTACGCCAGTACTCAGCACTCTTGTTATTCATAAATTCGTAGAAACCCTGACTTTGGAGTTTATGAGGGCGGAAGACCCTACCAAGGTATTGCTTAACATGTTGGACGGTTCGTTTAGAACGCCAGTAATTTTGAACTAAGTATGCGTACTCTTTTCCCTTAACAATTTTCACACGTACAAACACCATACTGGTTAGGCACCAGGAGGTGGTTTATCTTTTTTTCGCTTAAAACAGCGGAAGAACCCTTTTTCGGACTTTAGAACGCCTTCTCAATCTCTTTCTGCAACTTATTTGCAGCTTTTTGTAACCGGTCGCAAGATTCCTGAAGCGCCTCTTTCGGACTACCCTTTGTTTCGACAATCAGTCGAGGTGTACTAACCAAGGGGTGTGGTTGATGAAGTCCTGTTGCTTTTATCTGCTCGTCATTCCACAACTCCTTACGGAGTAGATCGACGATAGTTCTGTCCTCATTCTTAAAGTCGACAATCAACTTGTGCTTTGATTGATCCAAAATCTCGATATCCATCCAGAGTGGGAGATTCAACAACTTTATAAGGCTTGTGGTGTATTTGATTATTCATTTTTTTTGCATTTCCTATTGCGGCTAATTGGAGGCCTTATAGGAGATCCCATTTATCATACGGATACAGCTAACATCAATATAATGGATCCTCTTAAAATGAAACTTGAGGCTTGCTCTCACCCCCCATTTATATTCCCAAACATGTGTGATAGTCTGCGCTGAACATTTCTTTTGCAAAAATGGGATAGTCTCACTTTTATGAAAGCTGTATACCACGTTGCTGATTTTAATTGCGTGCAGCAGAAATCTGATGTCCGAATGGGGTCTTTGTATCCCGAATGGTGGATTCTGGAGGACTATGTCAACATTCTCATTGAACTGTCCCACATCCATGTTGTGGATTCTCGCTTGATAATCCCCTAGTACTCCCAGTTTTCGCATCTTGCTTAAGTTCTCATCAAGAATGTCCAGTGCTTCTGGGTCCTTATCCACAAAATGGACCTTTTCTGCGCCTAGTATCAATGCCCCAATGCCAAGTACACCTGTTCCACATCCTAAATCGCATAAATTCCTAGTCTTGATATCCCCCTGCATAAATGAATGCCAGAGGAGGTCTGCTGCGATTTCCGCTGGAGTTTCATATTGCTCAAGACTCACTTTTTGGTGTTTGAAGCCCTGGATCTCGCCGAATATACGAGCTAGACCCCCCTTTGACCACTTTTTCCCATAATCCATACTTGGAAAATGATCTGTTGGGCCTCATATTTATTCTTATGGGGTCACAAATATGGGCCTGTCCCAAATGTCAAACCATGTCTATTGGAAGCCCCTGACTTATAACCCCTGTTAAAAGGCTGGACAATCAACTTTTACTGGCCGTACCTCTCACTTTTTGGCTATGAACCTTCATTTTCTGGTACAATTGAGGGGTATTCTTTAGTCAAATAGAATCTACATTTCGCTATCTAAGACTAAAATATTCTTGGATTAGGCCTAGTCGTACAATTTTGCTTTTACTAACACTCTCTGAGCTGCCTGCGTTGGAATACCTCTCCAGGACAATCTCCTCTTCGATCATCATTTTGATACGCGCTTGCTAATCCATTCTAACTAGATATACAAGGGTGGTAGGAAACCATATCTTCTAAGAGTCGCATAATTCAATCCTCTCTCTTGGACACATAAATCTGGTCTCTTGTGGTCCTGATTCATTAACCACTCCTGAATCTTTTCATTTCTTCCTCTATACCCCAAAAATCCAACTCTCCGTCGATGGGAATGATCTGGGAATGTTCATTCCCAGATGGGAATGATCACACTGGGAGGTTTTATACATGGGGATGATCCCGATGTTTCACGTCGGTAAACACCATTTATTCTCTTTTCACCGTCTATATAGCCGGTAATGGATATGAAATTTTCAGTCTCACACCCGTTCCCAGATATTCCCAGAAACGACCCAATACGTTCCCAAATAACTGGGCGGAGATTTCTTAATTATAGACTAATATTTATAATTTGTTATTCCCAAAACATTCCCATAACATTCCCAAATAATTCCCATGGGAACGAAAAATTTAAATAAACAGATACCTTTTACTAAAAAATATGTTCTTCTTCAAAAAGAGGCGTGATGTGGTTCTTGCGAGAATGGAACATATGGACTTAGTCCTAAGACATTCTTTTTCAAAGGTGAAACAAGATACTCAGTTGATGTATTACTGGATCCAATACCTACAATCACGACAACAAAATCATGAGCAACAGTTACGCGAAATATTCAGTTACCTTCCATCGAGAGAGGAGATCCGAAGATTAGTTGATGAGCACTATGAGAGCGTAGATCAGCTCCAGAGAGATCGTTCAAGTCAGATCCAGGAAGATATAAGGACTCTACAGCACTCTTTTGAGGAATTAAGACAAAAGATCGATGGAAGAACCCAAGAATTAGATAAGGGTCTAGAAAAACTCAGGGAATATGATTCTAAGATTGAAGAACTGCGTTCCCTAATAAATCAGCCCAAAAAAACAATTATTGGCGAAAAAAAGCCGGAAGAATCAGATAAATCACCAAGGAACCTGTATTTAAGAGAGAAAATCATCCGATCAATTTCAAGGAACTCAAAGGATTACGTGAAAAGCATGGTGTATAGCATGATGAGGCGCTATCAGAAAGTTTCTGGTCTGCAACTACGTCTCATGGTCGTTGAAGAGCAAGGGCTCGCTTCCAAGAGCTCTTTCTACCGAATTCTAGAGGAGATTGAGAAAGAGAGCGACGAGATTACCGTAATACGTGAAGGCAAGGAAAAGGTGTATATGTTCAAAAACTCAGTGCAGAATCCGTCGATCTAGGGATAGTGGGATCTATCTATTCCTCTATCTAAAATCTTTTAAAGAGGACAATCCGACTGAATCACAACATCGGGGGTGAAAAAGTTGGATAGTGAGACTAGAGGTAGTTCCATTAAAGAGGACGTTCAGTCCATTCAAGAACAGCTTGATGATCACCTAACCGCGATCAACGAAAATTCTAATGAAATTGAGGGTAATTATGAGTTTCTATGTGAATTGGAGGAAAAAATTGAGAAATTGAACAGTAGAATCGATGAACTTTTTTGCTTAGTGCAGAATAGGCAGGCTGATCGTAAACTGGACACCTTTGCCCCGCAATACGATCCAAAACCTCTTAATCGTGCAGAAAAAGAGGTATTTGCGGCTATCTACTGGTTAAATGAAACAAAAGAAGAATTCAATTATCCTCAAATTGCTGAAAAAGCAAAAATATCGGAGGAATTGGCACGATTTTATGTGACTGCATTAATCACAAAAGGGATCCCATTAAAAAAGCATTACGTTAATGGAACAGTCATGATTCATATAGAATCATCCTTTAGGGACGTTCAAAGGCAAAAAAATGTTATAAAACTGAATCCAGCGCTTTTTAATTCCTTAAATCACCAGTAGAGCCGAGATCTTACTGTAATCATTTATACAATCAATGATATATAATTATTTATATAATTACTACTATAGGATATAATAATAAATCGATATTTTTGAGATAACAAATTACTAAAACTATTCAGAATTAATAGTAAACACTGATAAAAACTTTTTGGGATTCTGACTTTTCCCACATGTATCTTCATATTAATCAATACCTTTATGCGATGTGTTTTTTATGCTTAAAAAAACTGGTTTATAGCCATTATTAGACCTATATTCAATAAAAGTACGCATTATATACAAAAAGCGAACTATCCATCACGTTAAGAATCAGAACTCCTCAACGGGTGCTAATACGAACTTTTAAATACTTAATATGTGTGCATTTTTAGGGTTAGGCAAATGGCTTCCAGACGCCCAAAAAGGCTACCAAAGTACCTCACAAGAGATGAGTTGCAAAGGCTCTTAAACGCTGCGGGAAGACCGATCGATCGCTTAATTATCCTCTTCCTGTACAACACAGGAGCTCGTGTCTCAGAGCTCGTTAATTTTCGAATTGAAGACATTGACTTCGAAAACCAGTCAATAACTATTTTTCGTGGAAAGGGAGCCAAAGACCGTACTGTGAACGTTTCAGAAGAGTTCCTAAATGAGCTTAGACGGCATATAAAAGACCGAAGAGAAGGTATTTTATTCAATAGTAACTGGAAACGAGCTTTCACGCAGAGAGCAATACAGAAAAAGATAAAAAACCTTGCGAGAATAGCGAAACTACCCTATCTGCATAAAATAACGCCACACACACTTAGGCACACCCATGCAGTGCATTCCCTTCAAGCTGGAGTCAATATAATCTCCATAAAGAAGCATCTGGGCCATGAAAACCTGAAAACAACAATGGTTTACACTGAAATCAGTGATGAGGTTGTTAAACGTGATTATGAAGTCCATAAACCATTCAAACTTAAGAGAGAATCGGATCAACAAACGCTAGATTCCATTTAATCTAATCACTCAAACAATATAAATAGAAGCTAGTTATTGTATAACATATTAATCTAAGAACCTGATCTAAAGGAGATAATCAAAAATATAGTAGATAAAATAACTAATCCGCTACCCATAACTTACCTTATCCGGTTCCAACTCTCACTTTCTGGTGCATTCAGTGAGTTTTTATGTCAAACGCAATCAAAAAGTGAGAGTTCCGATACTTCCACCAATAAGCGGGTACCATCTGATCAACCTCAATTTCAAATTGTCAGCCCCAAGAGTTATTGTTAGCTTCAATAATAGAACGAGCACCCGGATTGAATCGAGGGACTTCCAGTGATACTCCTCCTGGCCGGACTCTCACCCACTATACTGAATCCAAACAGATCTCCCCTTTTTGCCAATTATACCTTTCATTATCCCTGCTTTGATAAAAAAGTGAGATGAACCACTAACTGAGTACGCGCATCCTCCTTAACTGGTTAGGCACCATGGCGCAGGTTATAGATTCTAGCTCCTGATGTTTATAATCCGTAGTATTACCCCTTTTACCAGAATACTGCGGTCTCAAAATCAACCTCCGATACTACAGGATCATCTTTGGAGAAGACGTATGCTATATACGCGCCAGGTCTCAGAAAGTGAGGATTAGTCAAAATTACTCCAAACCAAAAGAATCAGTGTTATCCGCTTTTTAAACTATTTTTTCTAATATAGTAGTATACAGAATAGTAAACTATATATACTACTACCCCTGTTGTACAACCTTACCGTTTATATACATTTCCCACGCTTGCGTGGGGGCGACTAATTTACTGCTGAGGAGGAGAGGTGAGCGGATGGATACGATAGTAAATGCGGCGTTATCGAAGCAAAACACGATGACGCAGGTTGAGTCAACCGTGGGTCAGGCAAACATCAAGGTGATTGGCTGCGGTGGTGGCGGTTGCAACATGGTCAACTGGCTCTACAAGAAAGGTGTTCGTGGGGCTGAGATCATCGCCTTCAATACAGATCAACAGCATCTCAATATCGTCGAAGCGGATAAAAAATTTCTCATCGGTCAGAATTTAACAAGAGGTCTAGGTTGTGGTGGATTCCCTCAGAGAGGAGAGGAAGCTGCAAAGGAATCTATGAATAGGATTAAGGAATCCATCGGAGGATCAGACCTTACATTTGTTTGCGCCGGAATGGGCGGAGGTACAGGTACTGGCTCTGCTCCCGTCGTCGCTAGAGTTGCGCGTGAGTCCGGCTCAATCGTTCTGGGCACTGTTACCATGCCCTTTAAGATCGAGCGTGCGCGCATCGAAAAAGCGGAGTTTGGTCTCGCTGCACTCCGCAAGAATTGTGACACCGTCATCGTCATTGATAACAATCGCCTCGTCGAAATCGCCGGGAATCTGCCGATTGCACAAGCGTTTGCCGTCGCAAATGAATTGATTGCAACAATGATCCGTGGTATCGTCGAAACAATCTCCGTTCCAAGTCTCGTGAACCTGGACTTCGCTGATGTAAAAGCCATTATGAAGGAAGGTGGAGTTGCGGCGATCGGCGTCGGTAGTTCCGACACAAACAATCGTGTTGCGGAAGCAGTTCAGGGTGCACTCAACAATCCTCTTCTTGACATCGACTATAAAGGTGCTGTCGGAGCCCTCATCCATCTCGAGGGCGGCGAGGACATGACACTTGAAGAAGTGAATAAGATGGGCGAGCTTGTTACTGAGAGCCTTTCCGAGGATGCGAACGTCATCTGGGGTGCGCGCGTTTCTCCCGAGATGAAGGGAAGGGTCACGGTGATGACGATCATCACGGGTGTCACAAGCCCTTGGATGCTCGGAAAAACTGCAAGACAGGCTAGTGCCCGTGAAGTTCCAGCAGCGAGAGACGACGATGAGCTGAGGATAATCCCCCTATGAGAATCGTTGACCTGCTTACATGCATTGATTTTATTATGCTGTTATATAGTGGAATTCCCCAACCGGAGGTCGGAATATGACGAAAGGAAATGACATGATTATTCGAAGAATGGTGGATGATCTCGTGGAAAGCAGCGAGCCCTACCTCAACGCCCCAAAGCCTCAGAGTTTTGAGAAGATATTACCTACGTTGATGAAGAAGGGGATTGACAACCTTAACCTCTCCATGTTTAGCGACGATGTGCGCACGCAAATTTTAAATACACTCGGAGAGGAGTATATCCGTCGTGGAAAGATGGGCGAAGCGATCAAGGCGTTCGTTCTCACAAGTAATCGCACGAAACTTTGCGACGTGGGTGATGAGTTTGTTCGGCTCGGCCAATTCGCGAATGCTACGGAAGCGTTCAAGCTCGCGAACGACAAGCAAAAGTTGTTTGAGCTCGGTAACAAATGCTTTGAGGAAGGGCATCTCGCTGATGCCGTAAAAGCATACTCCCAGTTGGATGATGTGGCTCTCCTAAAGAAAGTAGGTGACGACTGTGTCAACCGCCTGAAATTCGAGCACGCGTTTGAGCTCTACAGTATTGTGAAGGATAAGGAACGGCTTATCGAGCTGGGAAACCGATGTGTTGAAGAACGACAGTTTGGTACAGCCATTCGTGCGTTCAAGGCGGCGGAAGCCAAGGAGAGCTTGAATCAGCTTGGTGACCTCTGCCTGCGGGAAGGATTTTTCATGTCCGCGCTTGAGGTTTACAAACTCACAGAAAACCAGGCAATGGTTGACTTCATCCAGGAGAATTTTGTAAGGTGATGTCATGGACACGAAGGAAGGAGACTACTACCTATTTGAGAAGCGCATGGAGCTCAAGGTGAATCTCGCTCTTCAGAAAATGAAGGAGCAAATGGATTCCCTCTCAAAAGAGCTGTCCGACGTAAAGGGAGAACTCATGGAAGCGCGCAGGAGTGCGCGCGCGCCGCCAGTCATGCCCTCAGCTTCTCCTCCGGTGATGAATGTACAACCCGCAGAGCCTCAATTTGATGCAACGCAGGGAGTAACGGGAGCAATGCTCGCGCAGCAGTGGGCGAATCAACCACAGCCTGCAGCATATGCTGCACCGCAGAATCCTGCCCCTCAGGTCATGCAACAGCCTGTCCAGCAACGTCCACAGGACCCGCCGGTTCCAGACCTTCAGAAGATGTTTTACTTTGGAGGTAAGAGATAATGAATGAGCTCATGCATGTCTGCCGTCATTGCCATGCCAAGACACCTTTTGAACTCCTGCTATATGATGAGTCTGCGGAAGCGCTTGTATGCAAGAGCTGTGTTGGCAAAGGACGCGCAAAGAAGGTGGAAACTATGAAGGATACTCGCACGAAAATGATGTGTTCAAACTGCAACTATCGGTTCTATTTGAACCCGAAAGTGTCACCTCGCTGCCCAAACTGCGGCGAGTCTTGCATTGAGGAAGCAATGAGTGCGCAGCAAATCCTCAACCAGGTTGTTGACCGCGACAAAGACTAGTGCTCCCCGGACCCGGCTTGATTGTGGCAAATTCTTTTCTTATGTATTCATCATCCGACGTAGAGCGCTTGCTAGAACCGTGTAGGTATCAACCGTTGAATGGAAGAATTCGACAAGATATTTTTTACATTCCTGGACTGGCACCCATATGTATTCGGTATGCTCCTCGCTTAAAGAGACACTCACATTGTTCGCTTGGCATAGATACACGATCATCGTTATTGTCTGTCCGTCATCACGCGTAAAATGCCGAACCTCAAGCGGTTGAATCACACGAATATCAAGTCCCGTTTCTTCTTTTGTCTCGCGTTCTAATCCCTTGACAGGATCCTCGCCCTGTTCCAACCTTCCGCCGGGAATTTCCCAAACACCTGGTTTCTGCAAAGTGCGTTTGCTCCGACGAAGGAGCAGTATGCACTCATCTTTGATGATGAATGACTTCACGGCGATCGCAAAGTGTTCCATGCAGCGATTGGTGGAGATATCATATTTCAATATTGTGATATCCTAGGATCCTGGATTAAAGATTAAGTTTATATTACCAAGAGGCTCCATAAGATTTCTCTGTTCTGGCAAACACATCCTGAACAGTGGGGTGATATAATGGACAATTGCCAACCAATTATCAATGAGCTTGCGCCGCATGTTGTGGCGAGTGCGTATTATAATGATGATACTATCAGCGTGGATCTGAGTCAATACCGAGGGAAGTGGGTTGTACTGTTCTTTTATCCCGGTGATTTCACGTTTGTCTGCCCAACGGAACTTGGAGAGCTCGCAGATCACTATCCAGAATTGCAGAAGCTGGGTGTTGAGGTATTAAGTGTGAGTATGGATACAGTGTTTGTGCATAAAGCGTGGCATGATCAATCAGAGACCATTGCGAAGATCAGGTTCCCAATGCTGGCGGATCCGACAGGGAATATCTCTCGTGCGTATGGTGTCTATATTCCAAGTGAGGGTACGAGTCTACGTGGAACGTTCATTATTGATCCTGACGGCGTTCTCAAAGCTTTCGAAGTGCATGACAACAGCATTGGACGCAGCGCCAAAGAACTTATCCGAAAAATTCAAGCCGCGCAGTTCGTGAGAAAACATGGTGGTAATGTCTGTCCCGCAAGCTGGCAGCCTGGTGAGGAGACATTAAAACCTGGTCTGCATCTTGTTGGAAAAATCTAGGATGTTAATCCCTTCACGGATATCTGTGTGGATATAGCTCGATCCATATTGAACAGTCCCCACCTAGTGACTACACTATCACGGGTATATTTTTATAGAGATATTTATTCTAATGCTCCGTTGGGAAGCCGTCCAAGACCTGCCAATTTCAAAACCATGAAAACCCTGTATTGCGCTTTGTCATAAACTACCTTTCACACAAATCAACCATCAAAACCAGCTTGAAGCAACGAGCCATATCATTCGTATAAGATACTCTCTCCATCCGAGGGATATCCTATTTTCGATTGGTGCCGCATACCACATTGGGGGACATCGAAACCTTCCAGGTTCGCATTTCCAACAATGTGAGTTACAAGCGGAAATGGCTGGAAACGGAAGCTAACCGCTGTTTTCCGTTTGACACCAACCCTGTGAACATGAGTGTAAGCTCTGTTCCATCGGGTTTGCTCAGTGCTTGCGGATGGGGAACTTTCTACGAGGGTAAGAGGTAGGGTTGGGTTTTTGCATACGCTCATGGTGTATTCGTGGGTCAAGTGCGGAAATCCGCA
>CAYVYK010000005.1:65848-69935 GCA_964455675.1 uncultured Methanosarcinales archaeon
CTACAAGGACTGCATGCCGAACTGCGGTTCGTACGACAGCTGCATCAGCTGTTGCGGCGGTTTTGACGACCCCTGGTATGAGAAGTGCAAGGGCCGCTGCAAGGACCGCTGGCACCCGACGGTGATGGAGTCTGCAGAAGAGGCCGTATCGCAGATGGCCGAGATCTTCCACATCAGTCGGTAGCGCAAGGCATGCGCTCCTGAGCGCGTGAAATTTTCCCCCTGCTGGCAGGTGACTTGCCTGCCGGCAGGGCTCTTTTTAGCTCTAAACTCTCTGCTCCGAATGGGGGGAACTCTCGGAGAGTTCAGATATTCGGATGATGTCAACAGCGAACTTCGGTACGGCTATTCCGTAGAAAGGAGGCACAAACCTCATAGGTCCAGTGTCATGGAAGTTATGGTCTTTCATCGTAAGGAGTACTTTCGTGAGCAAACAACTCACGCGGCTTGTTGTGATCTTTGTGTTCACTGTTGTCGTCGGATCAGCACTCGCTGCTCCGATTGGCGGTGACCTGGGCACATGCAGTGCGCCGAAGAATTACAAGGCCTGCATGGTGAAGTGCGGGACGTACGATAGTTGCATTACATGCTGCGGCCATTTCGATTCGCCGTGGTATGAGAAATGCAAGGGTCGTTGTCAGGACCGCTGGCATCCGTGCGAGATCGATGCTACCGATAGTGATCCTCCTGTGGTCGAGCCAACGTTTCGACCATAGCAATGCAGATACTGCACGCGTTTGTGCGTGATGTGCGATTCCCACCCCTCTGCTGGCAGGTGACATTCCTGCCAGTGGAGGTTTCTTTCCTTTAGCCCTGTTGGTGTCTGTGTGATCATCCCCTAGCCACATCATTTTGAAAGCAACCTGATCCGAGTTCGAGCGAGGATTGAGAGGTAAGGTTGGGGAATTCTCGGGCAGTGTACATAGTCGGTGTAGGGTATGTTGTTGTGTGCGGGTTATGCCGCAGAAAGGAGATTACGAGAAGGCAGTTGTAATACCCGAGAAGTATCAACGTTGGTAGACTAGTACAATAGCCTCACTAACAAGGAGTGTTCGCGTGAGGAAGGCTCTTAACATCGTTGCAGTTTTTGTGGTTATCGCGGCTTTCACTACCGGAGTGGCGATTGCTGCGAGTTCCGACCTCGGTACATGCACGTCGCCGAACAACTACAAGGCGTGCATGGTGAAGTGCTCCGACTACGACTCCTGCATCACGTGCTGCGGCCATTTCGATGCGCCGTGGTATGAGACCTGCAAGAGTCGCTGCAAGGATCGCTTCAAGCCGTGCGAGATGGAGCAGTCGGAAGCTCTGGAGTAGCAGCCGCGGGCGGCTTTCGTGAGCCAGGCACTTTTTGTGCTGTCAAACCATTCGTGGGCGAATCCGTGATGAACATCACGTGATTTGTGACGGGCTCTCGCAGAAATATGTGGAAGCGACTTTCCGGCTGACTATCTGTCGTCGGGCGGTTGCTTTTCTTTTGGACCTGGGCAGCACGCGCCCTTGTCCTTGATATTCAAGGTGGAGGCAGGTGCGATAGTACCTGCCTGGCTCTCGCTTGTGGAGCGGAGCTTTCACAAACCCCAAGGAGCAATAACTCTCATGAAACCGTTGATAACAATTGTGTGTCTGATGGCGTTCGTCGGATCTGCCCTCGCCGACGGGCGGCCCGCTCCATACCTCTTTTCGGACAACTACACCGGTCCCGAAATCGCCGCCTTGGAGGCTCAGGCGATTTTGCTCGAGGAGCAAATCGATGCTCTGACCACGCAGATTGAGCAGTTGAAGCAGCAAGGGAAGGACGCGTCGGGTGAAGAGGAGCTCCTCGCAGCGCGTGAGAAGGAGCTGATCGACCTCACGAGGCTTCCCGAGGATATCCGGGAGCTCAACGCGTCCATGATCGAGTTCTGTCAGTCTGAGCTCGAGCGTTTGGTTCCTGATCGTTTCGGCGAGAAAGCCATAACCTTGGAAAATGCGAAAATCCTTGGTGACCTGCTCTTTACAGATTGGGGCCAGGAAAAGGTCAATTACCGTTGGCAGAGTGGTATCCTCTCCGGAATGGTTCAAGCATCCCAGCACCCCCGCATCTCGCCGGAAGTGTGTAAAGTCCTCCGGGACATCTCCATGGAGTACTATCAGGGTGTGCGGGCCCACTATCCGGATGAGAACATGGTCTCGCCCATGTGGATGTCTGAGATGTCGGAGGCGCTCCTTCGCCTCTCGGAACCTGACGACATCGACGCGCGAGCTGCGGCAACTAAGCTCTGCCAAGACACGGTCAACTGGGCTGACGCTCTCGAGCGGCCAACCGAGGCGTCCAAGTACCGGGCGACCTTGAAAAATCTCGTCGATGCGTCCGATGAGATTCAGCTCGTTGGTCCCGATCTTGCCGCCGGGTATGCCAAGCAGCAAGTCGAGATCGTCCTTTCGTCCGGGAAGACCGCGAAGATGTCTCTTGAGGAAGCTCGGCGGCGCATCGAGTTCCTCCTGCGCAGATTCAACTGGGACATCGACAAGGTGAGAGAGATCACAGATCTCGGCCTTGCGAATTATGGCGTCGAAGTTTACAACGTCAAAATGCGCAAGGTCCTCTTCGAAGCCTACGCCCGCATCCTCGTGCAGTCTCCTGACACGTACGGTAAAGCGGAGAACGCCGCCAAGATCATTTCCCACATTGACGCGTCACTACTCACGCTCGCAGAGAAAAACCAAGTTCCTGACGACGCGTGGAGCAAGTGGGCGGTCGCTTCGAGCCAGCTTGGCGCTCGTGCCTCTGACAAAATGAAGAAGTTCGTCCTGGAAAATACGCAGGTCAAGAAGCGCTCTAGTCTCAAGATCGCCTGCGATCGTGTCTCCTCTTACTGGGCAAAAAGCCGAGGCACGAAGAATGGCCCGCAGGCAAGCAGCGTGGCCAAAACCGTACCTTCCTCACAGCCCGCTCCGAAGGGACCGTGAGGATAGGATGAGTCTATGTCGAGCGAGGGAATGAGAGCAACAAGCCGCGGCACGATGCCCACGTACCGCGGCTTCTCTTTTCCCTACTGCTTCGTTTTTTCATTCTTTTTTCCATACTTACTTACTATATTGTAATATATTCCAGCGTATTCGTTGCCTCCTCCATCGCAATGGCTTTCACAGTAATGACACACCAATGATTTAAATAATAGTGTAGGGATAACAATTAGCCATGGAAACTGCCGGTCGTATTCAGGTTGCAGTTGATGCGGTTGTATTCACAATCCATAACAAGGGTATCAAGCTGCTTCTCATCGAGAGGAAGTACGCTCCTTTCAAGGGGATGTTTGCACTTCCCGGCGGTTTTGTGC
Source organism: uncultured Methanosarcinales archaeon (assembly GCA_964455675.1). Taxonomy (GTDB): domain Archaea; phylum Nanobdellota; class Nanobdellia; order Woesearchaeales; family CAYVYK01; genus CAYVYK01. The sequence continues at coordinate 69,172 of CAYVYK010000005.1, forward strand.
AGCAACACGAAAATCTGGAACAGGCAGCGAACCGTGAACTTCAGGAAGAGACGGGAGTGAAACATATATTTCTACATCAACTGGGCGCGTACGGAGATGTTGGAAGGGATCCCCGCGGCCGTGTTCTATCCATTGCATTCATTGCACTAATTAGCCCGACGCAAGAGCTTCATGCGACGACGGACGCCGCAAAAGCCCAATGGTTCCCAATCGATAGTCTTCCCAAACTCGCGTTCGATCATGAAAAAATCATTTCCGATGCTCTTGAGCGCTTACGATATGAAATTCAGACGACAAATGTTGCCTTCCAGATACTGCCGGAGCGCTTTACGCTTACACATCTGCAGAACCTTTATGAGACAATTCTTGGAAAAAAACTGGATAAACGGAACTTTCGTAAACGAATCCAGGAACTCCATATGCTGCAGGAGACTCGTGAAACCTTGATGGATGGTGCTCATCGCCCAGCCCGTCTGTTCCGTTTCCGGACGAATGCGTATACGCCGTTGAAGGACCGCATCCAAGTATTTCTAAAATAGGCTTTTCAATATAGACTTTTCAATATTTTCCATAATTTTCAATAAATTACTGTGGGATTTTGTATACCAATACGTTTTTTTACTCTCATATCTGATTGAATAGCGAAATTTTTATATAGTAGTTAGTGTATACTATACAATAACAGGTGGGATCCAGTCCAAAGCGCACTGGATCCTGGAACTACTACCCTGAAAATAGGGTGGGAGCATTATCATCACAATAGC
>CAYVYK010000005.1:70035-114277 GCA_964455675.1 uncultured Methanosarcinales archaeon
ATCGAGGACGCTATAGAGTACGCCACAAACATCCATTTTTCTGATGATGACATTGACTACCTTCGGTCTTCAGGCATATTCAAGGAGGATTACCTAAGGTTCCTCAAGGACCTGAGATTTACCGGGGATATCTACGCTGTTAAAGAGGGAACTCCGATCGCGCCAAATACTCCCATCCTAAGGGTAACTGCTCCTCGAACAGAGGCGCAGCTCCTCGAGACAACCCTGCTGAACATCATCAATTTCCAAACAATGGTCGCGACAAAGGCGAGCCGCGTCGTGCAAGCCGCAAGCCCTGGCTGCATCGTCGATTTCGGGCTGCGGCGCGCGCAAGGGATGGATGCCGCGCTGAAGGGTGCTCGCGCTGCGTACATCGCAGGCGCTATCGGCACGAGTAATGTTCTTGCAGGTAAGGAATATGGTATTCCGATCAAGGGTACTCACGCCCACAGTTTCATCATGAGTTTTGATTCAGAACTTGAGGCATTTCGCGCATATGTGCGGACATTCCCTGACGCCGCCACGCTGCTCATTGACACCTATGATACGCTGGAAGGCGCGAGGAATGCGTGCATTGTGGGCAGAGAGCTTGAGGAGAGAGGCAAAAGGCTTGGCGCAGTGCGCCTTGATTCTGGCGACTTATGTGATCTTTCCATCCGCGTTCGGGAGATCTTGGATTTGGCTGGACTTTCCTATGTGAAGATTCTTGCAAGCAACGATCTTAATGAGTACAAGATCGCGGACCTTCGCGCAATGGGAGCACGGATCGATTCATGGGGTGTCGGTACTGAGATGATTACGGCAAAGCCGACAGCAGCTATTCCTGGTGTGTACAAGCTCGTCGAGGACACTGCTGGCGCGAAGATTAAGCTTGCTCCCGGTAAGAAAACGTTCCCTGGACTAAAGCAGGTTTATCGTATCTCAAAAGACGGGCAATACCAGAGTGACATTCTTGCACTTGACGGTGAAACGATCTCCTTAGAAGAAGGACTCACCGCGACGCCCCTCCTTGAGAAGGTGATCTCGCAAGGTGTGCGCATCTCTTCGAGGCGTTCCCTTGCACAGATCCGTTCTTACTCCTTGGATTGTGTTGCGCGGTTGCCTCAAAGTGCGAGGGAATTATCGTGCACGGCGCCGTTTGGCTACTCAGTATCCAAGGGACTACGGTCGCTTGTCGATGAATTGTCAGAACGATACATGGTGCGAGGTGAAGCTGCATGAAATTGGAACAGATTGTTGGTACGATTCGTGGATCAGAGGGAAATATGACAATCGTTATCCGCTATGAGCGGGCTAGCGATTCAGAACTCATGGGGTGGTAAGTATGAAGCGTGTAATCATCGCAAACTTGATTGATTGGTCAAAATCTTTTGTCGATCCTGATGGGACGTTTTATTGCGGGACAACCGTCGAGGAGAAGCGCAATGCTGCACGTATTGTGAGCCTCGCGGATCTCGTGATAAACACGACTGACTTGCATCCCCTGACGGCTCCCGAACACGCGATAAATGGCGGACTATATCCTGTGCATAATGTGGTGCTGCCGCAAACCATCGCATCCGACTTTGTCTATGCGCGTGCGCCCGACGGAACTCCAGTGCATCTTGGAAATAAAACGCCGAGTCCATGTCTTACAGATGCGCTGCAGAGCGCTGTCGAAGGAAGGAGTGCTGGCATCATTGTTCCCCGAGGAGTATACTTCCAAGGAAATTCTGGCAAGCCATTCTGTTCTCCGGATGACATTCGCGCAACATTTGGCGAGGAGATCGTGAGCGATCAGGATTTTATCAGGGGAGCTATCGACTATGTCATTGCTCCAAAGCAATTTTTTGATGCGACAAGGATTGATAGCGACGCCTCCCTCCCGGACACGAAAATCCCAAAAGTTCCGGGAAAGAACTACAATGTGTATTCCCTGCTCAAGCAAAGATTTCCAGAGGACCAGTATGAACTCGTCTTCGTGAATACTGGGGTAGTCGAGGGAATCTGCAGGCTCCATACATCAATTGGCCTAAAGCAAATGTTTCCTAGGGATCGCGTGATCAATATCGCCGATGCCTCAACTCCACTGTACGGGATTGGTCTAGGCTACGCCTCTCCGCAGGAATCACGGGATGCATGCATGAGAGTATGCAAGGATATTGGGATCGAATATATGACGACAGACGAATGCGTCAAACAGCTCGCGGAGGGAGAATGATGCCAAGAGCGATAGTCCGTCCTCTTGATCTTGGGGATCTCGACCACATGATGGAGTGGGTGAATGATCGAGAAGTCATTGGCAATTTTGCGAATTTTGCGACTCCTACGTCACGATCCCAGGAGCAGAAGTATCTCGAAAATCTTCTGAAAAGCGAGACGGACAAAGCTTTTACGATTGAGACCGAACAGGGTGACTATCTTGGGACCGTTGGCATTTATCAAATCCATTGGCCGGCGCGTTCGGGCAGGCTTGGCATCATTATTGGCAAACCAGCTTTGCGAGGCAAGGGGTACGGCCAGAGTGCAATCAAGGATGTCCTACGATTGGCATTTGAACAGTATAACCTACATAAGGTTTGGCTCGTTGTCTTCGAGGAGAACGCGCGCAGTCGCCACGTGTACACCAAATGTGGATTTCGTGAAGAGGGAATCTTGCGGGATGAGTACTTCCATCAGGGAAAGTACCACAATATGGTGCGGATGTCCATTCTTGATCGTGAATATTTTGCAGAGGTGAAGATATGAAAGTCGCACTCGCTCAGATGGAGGTAGTGCCCGGACGACCGAGGAAAAACTTGGAGACCATGCTTCGCATGATCGAGCAGGCGAAGCGCGAACATGTGGACCTCATCGCGTTTCCTGAGATGGCTCTCGCAGGGTACCTTGTGGGTGACGCGTGGTTGAATGATGCGTTCTGCCGCAACCTCATGCGCTGCAATGACGAGATTCTCAAAGCAAGTCATGGCATCGCGGTTGCATACGGGAATGTTTTTGTCGACGATGGCCAGGGAAAACGAGTCTTTGGTGATGAAAAAACTCCCCATCCGAATAAGGATGGACGGTCCCGCAAGTATAACGCGGTGTACGTGATGCAGGATGGCAAGATGGTTGCGCGGAGCAGAGAGACATTAATCCTGCCTCCAGGAGTAGAGCCAAAGACGTTGCTACCAAATTACAGATTCTTCGACGATGAGAGATACTTCTTTTCAACTGAGGATGTAGCGAAAGATTTTGATGTACCTCTTGAGGATCTGTTGCAGCCGTACATGATACGCGTTGGTGATCATCATGTTCCCGTGGGGTTTAGCGTCTGTGAGGATCTATGGTGTGCTGACTACCGGAAGTCGGGTAAATCCCTTAATCCAACGAAGATTGTTATTGATAATGGCGCGAAGCTCATGGTGAATATCTCGGCGTCTCCTTGGACGTATGGGAAAAATGCGGCGCGCGATCGCAGAATCTTATACATCAAGAGTGATTGTAAGGGAAAGTTTGTGCCATTCTTGTATGTCAACAAGGTCGGAGTTCAAAATAACGGTAAAAACCTCATTACCTTCGACGGTGGTTCAACAGTCTACAATACGGACGGCAGACCCATCATGTTGAGTAGCGAGCCCTTCAAAGAGGAGCTTTTGATGGTTGACCACGGCTCACTTGAGGGGTTGCCTCTAGTTCGGACGGAAAAGTCCATGATCGCCCAGAAGTATGATGCGATAGTCCGTGGCATCCAGGGAGTGAAGGACACGATGGGAAGAGTTACCGATCCGTGCTATGTCATCGGCCTCAGCGGCGGTGTTGATAGCGCAGTTGTTGCCGCGTTGCTCGTGCAGGCTGTTGGCAGGAACAAAGTTCTTGGAATCAACATGCCAACGAAATACAATAGCGAACAGACAAAATCTGCTGCAGCACGTGTTGCAAAGAGGCTGGGAATTGCGTACGAAGTCATCCCTATCGAGGAGATCGTAAGCATAAATGAATCACTCCTCAATGCGTGTGATGCGGATGGATCAGGGAAGAAATTGAGCTCGCTGAACGAGGAGAACGTGCAGGCCAAGATTCGGGGAACATCAGTTCTGTCGAATATCGCCGCAAAGTATGGTGCGCTATTCACAAATAATGGCAACAAGCTTGAGACCGCTCTTGGGTACACAACACTATACGGGGATGTAGGTGGCGCGGTTGCGCCGATTGCAGACCTCACAAAGGTTGAGGTTTTTGAGCTCGCGCGTTACCTGAACGAGGAAGTGTTCGGGTATGAAGTGATCCCAAGTGATCTCCTTCCTGACCACCTCTTCCGTTTCCGGGATGATCAGATCCAGCCTTCCGCAGAACTGAGAGATGCGCAAGTCGACCCGATGAAGTTTGGTTATCATGATGCGCTGCTCGTCGCAATGACTGATTACAAGAAGAAGAGTCCCGAGGATGTCCTTAAGTGGTACCTTGATGGCACGATGGAGGAAAATCTTTCCATTGGCACCGATCTTATGGAGCGCTGGGGCCTTGTGGATCCAAAGACGTTCGTCGAAGATCTTGAGTGGTTCGTGCGCAGTGTTCAGAACAGCGTGTTCAAGCGCGTCCAATCCCCTCCCATCATTATCACGAGCAAGTCCTCGTTCGGATATGATATCAGAGAGAGCCTGGTTCCGTGGGAACCTACATTGGAGTTTGATGAGCTTAAAGCTTGCGTGCTTGCGCACGGCGCGTATGTTCCTCGTGAATATGTCAAAACCGAGGTGCGCGCATGAGGATGCTTGTGCGTGACAGTCTTTTTTTCATCCATTTTTATGAATTAATGTATGAATCACTCAATGAAAGACTTAGTGTAAAAAGTACAGGATGGTGAAAGAACATGGAGAGGAATCTCAAACCATACGGATGGCCGATACCGACGACGGATATCATTATTGAGTACGAACAGCAGGGTAAGGCGGGGATAGTGCTCATTACAAGGAAGAATCCGCCTTACGGCATTGCGATTCCAGGTGGCGTTGCCGAGCTTGGGCTCACGCTTGAGGAGAACGCAGAGAAGGAAGCTCGCGAAGAAACCGGCCTTGTTGTCAGACTGAAAAATCCACAGCGGCCTTATGTGTACTCTTCCCCCACGCGCGACCCGCGCCATCATATGATCAGCAACACGTACATCGCCGTGGGGTCTGGTACCCTCTGCGCGGGAGATGACGCGGCCTCTGCAAATCTGTACACGCCTGAGGAGGTCCGAAGCCTTCTTGGTAAAGGCCTCTTTGCATTCGATCATGAGGATATTCTTCGTGATTACCTATCGAGAGGTGACGCGAGATGAGCCTTGGGAGATGTGGGGTCGTCGGCAGATTCAAACCGCTGCATCTTGGCGGAGCTCGTATGCTCGATGCTGTCTGTGCGCAGGCAGATCATGTCATTATAGGGGTCGGGAGCTCCAACAAGTATAACCTTCGTAATCCCTTTACAGCAGATGAGTCTGAGGGTATGATCCGCGCATACTTATCTCCGAGATTTGCCAACTACTCCTTCATTCACATTCCTGACTATGGGCACATTCCAGAGTATCGCGATGGCCAGCGTTGGAAACGGCATGTTATCGAGGGGTATGGCAGCCTTGATTGTTTTGTCTCGGGTAACGCTTACGTGTCTGATCTCTTGCAGGATTCTTACCCCATCATCGATTCCCCATCTCTCATTCCGCGGGATCAGTGGATCCGCTTGAAAGCGTCGGCAGTCCGAGTCGCGATGGCAAAAGGTGACGAGTGGAGGGGAATGGTTCCTCGCGAGGTTGCGGAGTATCTGGATGATCATGCGCTTGTCGAGCGTTTCCGTCGAGAATTTGGTCTGGAGACTCTAGCTTCGAGCGTAGCAGATCCTTCACGCCCTGAATCCTTGCGCATGGAACGTGATCACACGTATGAAAGGTGAAACGATGCGAATAGGAAACTATGATATCGTACGGCAGATCGGTGAGGGTGGCTTTGGTCGGACGTACGAAGCACGCCACATCCTACTTGGGACGAGAGCCTGCATCAAGCAGAATTCGAACATAACGGACGACGACGCGAAACTCTTGATGGACGAGGCGCGGGTCCTTTGGGACGTGCATCACCACTCCCTTCCCTCAATGCATGATTTCTATCGCGCTCCTGACGGAAGCTACATCATGGTCATGAGTTTTGTGGAAGGCAAGAACCTTGAGGATATCGTGAAGAAGCATAAGGCAATTCATCCTGAGGATGTATCATGGGTAACGCAGCGCCTCCTCAATGCGCTCCACTATCTTCATGCATCTGGTGTGATTCACGGTGACGTGAAGCCTCCAAACGTGATTGTTCAGCCGCGTGTGCATAACGCGGTGCTTGTGGATTATGGCCTTGCCTCCGTCCGTCCGCGGAGCACGACTAAGCCCATGGGTTACACAGCGATGTTTGCGGCTCCCGAGATACTCGACGGAAAACCTCCAATTCCTGAGTCTGATCTGTATTCGCTAGGCTTGACGATGGTCTACACGCTTGGCGGCGATGTGGTTTCTAAAATAATGCCCGAAACGGTTCCTGCGCCCTTGCAGGAATTCTTTGCGGAACTCACTCGTTACAATCCTCTCGATCGTCCAAACTGGGACAAGTGCGATCTTGTTGCGAGGTTATCGGATATTCGCCAGGACGTGTTTGGGAGGAGGAGCACGAAATGATGGAAGGATGATGGTTGATAGGTGATTGTTCAGCAACGACATGAAGATGGTTGGAGGTGAAGACCATGTACAGTTGGGGAGATGATACAAAAGAGTGGAAGAATCCTGGAGCGTTCAAGTATGATGACGCAAAGAAGGGTTATTTAGAAAAACTAGCCGCAGAGGCGACGGAAAAAGGGCCGAGAACCTACCTTACGAAGAAACAACCGAACATGAAGATCGTTGATCCGCTCGGTAAGGATATCAGCACGGATAGTAAGAATCCTGTGATTGTTGCAGTGGATGGCACAGGTTCGATGCAGCAGTGGCCTGCAGGCATTTTTGACCGTTTGCCCTTGCTCTATCAAACGCTCTCGCAATGGCGGGATGATGTTGAGCTTTCGTTTGCGGTTATTGGGGATGCGAACGGCCCCGATAAGTGGCCTGTGCAAATGACCCCGTTTGGCAAAGGCGTTGTGCTCGATGATTATCTGAAGGCCTTGCATGCGGAGGGTAAAGGTGGCCCCGGAATCCGTGAAAGCTATGAGCTCTGGGCGTACTTTGTTAAGGAACATGTGAGGACGCCGAACGCAAAAGCCCCATTCTTGTTTGTTATGGGTGACGAGATGTTCTACAACCAGGTGAATCCTGAACAAGTGCAGCAGCATTTCGGTGGTGGCCTGCAGGAACCTGTAAGTTCGGTGGATGTCTGGAAATCCCTTGCAGAGCATTATGACATTCGCTTCCTGCGAAAGTCCTATGACGGCCATGATGCAAGAATCAGGGATCAATGGGGTTCTGCCATTGGTGTTGATCATATCGTCGACGTTCCGACGCCCCAGGACATGAACGATCTGCGTATCGTTGATATCGCGATGGGCATTGTGGCGAAGGACTGGGGGAAATTCTCTCAATACCAGAAGAGCCTTGCTGCGCGTCAGGATGGCAAGAGTATCAAGACCGTGATGGACTCATTGCGTGCTGCATCAGTTGCAGGGACGATGAAATCGACATATGCGGGAAAGGAAGGACCAAAGAGCGAAAGCCTAACGGAGGTGTGAGTATGGGGATGTCAAAAGCGTACAAGAGCAGTGGCGCGGTGTTTGAGCAGGTAAGCATGCGCTATCAACCGCAGCTACTCGAGCGTCTGCGGGCGGTGGGTGGTAAGGATATCGTCGTCGTGCAGGGAACCTATGACCACATGGAAAAATTGCTCGACACAATCAGGGTTCCCTATACCTTGATCGGTTCTGAAGATGTTGCTGGCCATAATGGAGGACGTGTGATGTTCGTGAACTGCAAAGCGTATGACACGGGCGCGCCTGTTGCCGCTGTTAAGGGATTTGTCGAGGCTGGCGGTCGCCTGGTAACAACAGACTGGGCTCTAGGATTGACCGCGAAGGCGTTTCCCCATCGGTTGGCGAAGGTGGGACAGACGCCGGACGACGTGATCGAGATCCAGTGCCATTCGGATCTTGCACGACGTTTTGTGGGAATGAATTATGCGCAGTGTTCGCCAAAGTGGTGGCTTGAAGGTAGTAGCCACGTGTACACCATAAAGGACGGCGTGACTCCGATCATTCTCTCGGAGGAAATGAAGGAAAAGTATGGATCGCCGTATGTGGCGGTTGGTTTTCCTGCAGGCCGTGGCGAGGTGTTTCACTTCATCAGCCATCTGGAATTGCAGCGCACGCATCTTCGTAGCAAAGCTGACAAGGGAAGCCTTGATGATTACCTAGCAAAGATGAAGATCGAGCGCACGGATGAGATGGAGGACGCGCACGTTGCGGAATTGGAGGCTGCGTTTAGCACACTGAACACGCTCGCGTACTTGTGCCTGCCAACGCCTCTGCTTAACCAGGGCATGAATAGCGTGACAATGGACGTGCATGCGGCAGATCCATCAAAAACCATGAAGAGTGTGAAGCTCGCATGAGCGGCGCAATCGTGACCATCCCGCCATACGCTCCGTTTATCCGAGAGGTCGCCCTTCATCCGATGGTTACGGGACTGCGCTTGAACACGGTTATGCCGACGAAGGGCGGCCTTGAGGATCTTTTACGGCGGCTCAAGCATGATACCTTGGACAAGGATCTCTGGATTGATTTAAAATGCCGTCAGCTTCGGGTGAAAACGTTTGGGGTTCCTCCGTTCACTGAAATTGAGCTTACGCATAGGATTACTGTTGAAACACCGGTGACCGCGTACTTTAGCGATGGCCGAGAATACGCGACCGTTCTTGAAGTGGATGGCAACCGCTTGATCATGCAGGAAGGCCCAGGTCGTGTCGTTGGTCCTGGTGAGGCGGTGAATATTCCCCACCCTTCACTCAGGGTTGAGGGGTATCTCACTGACCTTGACAAGGCATACCTTGAGGCGGGGCAAAAGGTCGGCATCAGGAATTACATGCTCTCATTCGTCGAGAGCCCGTATGATGTCCAAAGCGTGCAGAACTTGTGTAGTGACGCAAATCTTGTAGCCAAGATTGAGTCTCGTCATGGACTTGCCTACGTTGCTCATCAGTGGAAAGGGGAAGCTAGGCTCATGGCCGCGCGAGGCGATCTTTACGTCGAGGTCGGCATGCCCCATGAGATCATCCCAGCCATGGAAAGTATCATCGGGAAGGATAAGAATGCCATTGCTGCGTCGAGAATTCTTACGAGCCTATCTCGTTCTCCCGAGCCCTCATCTCCTGACATCAGCGATGTGGATAGCCTCATGCGAATGGGCTATCGAACGCTCATGCTCGGTGATGATGTCTGCATGCGTAGGGAATCGGTCATCAGCGCGCTGAATGTACTGGACGCGATGTGTGGGAGGTATGTCTGATGTTAAGAAACGTAGCGGTGCGCTTCGGCAATTTTGTCAGTGATATCTCCCCTCCATCCGACCATAACCGCTGGTCTATGGCCTTCTCTGACGAGGTATGGAATAACGCGAGCGGGAATCGAGTCGCCTTCCGGGCAAAAAACGACGGTCGGGATGCTGTGTTCGTCATGCAGTCGAAGGACCGCATCGAGGTACAGGCCATTTCGGACAACGATAAGGTCTGTGTCGCAGGGATTAAGGCTGATGAATGCAAGCGCTTCAGCTGCCCTTCCTCTTCCTGGATTGAATACTCTCGGATAATGCTCGCGCACAGCGTCAACAAGCGGCTTGTTACCATAGATCGCAGAATCCACGACAACTGCCCATTTATCAGTATTCATGGACTGATAGGGTTCAATTCACATTTAAAAAACCGTATGGTCCCTAATCCTCGGAGGCAGCCTGCATGAGATACCTGCTTGATACTGATATTGGCTCAGATATTGATGACGCTCTCGCACTGCTCTATGCAGCATCGCAAGGGCTCCAATTTGATCTGATTACGACGGTGCATGGTGATACTGCGTGCCGTGCGCGTATTGCACGGAAGCTGTGCGATCTGGTTCGCTATGATGCGCCTGTTGTCGCAGGAGAAAGTGTGCCTCTGCGGCAGACGCATATCTACGCAACAGGGCTTGAGGGTAAAGGTTTTGTCAATGCAAGGACTCGCGTGCCAACTCATGGAGTTGATGCCCTCATAGAAGAAATCATGGCAAACAAGCATGATGTTACCATCGCCGCTATCGGTCCATTGACGAATCTTGCTCGCGTCTTTGAGCGGCATCCAAAGATTGCATCCTACATTTCTGGTATTTATATGATGGGGAATGCCATTCTCACACCAAAAACCTATTATGTGAATTACCGTTCGCACAATTTCAAAGTAGATCCTGAAGCTGTTGATATCGTGATGGGTGCTGATGTGCCAAAGACGATTATTACTACGGAAGTCGCAAAGAAATCCGCGCTCTCGAGGGCGGTTATCCAAGCACTTGGCAGGAAGCACAACCCTGCATTCAAGTATGTGCGTAATGCTGGTATCGCGTGGATGGATTTCATCAAGTATTCAGACTGCTATCTGTATGATCCTCTCGTCGTGCACCATCTTATGGATGATGCGATAACAGCGAAGAAAACGTACGGGAATGTGCGTATAACCACAGGCGTCGATCCTGGATTTGCCGAGCATGTTGCGGGTGCGCTCAAGGGGTGGATCACATGAAGAATGTCCTCGTTGTTTTCAAGAAAAGCGCGTATGAGTTATACATGAATTCGCCGGATGAGGAGGTTCAGGAATTCATGCGCACAAAGGAGCAGGATGTTGCGTCCATGAAGCGTAGCCATGATGAGCAGAAGCGAACGCTCGATGTCGTGACGAATGAGTTAATGCGTACTGGTGTGCACGTTGATACGATCTATCGGGCGGATCTGTCGCCCATCCTTGATCGCGATCTCGTTGTATCCGTTGGTGGAGACGGGACCTTCCTTGAGGTGGCTCATTATGTTGATACCGTTCCGATTCTTGGAGTCAATTCTAGTCCTGGGAGCAGCGTGGGGTTCTATTGTTGTTCAAACGCTGATACCTTTTCAAGGGTATTGGATTCGTTTGGTGACATGCCGCGCACACATGCAGAGCGACTCGCGCTCCGTATAGACGGTAAAATCGTTCCAGAACTTGTGCTCAATGATGTGCTCTATGCCCATCCAAATCCTGCAGCGATGTCCCGCTATCAGCTGAGAATTGATGATGCTCCGCAGGTTCAGTTGCGGGACAGCGGGCTTCTTGTTTGCACCGCGGTTGGTTCTTCCGCGTGGATGTATAATGAGGGAGGGGAAGAAATGCCCATTGAATCCGAGCTTCTTCAGTATCGTCAGCGTGGAATGAGAAGTCCCCTGCACGGATACGCCTCCGCGCTTGATCTGAGATCCATCACACGCGAAGGTAGACTGTATATTGATGGTCAGCATCTCACGTATGCTCTTGGTCTTGGATCCACCGTTTCATTTCGCAGAGGAAAACCTCTGACGATCATCGGAGATATTGCAGAGAAAAGATCTCATAATTCCTGAATCAGTTGAAGATACGCACGGGCTATTACCTGTTCTTTTGGTTGCGGGTAGACCGTAGTCGCGAGTGTTTTTCCAGCGAGTGGTATGTCTGATCCTACGCCTGAGAAATAATGATGGATTCTTCCAATGTTGGGATATTTGCTTCGGTACCCATGCTGTAGGCTTGCCATGACTGCCCACTCCATATCGAGCCATGATCCGTTTACAGCTAGTGCCCGCTCGAGCCGTTGCTTTGTTTGCTGGAGTACGGAACATGTATTTACGGTGACACCGATGCTCAGTTTTTCTCTCACAAGTCTTCTGAACCTTTCGTAGAGTCGTTCTGCGAGCTCATTGTGGATTGGTTTTACCCTCAGCTCTCCTCGTGCGATGTCCTCTTCTTCAATGGAAGCGTCAGGAATTCCGATTGCTCCAATGGTTGCGTCTCTCTTCAGGAGTCCTATCTTTCCGTAATGGAACGTGTGCACATCCATCCCCGGTCTCGTCACATTTGCAAGAGCGTAGAGCTTGGCAAGGACGTTGTATGCTTGGTCTGCAAATACGTAATCGAACGAGATTACGCGTCTCGTGCCTACTGCGGCAATCTTATAGTTGAGAAAATCATTGCACTCTTCCTGCAGTGTATCTACGTGGAGAGAGCTATGAGGGCCGAAGATGACGAAGAGATGTTCACGATGATTCGCGCGAAGTTCGTCGGAAAGTCCGTCGACGAGATCGTGGGCGAACGCAACGAATCTGCTGCTTGCGGTATACTCATTCCCTCCGTAGTTGCGTACCCGAACTGTGATATCATGATTCACAAGCTCTTGTAAGACTTTTGCTTGATCGTGATCACGTACGAGTCTTGTCACTCCTCGTGCATTGACTGCATGGAGCCTTCCAGGTATTTCCTCAAAGAAGTGTGTCTCTGTGCTTTTGCGAGGTTGGTATTCGATGAACGGAGTCCCGAATTCGAGGATTGAATCCCGTACTTCGTCTGTGCGGTATCCATTATGGATAACTATTTCTCTAAGTGTAGCACGCTGCTTTTCCTCTGTTTCCTTGTCACGATGAAGCTTCCTGTCTACCGTATATTGGAGACGCTGTTCATCGTTCATGACGAGATCCTGCATGAGGGGAGATTATCTTGCGTGCTATATAAATATTATGAGAAATAATCACTAATAAGTAGTGTCAATAAAACATCCACTAACTGGCTTCGTACTCACCACGAAACGCCCTGTTCCCGAAGAAATTTCTTCACTTCGCGCATAGTGTACGCTGCAGGGATATTGCGCTCCTTCGAATCATCGATGACTTGTTTTGGTTCCTCAAGGTCAACTCTCCCTCGAAAAACAATTCCTTTCCATCCATGCTTTACCGCTGCCTCGATATACGGTGGCCGGTCATCGATGAAGATAATCTTGGAATATGGTAGTTTTGGATACATCGGATTCTCGGGTTTTGCGGATTTACGCTCAAACGATAACAGCTTCGGAAACCTTGGATTGTACGTCTTGAGGACTTGGGGCATCTGCTCTTTGAGTATGCCGACGTGCAGTTTTGCGATGTTTGAGTCAATGCCGACGGCGTGTCCTGCCTCGAACAGTTGCTTCTTCAGTTCTACCATCTCGCTGATCGGCCGCTTGTAAGCTTTTTTCCAGAGTGCCACAAGATCAATCCGGTTCCCGATAATTCTCTCCAGGCGTTCCTGGTACTGTTTGGTGGTTATCTCGCCCCGAAGGTAGAGGCGATTGATGTCGCTATGGATATACGCCTCCTTGAACGATTCTTTCGTATGCTTCCCGGAAATTCTCGCTGCTTCCTTGTAAAACTCTTTGAAGTTCAACTCGACGAGCACACCACCAATATCAAAGAGGATGAGGGTTTTCTTTGGCATTATTTCAGCGCCTTGACAATCTCCATGTGGTGCTTCTCTTCTTTCACCATCTTTGTGAGCGTCGCGATCACTTTGTGGTCCTTGGTATTCTCAATAATATATCCGTAGATACCTCGCGCAGTGTCCTCCTCGCGGCGGGCTTCCTTCTTCAGTCGTGGTTCCATCGTGCTTTTCTCATGCTCCTCAAGGTACAGAACGCAGTCCGAAAGCATTCGTGCGTGGTTGACGGATTACATGATGAGCTCCCGTATCTTGTTCTGATTCTTCTGATAGTTGAGCTTGTGCAGATTATCTAGATAAAACATGATAACGTCAAACTCAACCTTGATATTTCGTGCGATTGCTTTGGATAGTTGTTTTTTTGTGTACATGCGGTTCACCGCAATGAATCTAGGTCACGAGGCTTTTAAACGTTGCGTTGAACTCTAGCGAAGGCCCAAGAAAAACAGCATGACGGGAACGAGAATGCACGCCATGGTGTTTGATCGCTTTACTCCGACGAGAGGAGCGAGGAGTCCGACAGCTGTTGATGTGATGAGTACAAGGAGTCCAGGCAGTCCACAGAGGAGTATTGCGAGTACTGTCACAAATGACATGATCGCAATGCACACGCGCTGATAGTTGATCTTGCTCATGATGTTTGCAAATACCCTGGCAAGCGATAGCGTGATGAACGCAGCTATTCCTCCCGTTATGGCGCAGACGGCGAGCAGTGTCCACAGATCGTGCAGGCTGATGTGCGCGGTGAGTTCTTGCAGTGCGACGATCGCCCCGTTGCGCGGTTTGTCAAGCGCATAGAATGCGCCTAGTCCGAAGACAAAATTTGATGTGCTGATACCGCCAGTAAGTATGAGAAATCCGTACTCACCGAGTCCTCCAATAAGATACAGGCAGACTGTTGCGGCTGTTGAGCTGCCGACTCCGGGGAGCATGCCGACGAGCGAGCCGCTGAATACCGAGCCCGCTATCGCTTTGATCTGCGCGATCGGCGAAATCTTGAGTGATGCGGATGTTTCTTGTGGTGGGATCTTCATTTCTTCGTCGAGAGCCGTGATAAGTGTTGATATTCCAAACAGTCCTGAGAGGAGCGGAAAGAGCGGCTGTTCGAGCCGTTCAAAATCAAGCACAATGTACCCAAGCACTCCGGACAGAAGGATGACGAATAATCCCCACACTTTTTTCCCCCATCCTCGTTCCGTGAGGACCATGAAAGAGAGAACCCAAAGGAGGATGATTCCCATGAGCGGGGAGATGCTGTCATACACTCGTTCGAGGAACGGAATGACCGCCGGGATAATCGCAATCGTCAGGATGAGCGCGCAAAGACTGCCAAGGACAGTCAGGTAGACTGCTTCGTATCCTTTTCCTTTGAGGAGGAGCTTATGGCCTGGCAGTACGTTCAGTACGGTTGCCTCATTGGGGGCTCCAAGGAAGATGCTTGGCACAGCATCGACAAATGAGTGCGTGACCCCCATCGAGATGATGAACGCTCCAAGCTCAAGAGGTTGCGTGTATTTCAGGAGAATTCCCGACATGCTGACGAGCAGCACGCTCACGAGATTGATATGCACGCCGGGAGTGAGGCCTGTGATAATTCCGCAGAGGATTCCAAGGATGGTGGCAAGGAGGAGTGCGATGAACACGCGTACATGTCGCCAGGTATCCTTCTTATTCCTTTGACCATTTTGTCCGCAAATATTTCGCAATGCTTCACTAATATTTACTATATAGTAAACAATAAAGAAAAAAAGGAAGGCGATCCTTGCGGGATGGCCTTCCAGAGAGTGGCGGACATATGACTCAGAGGGTGAATCCTCGCGATTGTCCGCCACGTTGGTGTCAAATGCCCCGCACATTGTCGATATTGCGGATTTCGGGGTATACGGGGCAGCGTTGTGTATTATGCGGCACGCACCTCCAGTTTTGAGAGGAGAACTACGATTACGCACCGCGAGTATGTCAGAGTGGCGGACACGCGACGGGTTAAGGTAACTTCGGCTTATGGCCGCCACGTTGGTGTCTGTTGCCCCACACACCTCTCATATTTAGATGCTGTATGTAGTGGGGCAACGTTGTGCGGCGCGTATGTTGACGGTTTAATCCATCCGAGCTTTGGCGCGCCGCGTGTATGTCGGAGTGGCGGGCACCTGGGGTACAGTGTGTCATAGTAATCTATGTCCGCCACGTTAATGTCTGCTGCCCCACATCACCGGCGTTGTGTTTACGAATTCGACAGTGGGGCAGCGTTGTGCGGCGCGCAGTAACTCAGAAGACTGTACCGCTTGTTTTGCGCGCCGCGTGTATGTCTTGTGGCGGTTAGTCCCGGTATTCTGTAAACGTAATGAAAAAACCGCCACGTTGGTGTCTGTTGCCCCACACGGCCTCGTCAACCAGAGTAACACATTTGTGGGGCAGATGGTATGTTGTGCGGCGCGCAACTCCACTTAATCTGTTAGGACACCAATTGCGCGCCGCGTGCGTGACTGGAGAATTCCAGGATGATTCCGGAGCGGTCGCGCAGTGCACGCCGCTCGTTGAGATTACACGGTCACGAGCTGCTGCTCGTCGATGCGCTTCCACTCTTTGAACAACCACGTGGCGAATTCGCCGAGCATGTACCAGATCGCTTGCCTGCGGATGTGGCCGTCGGTGTACATCTCATGGTGGCCCTTGTCTGCGCAGTCAAACTTCTTCTTGTACAAGCGATACGGCGCGGGGAGAAATGGCGGAGTCTCGTTGGGGAACGGATGCCGGTAGCGTATACCGCGATCATAGTCAATCACGTCATCCCGCATTGCGTCGCGCCATCCATTCTTCGCGCCGGGACTGCTGATCCTCTCGATGAACCGGTGCTCCCAGTCATGCGGTGCGCGCCATTGCTTCATGCTGTCCGGGAGCTTCCAGTGCTCATCAGCCTTCGTCGCAGAGCGCCAACCACGCTCTCTGGTTGAGTCCATAATCTCGAGCATGACGACGTTGCCGTCGTTCCAGCCGAACACGCGGTCGAGCCGTTCGAGGCGATACCCACGCGGTTGTGTGGGATCGTCATGCCGGCGCCATCCGCCGCGGAGCCAATGTCCATTATGTGCACTATCGTCGGGGATTTGCAGAATCTCAGCGCATTCCCTGCAAAGAATGTCCGGGCGCTGCGTTCTGAGCTCTGCGATCAGCTCGCGTAGTCGATCGCCCCACTGAGTTCCGGGTCGCTTGCTCGCTTGCATCGCGAGCTGGTAGAGGCTCTGGCGTGCGTCGCCGCTCCAGTTCGCGATCTTTCCAACCTGTCGGTGGGGGAAGCTTCCGTCAGCACGCGGGCGAACGCCACAGTAGGATGCGAACGCTGCCGCGTTCGGGAATCGCTTGATGTTCTGAACTGCCGCGATGAGGCCGCCTGCGATGCGGGGTCCAACGCCTGTGATGCTCGAGAGCACTGCTGTATAGATCGCGGTTCCCTCGACGGCTTCCGCAAGCGCCTTGTAGCATTCGTCCTCGTCCGCCTGCAGGAGCGCGAGCCGCTCGTTATTGGCGACAGCCGCCTCGCATGCATCGAGGATGCTGCCCTCCGGGTAGTATCCCTCCTCGTTCATGAAGATGCGCCCGTTGAAGCGCTGCCGCAGCCGTTGTTGGCATGCGATACGGGACTTCATGGCGTCCATACGATCCTGGAAACGTGCACTCACGAGGATCAGGCTCCGCTCCACAGGATCTACCCGGTAAAAGATCTCGCGCTTCTCCTTGACGAGTGTTGCGAGCAGTTCATGATCGTCGTTCTTGTCGCGCGTGCCACGCTCTTCCTTGAGCCTTGCTGGCGGAATGCGGAAGATCTCAAATCCCTTCTGTTCGCCACATCGCGAGATGGCGAACGCGAGTGCATCGCCGCTGCCGCCGAGCACCATGCCGACGATATCATCCTTCTCGAGTCCTTCGAACCTGATCGGCACATGCGTGGCTATCTCGAAGTCGTGCTTGAATCCGAGTAGGATCTTGCGTGCGCGTTCGATCGGGCGCACGAACTTCTGAGGGTGTTGCGGCACTTCCTCCGCGCTGATGCCCTTCCACCGTACCTGGTAATCGCGAAAGTTCGCAAGTTCATCCTCTTCCGTGATCTCGCGATACTTCACGGGATGGATGCCGCGCACGAAATCGAGTTCTGCCTGCTCGTCCGGAAGGTCGAGGGTTTTTGTCTTCTCACCCTGGATGATGGTGACTTGCGTCGGCCGCGGCTTGCCTTCCGCTGTCATCTTCACCCTGTGCCTGATCCCGATGTGTCTCACGTCTGTTCCTCCTTTTCATGAACCGTGTTGTATTGGGAAGCCGTCAGGCTTGAGTGTCATGTGCTGCCGTGCAACTCCCAAGGTTTAGATTACTTGAGCATCAGCACGGCAGCGTGTGACGGACAGACATGGCTCTGCTTGGACGAGTCCTCTTGTCCGCCACGTTGGTGTCAAGCGCGCCCTGCAGTTGGATTCTTTGGTAAAACAGCCCTTCGAGCAGGACGCGTGGAATCTTGTGCGGCGCGCACTCACACTATTCTCTCAAGGACCTCATTGCGCGCCGCGTGTATGTCGTGTGGCGGACACGAGCGCAATTTATTTTGAGTCGCCTCGTAGTCCGCCACGTTGGTGTCAAGCGCTGCTCCGCACCCTCACCATTGGGGTGTATCCACTTCACAGCGGAGCAGCGTGGGGTGTAAAGTGCGGCGCGGAGATCCTCGCAGGGAAAATGGGCTCCATTATGCGCCGCGTATGTGTCGTGTGGCGGACAATGCCAACTTATGAATGACTGGGACCCTTGTCCGCCACGTTAGTGTCAAGCGCTGCCCCACATTTCCTGGCGTGGAGTAAGACCATTCCCATTGTGGGGCAGCGTGTGTGTTGTGCGGCGCACAACCACCCATGTTGGTGAAAACTCCCTTGAGTGCGCCGCGTATATGTTGTGTGCGGACAGTCCCGGTACAGCGATGAACGTAATGATAGTCCGCCATGTTCGTGTTAACGCATCGAGGGCAAGTCTTATTCGGGGGTGACTATTCTGACTTTGGAATGTACTCCGCAGGCTAGAGAAATCTGTTTCTTCCACCGACGAAAACGCGAGTTTTCTCGCATTTCCGCTCTTCTCCATTGTGTTTTCGAGACTGCCGATCCTGTTCATTCAGAGTATTGCTGCATGTGTGCTCGCAATAGCGAGGATGATTGATCGGTCGTGGTGTTGCGCGTTCTAGCGTTAGGTTTGTTAGGGTAAAATGAGTATCACGAATCGGTAGTGAATATTTAAAGGTTGTTGCGTTTTTTCAAGTCATGAAACGGATTCAATCCGTCGCCGTAACCCTTCAATAATTTACCACTACTAGATGATGAAAAAGCAAAGGTTTAAAAATCTGGACTACCTTCTCCGTTGCGGTGATACGTAATGCCTGATAGACTTTCAGACCTTTCTATGGATGAATTGCTATGCATGGGAGCTGTTGACCTTCTACAGATCGGTCCTGGCGGCCCAGCGAGCCTTGATGCTCATTCCGCAATCACTCAGAGGGGGAGAAGCGGAGAGAGTTATGACCGCACGGCAGGCCCAAGCAAAGTGCGCCGCGGCTCAAGAGAAATCGGATTCAAGTATCCCTTGCGCATGCAGGCAGTCATTATTGACAAGCCACGATACGTCGTCCAGCGTGATATTCGGCTTCCGGTCGAGATTGAGCCAGGAAACGTGCAAGAACTTTCCTGGTGGTATCATCCTGATACGCCCGGCATCACTCGCGTCTTTAGCCGCGGCGATAATGTCGCGGAACTTGATTTTGGAATGACTATGTCATACCTGAATGGTGCGTGGCTTGGTGATCCAAGGCAAGTTGAGCAAGTACGCCGTGCACTTGAAACAGAAGTAAGCCTTGCGCAGGCGCAACGGCCTGATAATCCGCACCGTCTAGAGATTGTTGACAATCTCCATATATTGAGGCAGATGTACAGGAATCATGAGAAACGATTGCCCATCATGCCATGTTCAGTGTATACGCTGTTTGAGCCCAAAGAATAGGTGACGCATGAGCACAGATCCCCAAGAATCCAGAGCGAAAACGTTTGGTATCCAGACCTATCGGGTGACTGAGGATCGGCTCTATGTGCCTCAGTTTTCTCCTAGCGAAGTTGAGGAACTTCTCATCGCGTATGAGGAGAGAATTCCCGTGGCGCTCATCGGTCCAACAGGTTGTGGGAAGACAACTCTTGTGGAAAAGCTTGCGTATATGATCGGCCAGATGCATCCCGAAAATCCGTACGCTGGTACGATCACAACGATCCTTGGGCAGGAGGACATGACCGCGACGGAATTGCGCGGCGAGCCCATTCTTGGTCCTGGAGGAACAACCAATTTCCAAGAGGGTCCATTGACGATACGCGTGAAGTACGGTGGAATTTTTTATCTTGATGAGCTCCCCGAAGCCCGGCCTGGAACGCTGACGTCCGTTCACTCCGTGACTGATTATCGAAGGACGCTAACAATCCCTGAGCTTAAGCTCGTGTTCGAGGCTCCGGATGATTTTATGTTTATGACTTCTTGGAATCCTGGTCATCAGCAGCGAAGGATGAAGATTAGCACTCGCGATCGTTTTTATCCAATCAAATTACGTTATCATCCGCCTGAGGTCGAGGCTGGAATCATCTCCCATTACGGTAAGGTGGATGAAGATACCGCGCTTTTAATCGCGCGTGTGGGTGCGCATGTTCGAGGGGGAACTCCTGATGGAAAGCCGTATCTTGGCCAGCGCGAACTTGGTACGAGGCGGTTGATTGATGCCGCAAAATTCATCCGCCGTGGAAGGCCTGTCAGGCTTACACTGCAGCGCCTCTCCGCAAGTGTTGATGCATCATCAACAGAAGACCAGCAGGCGCTCGATGAAGCCATTGATACACTCCTTTCGGATATGGGTCTAGAGGAGTCAGATGGCGGAAGATAATTCTGATTTGGAATCCCGTGTCAAGGTGAAACTTTCTGCACAATCAAATGCAATTCTTGCAGAGGTCATGGCTAGGATAGGTGATCTTGCATTGAGGAGCGGTGGGAGGCTGGTTCCCGTCGCTCAGGTAGCGATCAAGCAACGTCGTAAGAACCTTCTCTATCTGCTTAATGATCTGCCCCATCTTACGGATCGTGAGCAGGAAGTCTATATCCGCCTTCAGGGTGACATGGCAAGTACTGCTGCCGGCGTATCTCAGAGCGATGAGCTTCATATGATCTACACCAAGTTCCCTTCGGATGTCCGGGAAATGGTCGCTCGTCATTTGGACATCCTGCAGATTTCGGGGCGATCTGCACACTACCTCTGCAAGAAGATGGTTGATGGTATAGACAAGGCGCATGGTATCGACCGTCTGAGGAATTCGCTCAACCTTACATTGCGAGGATTTGACGCCTATACCGATGCGTTTCCGAGGAGGGATTTGGATAGTGAACCGCGGTCTCAAAGAGCTTCGGAGCGGAGAACGTCGCTGTTAAAAACGGCGTATAAAACGTATCACTCCCTACCTGTTAAGGTTGAGGAGTGGGAGAACGTTTTGCAGCTTCAGGATGTTTTGCATCAGTACTATTTCGGTCAGGTAAAAGAGTGGATGGCAAAAGAGGATCCGGTTATCGTATCAGAGACTATATCCAATATTTGGAGGACACGAGGTAATTTCCTGGAGAAGAATTCTGCTCTCGAGAACGTCATTTCATGGCAAGCCCTCGCAGGTGAATCCGACGGGGCATTACTGCCAATCCTCTGGCATGGTGTTATGAAAGCTCGTGGGGAGATCGTGCATGAATGGTACGATGCGTATCGGAGAAGGATTCAGTCTAATCCGCGCCGAGCATCCATCGCGCTCGAGCATCTCGCCGCAGTACCGCGTTTGCGAGACGAGGATGAGGTTACGCGAAGATTTCGCGCGGTCACGCTATTCCTGGACGGAAAAACCGAGGATTTCTGGCTGAGCACGGAAGTCCTCAGCAATCCGAACACTCCTGAGGAATTAAAGCCAGGTCTTGATGGAATCGCATCACTTATGGAAAAAAGTTATCACCAGATCGGAAAGAGGTCTGCCCCATCCCGTGCCTGTGAAGAAGTATCTCGTCAGATCATCGGCGATCTTCTGCTCCAGAATACGGAGTCTAGTCTGCGCATGATGAGGCTGCTCTCTGATTATGTTCCTCGGGCAGCAAAGCAAGCAGCGCGTGGGGGTAATCCTACACTCGAATATATGCGCGCGCTCCGTTCGTTTGCTCAATCATTTTCCGATCTCGTCAACCTCCCTGAGGAACGCGCGCGTGAAGTGCTCGGTTTGACAAGCGCTCTTCGCTCGAAGGATACTGAACAGCTATCCCGTGATATGGTTCGAAGCGTGCATGACAGGTCTGGTTCTGCCAAACTTGATTCGGTGCGCAGAAAGCTTGAGTACTATGCGAACATGCTTGCGGGAACAGACGGTGGAATCTCTATCCAGCAGGGAGACATAATCGCTGCAGAATTCAATCCTGAACGGAGAACCACGCTGATCTCCCTGCCAAAATCCATGGGCCATTTTTCGGCGGTAGGTGATAACGAGCGGCTGTACAAGGCATTCACCGCCATGTTTGCTGGCCACTTGAGGTATGCGACGGGCTATGACAAGGAACATGTGTATATCCCAGTTCTTGAGGTCGCCGCTCAGAAGGATAATCCAGAATTATTCCTGCTCGTGCTTGAGGTGCTTGAGGAGTCGCGCATCCGCTCGCGTTTAGAAGAGGAGTATCCAGGTTCTCGTCAAGACATCGAGCTCCTCTGTCAGTATTTGCTGCAGCGGAGCGAGACAAGACGTGCTGATTTGAGCATACGTTCAGGCGATTTATCTTCACTCATTGAGAGGAGCCTTAAGAAGGACCAAGTTCCTGACAGGGTTGGCAAGGCAATTGAGAGGGCTACTCATAGGGGTGCTATCTTCGCTGACGCTTTGGAAGCGGCCACAGAATACTATGAAAAAATAAATCCTAGCGATCGCAGGCTTGTTGACGAGAAAGAACTTCGTGGTCTCACTGTTGGCGGGTACGCGTCCATCGATAAGATCATCAGCGCCATGGAACGTATCGCTCGCGAGATTCCGCAAGGCCGGAAATTTCGTTATCCCGAGTTTGACGAAAAAACAGGTCTTGTGATTCCCCAGGCTACCATCGTGACGGAGACTCCCGTACCAATGATCGAGTACACGCCAGAACTTACCGTCGCTATCGATCCGCGAATGCTTGATGTGATGATGCAGCAGTTTGAGTTGCTCGCTCCTGAGGAGATCACTAGGCTTCGTGAACAGACACGCGGCAGACTTTCCTTGCGGGATCATGCGCGGTGGTTTGCGCACAAGGCCGCAGGATCCGCATCCTGCTACCCCAAGTTTTACACAGAGAAGCGCTATAGCACGCGCGATGTGGCGGTTGCGGTCGCGATAGAGCTTTCAGGATCAACGAGAGATTTTCTCGGACGCAGCGAATTCAAGGTTGACTACATGAGGATTATTGCTGATCATCTTGTTCGCTGTATCCAAACGCTCGGTGATGATGTTGCGCTTTTTGCGTATAACGGGCGGGGTTCTGACACGATCCGGTGTACGCCCATCCTTTCCTTTGGCCAGATGTACGACGAGAATGCTCGCCGGGCTCTGCTCGCGGTTGATCCGCGGGATAACAATCGTGATGGCGCAGTCATCCGTCATGTCGGGGAATATCACCTTGCAGAGCATCCTGCTCACACCCGTATGCTTATTAATATCACTGATGGTGTTCCTCACGATTTAGGATATGATAATGGATATGGGCTTGCGGACATCAGGCATGCGTGTAAAAAGCTGCTTGACCGTCAGGTGTACGCAATGAGACTTGTTATTGATCCGAAATTGACAGGAGAGAAAGCGAGCGCCATGCAGGATGAGTTCACGACTGTTCTGCATGACTTCAAGCGCGCGATCTATGAGATTCCTTGGATATACTTTCAGAAAACAAGATAAAATCGAGAAATAAGTATGACAGCAAACGATCCTGTCCGTCTGCGCGGCCATCACGTGGAAGTGTTTATGCAGTATGCGTTAAGCGAATGCTGGAGTGGTCGGCACGATCCCGGTCTTCTGAAGCTTGACGATGTGCATCCTGACGCGGCGCGCTATATCGACGCCCAGGTGCAAGTATACCACAAAGCTCGGCAGATCAGTCGTGAGCGCTATGGCGATGTCATGACGGAAAGAATCAACAGACTGTGGGACCGCCTTCTTATGACGCATGATCAAGTGGAAATAGTTGATGGTCTTGATGATGTGTGCAGGGAGTGCCCGATCGCGAGGCCATTTTGCGGGGATACCGAGGGTGATGATGCATTTTTGCAGAGGTTTGGCTTGGAAAAAGGGAGAAGGTATGATGTTAGCACTCTTCGAGAATCCTTGGCTCTTTATGCGCAAAGCCTAGTTCCACCGATGATGAGATTTGACATCTGAATATTTTTCTGGGAATCTAAATTCTTATCGTCCACCAAAATAGACGTTTGTGATGCGTTTGTCATTCAAAACATCCCGTCCACCTTCAAGTTTGATCTTACCATCTTCAAGAACATATGTGCGATGAGCGATCATCGCTGCCTGTTTTGCATTCTGCTCCACGAGAAACACAGCGACACCTGACTTGCTTATCCTGACGATCTCCTTAAAGATTCCTTTCATTGCGATGGGTGAGAGCCCTAGGGAAGGCTCGTCAAGCAGGAGCACTTTTGGCTTCATCACGAGCGCCCGAGCGATTGCGAGTATCTGTTGCTGTCCTCCGGAGAGCGTGTTTGCGCGCGCATGCTGCTTCTCTGATAGCATCGGAAACAACTGGAGCAGCTCATTCATTCGTTTGTCCAGCTTCCTTCGGTCATGAAGCATGAATGCACCCATCTCGATATTCTCCTTGACGGTAAGAAGTGTGAAGACCTGCCGACCCTGCGGGACATAGCACACTCCTGCCCTGATAAGTTCGTGTGTTGGAATTCCTGTGATGTTGCGTTTTTCCAGACGTATTGTTCCGTTGGTTACCTCGCACTGATTGAATACTGCTTTAAGCACGGTGGATTTTCCTGCTCCGTTTGGTCCAATGATCGCAATAATCTCTCCTGCATCCGCGGCAAGGCTCACTCCTTTGAGGATCTCCTGCCCGTGGTATCCTGCATGTACATGAGTGATCTCTATCATGATCCTAAATACGCCTCCAAAACGTTCTTGTTCTTTCTGATCTTTGAGGGTGGGCCCTGCGCGATCACCCTTCCTTCATCCATGACGATGACGATATCCGCGATTCCCATGATAAAATCCATGTCATGTTCGATAATGAGGATTGACTCTCCATCGGAGCGAAGGTGCATAAGAAGTCTGCCGATCTCGGTGCGTAGCGCTGGATTGACTCCGGCGACTGGCTCGTCGAGGAGGAGAAGCTCGTGCGGCAAGATGAGTGTGCGCGCGATCTCCACGAGCCTTTTCTGGCCATAGCTTAAGTCGCGCGCAGTCTTAAGATATTCCTTTTCCATGTGGACAAGCGCTAGGGTACTCTCGATTCGGTCTTCATCAACCGAGGCGTATCGATTTGATCCGCGTAAGGTTTTCCAGAGCATAGTGTCTTTTGCTGATACTGCAATTCCAAGGTTCTCTCCAACCGTGAGGTTGTTGAAAAGCCTTGAGTGCTGGAAGAGTCTCGCAATGCCTGCATTCGCGATGCGTTCAATTGGCCATGCGCTGATTTCCTGCTGCTTGAAGACTATTCTTCCCTCGTCCGGTACAATAATCCCCGAGATCATGTTGAACACGGTCGTTTTTCCCGATCCGTTTGGTCCGATAAGCGCTGTGATTTTCCCTTTCTCAACGGAAAAGCTGCAGGTATTAACAGCGTGCACACCTCCGAAATTCTTTCGTAACTTTTGAATTGAGAGGATGTTCACGTGAGCTGCACCTTCCCGAAAAATCCTCTTGGTTTGTAAAGCAGTATGATGATGAGCATGACAGCATACATGAGTTGGCGTGCGGGCCCGACGATCGAAGAGGGAAACCCGATAAACCGCAGCGGCTCTGGGAGTAGCACAAGGATAATCGTCGCAATCATTGTTCCCCGCAGAGAGCCTAGTCCTCCGATGATGACGATGGCAAGGACCGGTATGATTTGGAGGACGCTGAATGTCGACGGGTCGATATAGCTGATGTAGTGTGCGTACAAGCTGCCCGCGATTCCTGCAAAGAATGCTGAGATGCCGAGGCAGTAGCTTTTCATTTTCATGGTGTTTTTTCCTAGGCAGCGCGCGGCTAGTTCATCATCACGGATGGCCTCCAGCACCTTTCCAAATGGTGAGCGGGTGATCCTTCTTATGATGAGATACGTGAGGAATGTAATGATCCAGGTTAGGGCTAGGTAGCTGACGGGTGACTTGATGATTACCCCAAAGATCAATGGTTTTTGGATCCCCGCTATTCCCAGGGGGCCGTGTGTGAAGCTTGTCCAGTTGAGCGCCACCGCGTAGGTGACGAATGCGAATCCCATTGTCGCGAGCGCAAGGTAATCTCCTTTGAGTCGATGGACGGGGATTGCGACGAGGAATCCGAGAATCATGGCAAGTGTTCCAGCAGCGATGATTGCTGCGCCAAAGGGCACTCCTGCCTGCACGAGGATGGCTGAGGTATATGCGCCGATGGCGTAGAATGCGATATGCCCAAGGTTAATGAGTCCCCCAAAGCCCATCGAGAGCTGTAGTGATAGTGCAAGGATCATCATGATCCCTATAAGTATGAGGAGATGGATGAGATACCCCTCAATCATTTGCCTTCGCCTCTTTTAGTTCCTATGATGCCTTGCGGCTTCATGAGAAGGAATCCGAGGAGAATGACAAATGCGATTGCGTCTTTGTATCCGGAGGGGAGAAACCATATCCCTATGTTTTCTGTCAAGCCAAGCAGGAATGATCCGAGCACAGCTCCAGGAACGCTGTGGATGCCTCCGATGATTGCTCCTGTGAACCCTTTTATGATCAGGTGTGTCCCCATGATTGGCTCAAGATTCTGTTCAAGGCTTACAAGAATTCCGGCAATTCCTGCGATACCCGATCCCATCATGATAGAGATTGAATAAATCCGCTCGGAGGATATCCCGCAGATCTCCGCCACATCCTTGTTGTCGGCGACCGCGCGCATGGCTTTCCCGATTCTCGTTTTGTTCATGAATACATAGAGGAGTGCGAGGAGTACGAGCGCGCTGATTACGATGACAATCTGCAGTGGTGTGATGATCGCTCCAAGGAGATGTACTCCCTGCTGCAAGGGGAGCGCGTTGATGGTTTTTACGTTGGCGCCAAAGATAATGACGACTACTGACTCAAGGAGTATGAGGAGCGCGACGCTTGCGATGAGTAAGATCACGCTGCTTGCCTTTCGTTTGCGAAGCTGTCGGTACACGAGGAGGTTCATGAGATAACCGATGAGAACGCTTCCAGCGACAGAAAGGAACACGGCTCCCGCGATGGGAATGCCAAGCACGCTAAATAGTAGGTAGAGCAAGTACGCTGCGAGCATGACTGCTGCTCCGTGGGCAAAATGGATGAATTTGCATGTTGAGTAAATGAGAGAGAATCCTGATGCTACGAGTGCATATATCGCTCCCGCGATTAGCCCATTCACGATGAGTTGCGCTGCGATTGACATCGTTTAGGAACTTTATTCTGCTCCTTAATAAATATTTCAGCGGAAGGATTGTTAGGCGTTAACCTCCTCGCGTGGACTCGGTTCGTTCTGCGATCCGCCACAATTCCTCAAAATACTTGCGGTGGTTGTCTGCCATCTCCTGGCTCTCGATCATTACGGCGAATGGATCTCTTGTCCATGATTGGAGCACGACTTTGTTTGCGTAGATGATCGTTGCCGTCGGTGATTCGAGCCTTACAGGCATGAGCCGATACTTCGTGTGCTTCATTGAGTGTGCGATGCGCTGGATTTTCTCCTTGGCTGCTTTTGTGTTGTTGTAGATAATCCTCATGATTACCTTCTTCTGGATGCGCTGCCTGTGCCATTCATCCATGAAGGCAGGGATGATGTCATAGGATGATCGTGAGCTCCCGTATCCAAGGAATTCCCCTACATTTGACCTGAGGATGTCATTCATCATCGTCTTCATGCCGTCCTTGCCCTCGAAGATGGTTACCCTTGGCCTGTTGTAACCTTTCAATCTTTGGATCC
This sequence comes from uncultured Methanosarcinales archaeon, assembly GCA_964455675.1. Taxonomy (GTDB): domain Archaea; phylum Nanobdellota; class Nanobdellia; order Woesearchaeales; family CAYVYK01; genus CAYVYK01. Next base: position 97,712 of record CAYVYK010000005.1, read on the forward strand.
TTTCAAGTTTTGGAAGCACGTCATTGATCGAATTCTCCTTTTCTTTGAGGATTCTGAGGAGCTCATGCGGGTCTGATGCTGTAAAATACTTCTTCTTGTCCATGACTGAATAAGCCATCAATCCATCGTCGATGAGCCTTTCGAGGATGTCATAGACAAGGGTGCGCGGGAGGTCACTCTTGAGCGCGATGTCACTCGCTGTCATCTTCCCTAGTTCGAGGCTCGCAAGGTATACTTTGGATTCTTTCTCGCTGAGCCCGAATTTTCTTAAGGAACCTATGAGCTCTTCCATGTCGTAAATAATTGACAGCACATTATTAAATATAAGCCACCACTGAGTGATGACTAAAATATCTAAAACTTAGTTGGTGGTGAGATGATGGGATGTGTACAATATCTAGCGATAGCTCTCGTCCTCTTGTTTGTTGGTTGCACGGGAAGTGTCACGGGCGAGGCCGTCGGGCAAGTGAAGAACGAGGTGAACATTGGTGCTGTTCTTTCCCTCACGGGGGCGTATGCATCCGTAGGTGAAGACGTGAGGAATGGCGTGAGCCTCGCCGAGAAGGAGTTGAACGCTCGTGATCCTTCATACCGATTTAATGTGATATACGATAATGATCAGTCAGACACCTCAGCAGCTGTGACGATCGTTCGGAAATATATTGATATCAATAACGTGAATCTTATCATCGGTCCCACAAGTTCGGGTGCTGTGCTCGCGGTGGCTCCCATGACTGAGGAGGCAAAGCGCCTGCTGTTTGTCTTTACATCTGCTGAGCAGGTGACAAGTGCCGGCGATTTTGTATTTCGGAATCGAGAGACTGGTAAGACGCACGGCGAGCGAATGGCTGAAGTTATGATCGGGAATGGAATCCAGAAGGTAGGAGTCTATGCCGCGGAGTCCCCAAACTCCTTAACTTATTCTGATGCGTTCACAAGTGCTTTTGTACGAAACGGTGGAATAATCGTGTATAGCGCGACGTATAAGCCTGAGGAAAAAGATTTCCGCACCATTATTTTGCGGGGGATCGATAGCGGTGCACAAGCATTCTATATTGCTGGAGCATCCGGCTCAGATGCTGGGCTGCTCGTTCGCCAGGTGCGTGAGCAAAATGAAGGGATACGTATCGCAGGAACGACAGTCTTTGGCCTAGAGGAATTCCGCAGTGCTGCAATGGCCGCTTCCGAGGGAGCATTGTACACGTATCCCATTCTGGATGAGAATCAAAAAGCGACTCTCGATTTTGCGCAAGACTACCGCACTGCGTACGGAAAAGAGCCCACCTATTTTGCTGCCCTTGGGTACGACATGATGCAGCTTATTGCGAATGCTGTCCGTAGCTGTGGTGGGGATGATGCTTCATGCGTACGGGACTATCTTTACAGCGTTTCGGATTATGATGGTGCGAGCGGGCGCACGACCTTTGATGAGAACGGCGACGTCTTGAAGGACATCGCGCTCATGACCTTCCGTCAAGGCGAGCCTGTCATCATGATTTAGTGTGTGAATGGAAAATAGTTGAGGAGGTGCTCCTCGTGGATAAGCAGCGTTTCGTAATCCCTGATGATTGACGTAAATCTGTTCCTGATGTCCGTGAGGATTGAATGCAATTCCTCATCGCTGCCGACTTCAAATTCCAGTTCAGCGTCCCATCCTCCGAGCAGTTTGAGGTACTGGATGCCGCGTTCGTGCTGCCGCATATACTGCATGAGTTCCTGTTCCTTGCTTACAGTGAGGTTTTGTAGACGAAGCATAATCTTGTATACTCGTCGGTCAATCGCTTGCAGGTTGACGAGAATGCGGTGCTGTACAAGGATCCCTTCCTGCCTGAGTTTTTTTATCCGGTAGCTTATGACATCTCTCGTAATGCTGGTTTTTTCGGAGAGTTCAAGGATTGGGATTCGTGCGTTTAGTGCGAGCTCCCGAAGTATGCTTTTCTCCTGCGTATCAAGCGAAATGTGTTTGATGGATTCTCCATACACATATTCTTTTTTCCCGGACTCCTTGGTATAGTTGAGGGTAAACACTGGCGATATCTCCGTAAGAAGAATATTTTTTTCAAGGATGCTCGTGGCGTATTTCGCCCCAAACGCTGAAATGATTTCTCCAAGTTCATTCACGTCGCGCGCAAGGACGCTCACGGCAAGGTCCCATCGCCCTCGGCATGTTCCGCACCAGATCGTATTCTGCCGTTTCCAGTACTTTACTATTTCCTGCTCTTTCTCTATGCCGGTGCTGTGGAACTTGAAGTAGAGTTTGTACTGGGTATACCCCAGTTTTGAGAAGTTGACGACGGTATAGAACTGCCTGATGACTCCCCTGCGAACGAGGTTTTTCAGTCGATAATCCACGACCTGCGCTGATAATCTTACGGTCCTTGCGATCTCATGGAGCGACGCTCTGCTGTTCTGGTCGAGAGCTTGGAGGATTTTGCGGTCCTTCAAATCAAGTTTCACTCTCATGAATTGATGTATAAGGTATTCATATATAATTCTTGCGTAAATGTCAAAAAAATAGATAATAATTTTGATATATTTGTGATATGAATTTTGTCACTAATAGATAATAAAAGGGTGGTTATAATGATACAACGCACACAAAGGTTTTTGACCGCAGTACTTGCTGCAGCAATCATGCTTCTTGTGGCTTGTTCTAGCGTGCCAACAGGAAAGGTCGTTGCGGAGCAGCCTCCAATAAAGATTGGTGTGATCGTGCCGCTAACTGGAGAAGCTGCCGCGTATGGCATTGCCGCAAAGGAAGGGATGGATCTCGCTGTCGAGGAAATCAATAGGAACGGTGGTGTTCTTGGGAAAAAGCTCGAGCTCGTGTATCAGGACAGCAAGTTTGACCCAAAAGAGGCTGTCTCGATCATGCAAAAGTTTGTTGCCGTTGACGACTTTGACCTGATAGTCATGGCTGACGGATCCGGCCCCACCTTGGCCGCTGCTCCAGTGGCTCAGCAGAATGGCCGCATCTTCCTCGCGACGCTTGCCTCAACACCGATGCTATCGGCGACGGGAGACTTCTTTTTCCGTACGGTTCCGTCAGATGCGTATCAGGGAGTTGAGCTAGCGAAGTTTGCGCAAAGCAAGGGCTTTAAGACTGCGGCAATCCTGTATGTGAACGATCCGTATGGAGTTGGTATCCGTGATGTCTTCACTCGCGAGTTTGATGGTACGGTGCTAATTGCTGAGGCCTTTGAGAATGGTGACACTGATTTCCGGACCCAGCTCACAAAAATCAAGGCGAAGAATCCGGAGGTGCTTTTGCTTGTCGTTAGGAAAGAACTGCCAAACGTACTCATCCAGCGCCAGACTCTTGAGATCAAAGGCGTAATGATTGGCTCTGAAACGACAAAGGATCAATCGCTCATCGACTCATCGCAGGGTGCGGCTGAGGGAATGTTCACTGTATACTTCACTGAGCCTGATGACTTCCGAGGATATCGGGAGCATTTCCAGCAAAAATATGGACGCGAGCCCGGCATGTTTAGCGATTATTCCTATGACGGAATATATGTGCTCGCCGACGCAGTTGCAAAAGCCGGTTCCACAAATCCTGATGCGGTGCGCGGGCAGCTCCGAGAGGCGAAGTACTATGGCGCGACCGGAATCGTGCAGTTTGATGCGAACGGCGATGTGGTAGGAAAGCCCTTTACCGTCTTCCAAGTCCAGCAAGGCCGGTTCGTCGAGGTGACGGTCTGAGAAACTATTTCAAATTATTTTTTTAATCCATTTTTATTAAATTAAAAAAAGAAAAAAATGTAGGCTCTCGCCTACTTGGGTGCGTGGGCGCCGATTCCGGCGACGTTGTCAAGGAGCGTCTTGACTTGGCCGGTTCGCTCGATTGCCTTGTCCATTCCTGACGGCTGATCCGGGATGTATGTCCGGTGTCCGACGGTGTACGCGGCATTGTCGAGGTTGCCCCATGCGGTGATTGGTCCTTCGAGCGTTTGGATGAAGTCCGTGATCTCGGTCACGAAGGCTTTTCCATCCCTGTACGCTCGCGCGACGGGGTGCTGCGCATACGCGAGCACGGTGTCGTTGTGACGCAGGCCCATGTTGTCTAGGCCAGCCGCGACGCGTTGTGCGTTTCCGAGGATGACGACGCGGTCGAAGGTCTCCCCCTCATACTCGCCATCGCACTGCCTGATGACTGCCACTTTTTGCGTGTTGCTTACTCCTCCAAGGAGTGTCAGCACTTTTGTGGCGTTGTAGGGGTAGCCGAGGCGTGCAGTCCTTCGCTGTCCGGTCTCGTCGATCTCGACGACGTTCACCGCTCCGGCGAATGGTGAGTACGCGGTTGCTGCAAACGGCGCTGAGTTGATCACCTGGACTGTTGGGTCCTTCTTTGTCGCTTCAAGGATATCCTTTTCAACTTCTGCCGCGGTTCGGTCCGCTGCCTGCATCCTTGGGATTCCTGGAAGGTCGATCGTCCTGTCTGGTCCGATCATTTGCTCTTCCATGATTTCCTGCCCTGTTTCTGGGTTTGTGTACTTTACCCGTAGTGTGTCTCCGATGCAGAGTGCAGCGTATTGTTCGCTTCCGACGCTGACGTGTGCCTTCGGTGCTTTGCTTTGGATCACGTTCGCATGATCGTTGATCTGACCCATGACAGAGTCATAGCTGTCGATCGTGGTGTAGAGCACGCCGTCTTGTACCGCAAAGACCTTCTTGTCGAGCGCTCGTTCGCTTTGGTCTTCGAACTGGAGCGCGAAGCGGTCTGCTTCGGTCGTTGTAATATGTGTTGCAAGGGGCGCTCGTCCGCTGACGCATCCTGTGGTTCCAAGGACAAGTGCGGCAAGGCCCGTTATCGCATTTCTCATCATTCGTTGCATAGTTCATCCCTCTTGTTTGTAATTACTTATTGATAGTAACAGGAGAGGATACTAAGGTATATACTTTGTTATTATAGAATATATATTAGTATAAATCTATAAACAAATGAAAAAGTTTAAATATGTAATGTGTATTCGCGAGTGTATGAGACGTAAACTGGTTAAGCAGGGCGCGGCGACCATGATGGTCAGCCTCCCAGCGAAGTGGATTCACGAGCACAACTTGCGGAAGGGTTCTGAAGTCTTGATAGAGCCCCAGCATGGTAACCTTCTTGTCTCCACAGAAACGGTCGCTCCAAAAACTGAGACGTCCATAAGCCTTGGCGCCCACAATGAGTCTGCCATTCGAACCTTGCTTACGAATACCTACCGTCGCGGTTTTGACCGCATTCTTGTCAGTTTTCGCTCGGAAGCGCAGTACCAGACAATTGTTGATACCGTGAAGACAAGACTCATTGGTTTTGAGGTTATGAAGCGCGAGAAGACCTCGTGCGTCGTCGAAAATATCACCGAGCCATCGTTTGATCACTATGAGAACCTCTTCAAGAAAGTCATGTTCAACGTGAGCGAGATGATCACGATCGTGCTGCAGCACGCCCAAAAGATCACACCCTCAGAAAATTATGAGGATGTTGAAGAGCGGATCCAGAAATATGACAACTTCTGCCGAAGGGTCCTCATCAACACTAAGCCGAAGAATTATGAATTCATCTGGACGTTCCTCACGCTCATTGTGCACGCGCAGCGTGAACTCTACCATCTTGTTCGCGCGCTCGAGAAGGCTAGGCGCGATCCGCCGTCCAAGGAAATCGTTGATTTTGTGCGGCAGTGCGAATCACTCTACGAACTCCTGAAGAAAGCGTATATGGATAAAAACATCGCGCTCGCGGCGGAGATACATGCCGTCGAGAAACAGCTGATCTACGAGAAGGGCTACAAGCTTCTCTCCGAGAACAAGGGTACGAACGTGATTATAATCCATCACTGCATGGCATCCATCAGGATGTTCTATCTCGCGGCATCGCCGCTTCTTGGAATGATGATGGAATAATCTGGGGGGGACTCTGGCCTAGCGTTCACGCGTCCATTCCAGCTAGATTCGGTGACACTTGGCATGGTAACATCCTTTATCTCGTCTGCGTTAATCTTGTGAATGACAAAACTTTCGGTATGCTTGTCCCACGGGTGAAAGAAATCCTCTCCGTCCACACCAATGATGAGTTCTGGTTCCTTTCCATACGCATGTCTTTTTAGTTTCTCAGGTTTTAGTACCTCGTGTTCTGAATAAGGGATGCAGTCGATCTCAGGCACACGTAAATGAAACACGTACAGTCTTCCAGGCTCTCCAGAACCAAAATGTCTTCCGACCGCAATCGCGACGTCCTGGTGCGAAGTGACTGATACAAACGGCGATTCGTAATCTTCGTTGTGAAAACGTCCTTCGACGAGACTCCATATGTATGAGGAAAGGACATGTGCTTCAAACTGTTCCAGCTGCTCGGGCTTGTTGCGCGTTTGAGTGAGAAATGAGGAAGGAATACCCTCGTGAAGTATCTGTTCAAGCGCCCCTTGCGAAAGCACCATTCCCCGGTACACATCTCGAAATCCAAGGTATTCCTTGAACTTTGCCCGCACTCGTTTAGGGTCATGTACATCGTTCGTACTCTCCACGAATGCCCTGAATTCTGGCAAGTGAGTGATGAATCCCGGATCGAGGGAGAGCGCATCTAGGTTGGGCCACTTCTCACGGAACTCTCCATAAAGAGTGGGAACTTTCGGTGTCGTCCATCCTCCGGTGTACGTGGGCCAGTTTTGGTCGCCGTATGCCTTTCCTGAGTACGTTGCCATCGTAGCTAAAATGATTTCTTCTCGTGTACCTTCTCCTGCGAGAAGTTTGCTTAGCTTCTTCATATCCCCGATACGATTCACCGCATCGTCCTTTCCGCGCAACCTACGTAGTCTGCTGATATGCTCGTTTGCCATCGTTAGTCCTGATCCATTTGCGTCCAGTGCTCAAGCCGCGTTTTATGAAATCCCGGATATGGTTTGACCTGTGGAATATTCTCAAAGTGGAGATTTCCTTCCTCGTCCGCGAGGAAGAAGAGCGCGGTCGCCATGTCGATGATTCTTCGCTGGTAGGGTTTTACCCATGTGCGATACCCGATTTCCATAACAGGACCGTTGTCCGCGGTTTCCGTCATGCGGGGCAGATATCTGATGCTTCCCGCCTTCACGCGCGCGGTGTTCACTTCTTCAAAGCCTGCAAAGTACATGGCGAAAACATCCGCGATATCGTGGCTGGGGCTGAGGCATTGCTTGAGATACTGCGCTCCCATTGCGGTGTTTGATCCGCCTTCAAGTTCGAGATTCGTGAGTAAGTCGGAACGATAATTCCTCATGACAAACTCCCGTGGCGCGAGGCTGTGCGGGATTCTCATCTGATGGTCACGCTCGTATGCTTCCAGCATTTCTGGTCTGGATTCGAGCACGATCGCAGTGGCCCACGCTGAAATCAGCCGCTTGTCAAGGAAGGTGCAGATATTTGCGTTCCAGATCGAATCCTTGATATATTCCTTTTGGTGCTCGGTGAGGCGCGCGATTCGTTCTTTCGCATCGTTCATGTACGGGACGAGGATATCGTCTGCGTATCCTCTGCCGACAGGATCCATATCCTGCAAGCTGAATCTTCGGTAGTCATCGTGCTGAAGGATTTGCGCGAGCGTCGGTCGGGCGCTCTCTTTGACATCGCAGCGAAGCCCGGCAGTAACTCCTGCCGCGAGCGCTCCGCCAAGCAATGCCCATCCGATTCCGCGCTTGATCTTGTGCGCATAGCTTTTCGCGATGTCACTCCATGATTCTTTTTCGAGCTCTTCGAATTCCATTTTTGCGGATTTTATATCGTAGTATGTTTTACTGTTGTTGAGCGTCAGGCAGCGGTACAGGAAGGTCCGGTATTTTGAGGGCGCGAGCTTGAGTGCTTTTCGGAGCCTCTTCTCGTGCTGTTCTTCGTCGATGCGGGTGATCTTCCCATGTTCGTCCTCAAGTGAGATTCTGAATGTGGCATTCCCAATCGTGACTTCTTTTCCGTTTGGATCCGCGACGATCTTGTAGGGGAATGGCGCCCTGCCAGTGAGTGCCTGGTAGAGCGATGCGCCAAGTCCGTACAATTCGCTCCTGCTGTCTGCTCGCATGTTCTCTCCGTCGAATGGCGCGTTGAGCAGTGTCGGCCTCGTAAACGGCGTTCCGCCATGCGTCGGGAGCGAGCTTGGCATCGAGTAGCCCCATTGCGTCACGCTCGCGTTCTGCAGGTCGTCAAGTTTCACTCCTCCTTCTTTCGTGATGAGGATGTTGGATGGCTTGATGTCGTTGTGCACGATGCGTTTGGATTCGAGGTAGCTCATCGCGGTGAGCACGTCCCCAAAGATGCGCTGCACTTTATGGGGGTCTTCGATTTTTCCCCATTGCTTGAGCCGCTCCTCGAGCGTTTGTCCTTCCACGAGTTCCTCAACGTTGATGCGGACATCGTCAATCTTGAAGCTGTCATACATCTGCACGATGTATGGGTGCTGGAGCATATTAGTCGCGTGCACTTCTGCAAGTTCCAGGTCCCTGCGTGATCTGTTCATCTGTGTATTCACGCTTGTTTTGTCTTCAAATGGGATTTTCACCGCGCAGAATCGATCAACATCACCGACGTGATAGCGCGCAAGATAGACGTTTCTCGTTTTTCCCTGCCCGATCTTTTTAATGAGTTCGTAGCCGCGTTTCTCGAGCGCGAGAAGGAAGTCCTCTGGGATATCTTCTAGCGCTTCGGTTCCATCTGGGATTGAGAGCTCCTGGTCGAGGCTATGCATGGTGTTCCTCCAGTTTTTCGAATGTTACTTTCACGAGGACTCCTGGGCGTAGCTCATGCTCGAGCACTCGCGGTACGACGAGAATTGCCTGGCTGCCGTGCTTCGCGATCTTTTTCGTTATCGTAAATGTATTAGTCACCATAGAGTAGTTATACATAGGGTATACATATATATAAATCTTTCGGTATTTAACTACGTATTAGTGACGACAAAGGAGACCCTGACAACAAACAGCCAAGACATCACATGGTTAACCAAGAAAGTCACAAAAAGCAACTTAAGAATTTCTCCACTCCCGAACTTCTCTACTCCTTGATCTCTTCAAAGCTGTGTATGATGGGATACCTGCCGCTTGGCACATCGATATTCCCTGGTCGAACGACTGCGCGAACCTCGTATCCCGCAGCATTTGCCGCGTCTAATTCCTTTTCGACATCAGCAACATACAGGATCTTCGAAGGATCCTGGCCTATTCTATCTGCGATATTCAAAAAGCTGCCGCGCTCGTATTTTGATCCGATCAAGTCAGTATCAAAGAATTCCGCTACGTAAAGGGAGAGGTCTCCTTGCGGTGCCGTGCGAAACATCTCGCGCTGCGAGCGTGCGCTCCCGTTTCCAAAAGTATAGATGCCCTTGCCATTCTTCGTCCACCGCTGCATCGCGACAGGTACGTCGTCGTAGAATTCTCCGTGGAGTCTTCCTTGCGCGTATCCCTCGACATTGACCATCCCTGCAAGCGCGAGATGTTCTGGTCGAAACCTCCTGCACTTGATTTCCTGGGTGATGAACGCGGTGACATCCTGGATGGATGCGAGTCCTGCCTGCGCACGTATCTGCTCTGCGATTTCACGAGCGTCAGCGTGATCTTGGATGTACTGTGTTCCATTCTCCGCAAAATCATTCGTTCCTTTCCGTGCATAGCTTGCTGGGCTTGTCGTGCCCATGATATCGGTGAGAATCACATTTGCCATTCCTAGTCCTCCCGCGGATTGTACAGTCGATCATCGGGATGCACCAGCGGTGGATGTGCATTCAGATATTGAATGTTACCCTCTCGGCCGGTAGGTAGCGTTTCATCTTTTCCCACGTTCTGCTCAAGAATTCCGGTTACGGTATCATCCATTCGATCCGCATCATGAACGTCAACACTCCATTTTTGTGTCATACAATCACCTTGAGTAAACATCTATTTAAATGTTTCGGAGTGTTACCACTAAATAGTACTAAACATAAGGATGAGCGTTCACCAATGCTAAGAACCCGAGAACGTTCAACCACGCGAATCAAAGGCATCATTAAAGCGAACGCTTTAAGATGCCGTCCGAGACCGGCCGACCGATGGGAGGCCGACCGTCCTGCGATAGTATTGTGATTTCGTGTCCTTTTTTTTACCTTCTTTGACCGATGGGAGGCCGACCGTCCTACTCTGGTATCATTTATTATTTGCTTTGAGTCTCATCCTTTGCGACCGATGGGAGGCCGACTGTTCTGGGATGGATCTTTTATCCGCAGATGGTAAGAGAAATTTTGTCATAACATTATTATACCACACAGTCCAGAAAAGTGCTATGCGCGCTGTCGAAATAACTGTCTTTCTGGTTGTCGCAATTATCGTCGGAGGATTGATATTTCATTTTGTGACGTCAATCAAGTATGAAGATGTTGAGCGGCAAGTGCTCCAAAAGGACGAGCCGGACTTTCGATCCGTTGACCGTGCCGAACTTGTGGGCGAGCTCGCGAGGTTCTGGGACCTTTGCGGCAGGGGCGATATTGATGCTTCCCTAGTTATACACATTAATGATAATGGTGTCTTGGACAAACAATCGCTATTCTCATGGGTAAAATCAGCTCACCTCTGTGAGACTCTGCAGTCGCAAGCCGAGGAATGCGGACATCGGGAGGACACCATATTGGTGACGCCGATCCAACTGCCGGCCGTGATCAATGCCTCCTGCAGTGTCGCAGAGCAGAAACTCATTATCTCTGGCTAGACAAGGGTGCACATTCCGTTCGTCTCGCAAATTCGTCCAAGATCGCATCCACACTTGCCACAATCATCGACGAGTACGCCATTATTGCAGAATGATGGCCTTGTATCTGAGCACCGTCCGTATGGCGTTCCATCGGCACACCGCTGCAGAACGAACGAGGCGACAACTGGTTCGGTCGTCACGCAGTTACCCTCGATATCGCAGGATTCGAGATAATATTCAACATCACCAGAAAGTTCTGTGATGCGTACGCGGTGCACGCGCGAATATCGGGCGTCGTGTACCACTCGCTGTCCGCTTCCGTTATGGTGCACCGCGCCGTCCATATCATCACGTGTCTGCCAGGAGATATCAAGCATGTCTCGATCGATCCGAGGCTGAATAGAGAGGATTGTCCCCTCGCCGATTGACGTTTTGAGCTGGCTTTGGACCGTGCGGAGAATGACGCCCATTGCGATGACTGCGAAGATGATGCCAATGGTAATCCATATTGTCTTCTCCATGCATTTTTCAAGGGCGAGGGCGTATTTAACGATGTTTATCCATCCTTTAGTGGTAAACAAGGTTCTTATAAGCTCCGAATAGCAAACCGTCCATGGAGGAGACGGTGTGGCTGTATTTTTCAGTAATGGCAATTATCGTGCTCTTTGGTATCATCGGATTCATTGTGTACCAGAATGCTGATGATGTGAAGGCTCAGACAGCGCTGCGCTCGCTTGATGAGCTTGAGCGGCAATGCACGTACATTTGTGATCTTGGTATTGGGACCGTGCTTCCGATGGAAGTTACTTTTCCGTCGGGACTCTATCTTTACACGAACGGCAAAAAGATATGCGGGACGTTCAATGAGGAAAATGATTGTCGGGTATGCAAGTGTGATCTCGTTCCATACGAGCTCGCATTGAATTCCACATTCATCAGGAAAGCGTTCAGCACGCATCCTTATACATGCACATTCGAGCGTGCTAGCGCGGGGGTTTCGCTGTCATGTCAAGGGTAGCCTCAACAGCGGTGAACGTCATCATGTGGTTTACAGGGATCGTCGCTGTTCTCATCATTCTCGTGTGGTTCTTGCAGAATAATCCCTACAAGCAGCTCGTGCTCGTCGACCAGATTGATGAGGATCTTCTACAGCTCTCTGAGCAAATCAGTAGCGCCTGCATGACGATGGAGTACCGCTCCAAATATAATCCGGTGACGGAGAGTGGATTTGCTTCTTTTTCTGGAAGAGACCTCTGCATCGAGCGCGAAGGTGTCCGCGGAAACACGCTCAGGCGCTGCTCGCTTCTTGCTTGTGAATTGAACCTGACGAAAACGCTTGATCTCTCAACCTATAATTATATCATTATCAGCAAGAAAGGAGGGTTTGGCATTGATGGAGAATAGGAGTAGGAAGGGCATTTATTCGATCGTCTCCACGTATGTCCTCATCATTATCGTTGTCGTCTGCATTATGATGGTTTTTTTTCTGAATAATACACTTCTGAAATATAAGGACGCGCAGTCACAGGCGCTTGTTGAGCGTAGCGAATTCCGTCACATTCGCGATCGTATGTTCCACTGTTTTGGTACGGTTCTTGATCCTAGCCTGCTCGTGCAGAATATCTCCTGTATCGGCCTGCAGGGGGATCAGGGCATATCCGTGAGGAGGATTCCTTACAGCGATTGCCCGACATCTCCGGTGCGGGAGCTCAATTTCCGAGGGTTTGGGAGAGTAGAGCATTATCACGTATCCATGTTTGGTCACAATCAGAGCACGGTATGTCCAGCTGTGCTCTCCATCTATGAGCATGCTGTTGTCGTGCCGTTGATCCTGAATGCCAGCGTTTCGCCGCTGATCTCGGTGAAGCCCTCGCCTTTCACTGCGAGTGTTTCCTATTTCCAGACGAAGGACCCAAGCTATCTGAACATCTCCATTCGTAATGCAGGAATTGTGCGGCAGAACCTAGGAAGTGGTCCCTTGCTTCACAGTGCAAGTCCATTCATCACATCGATCAACAGTGCGCTTCTCGATCCCGGGCTCTATCTTGTTTCGGTCATTGCGACGCATGATCGAGAATTTTTTGACACCACTGATGATATAGCTCGATTCCGAGTTGTCGATCCTCTTGATGCGCCAATAATCAACAGTGTCACAGTAACTCCAAGATCAGGTTCCATCTATGATTATTACACGGTGCAGGTGAACATTTCTGACTACCTTGCGCTCGCATCCGTGAATGTTGACATTCTCGAGGCGGGAGTTGTTGTCAGTACGTTTCCGCTCGCTGAGATCTCATCAAATTTTGACAAGAACGAGCTCGTATACAATTACGTCTATCGGGGTGCATGGGATGCTTCGTCCATGCCAAACGAAAACAGGACATACGACGTAAGGGTTACAGCAACCAACTCGCTCGGTAATCCCTCCATCGCGGCTGGAGGATCGATCAATACCTCGCAGCTGCTCTCCCTAGTCCTCATCGTCACGAATTCCCGTGTCGCTAGCGCGTACCCTGCCGATATCTCAGCATACCGCGCGGCACTTACAACCGATGGATATGGGAGCATTCTTCTGCGGCTTGATACAAACGATGTGCAGCTCTGTGATGCCGCGCTTTCCCCTGCGGCCGGCCCAACAATTGAACAGGATGACGCGCTCGTGCTCATTCCTCAGTGTATCACGAAATATGATGCAAAGTACGTGCTCATCCTCGGAGGTCACGCGCAGGTTGAGCAATACCTCGGGGGAAAATACGATCAATGGGATTATTACACGGACGATTATTACGCAGACACGATTGGGGGCGATGGAAGGCCCGATGTCCCGATAGGGAGAATTCCCGACGGGAATCCACCGGGCGATGATACCGTCCAGAAAGGCTTGATTACTGCAACCGGTATGCATGTGAGTCGTGGCTGGGCGGCTGGCGGCACGCACTATTCCTGGAATCTTGATGTTCCCTACGGCCACAAGAGCCCGAATGTGATTGCGTTGGAATGCTCAAACCGCGCCGCTTCGCCAGAGGATGAACAAACCTGTGGCGCGGATTCCCATTGTTACTTTGCGCCTCCTCACAGTAGTTCGGGCGGAAGGACGCCCCCGGATTGGGCCTTACGGACTGATCTCGTGTACATTTGCGGTCATGGGAATGAGTTTGGCCTGCAGACTATTCATGATCATGGCGGTGGTCGCATGGGTGATGCAAGCACGATCGCCGGGCGTGACTTCACAGGTACTGTACTTTTCTACAATCCATGCTTTGGGGGTAAGATCGACAATCGCAGGCTTGATGAATCCTCGATCATGCAAGGATTCCAGAAGGGAGTGGTTGCCATCTTTGCAGGCACAACGCCTCAGACATTCATGCCCAATAATGGTGCGTGCAGTTCGTTTCCTGTCACAAACGGCGTTGGCACAGGAACGACATATCTCGCAAACCTCGCGTACGAAATCAATCGCGAGAGTCCAAAGACACTTGGTGATGCATGGCAGAAGCAGCACAACCTCTGTCCGGACAAGGTACAGCGCGAGCATAATGTGATGTATGGAGATCCCTCCATCAGGGTGAAATAATGGATGAATCACCGATGCGGCAAAACGTGATCACACTCCTTGTGGTCGTGCTCCTCATTGCGGGAGCTTTTACTTACTTCCTTTTGCGGGATTCGGAGGAGCTATTCTGCGGAGATGGCGTGTGCAACGAGCGAGCTTGTTGTACTGACTGTGGGTGTGACCCTGGATTCGAATGCGTTGACAATTCGTGCTCTGCGCCCGATGTATGTGGCGATGGCAAGTGCGATGATGGTGAGCTCTGTTGCGAGGACTGTGGTTGTCCTGATTCCATGTGGTGCAATGAGGTATCCCAGGTCTGCGAGTCATCGCGATCATCTCAGTGCGGCAACCAGATTTGTGACGCTGGAGAAGATTCAATGAACTGCTGCCTTGACTGTGGATGCGTACAGAGCGGCACCGCGTGTGATAAGAACCTTAATGTGTGCGAGTTGCGCGGAACAGCACGGATTTGTGGGGATGGCCGTTGTGATTTCGGTGAGAATATTAATCTCTGCTGCGAGGACTGCGGGACGTGCGACATTGGCACGCGCTGCAATGCCGATTCCCACAAGTGCGAAGTGATCGCTGTTGCGATCGATCGTGCGCAGGCGATCACGACATTTAAGCTCTACCTTATCGGCCTTGGCGAGTCCGGCCGTGACCTTGAAAGTTATCGATGGGATGCGTATCCTGACACATTCGAGGGAAATCCGGTGCTGCGGGTCTGTAACGTGCCGGAGAGCGGAATCCCTGCGGGTCGTACATGCGGAAAAGTCTCGACTGAATACAAGGTTGTCGAACATGTGAGGTACTGGTAGATGGCGACTCTTGAGGATATTGTTGCGGGCGTCCTTGTCCTTGTCGTATTTCTTGTCGCTGGTTTATTCATGACGAGCCAGTATTCGCGGGCCATTGCCGATAAGGACCGTTTGTGGATACTCTATGACCAGGAGAACAAATACTCTTCCATGTTTGATTCTCTTCTTCTCGTGACTGAGCAGGAGACAGGAAGGTCGTTTGGCGATCTTCTTGGGAGTGCAGCGTACTACCGTGATGATCTTATTTTGACGACTGGAGGGCAGATGCGGATTGAAGCAGAGTTTAAGGAACTCCTTGATGCTGCTTTCCCTTCGCAGAACTACTATGTTGAGGTTGAGGCTCCTTTGCAGCAGTTTGAGCTAGTTTTTATCGTGGACGGTTCTGATACCATGAAGGATGAGTCACTCTACCTCGCGAATTATTCCACGGCGATCGCGGAGTCTGCGCAGAATGCGACTGGCATTCCTGTGACGATGCTTGCGTATATCTTGAGTTATCCTAATCTGACTTGGTGCGATAACTATACATCGATGGCGTGCGAGTACTACACTCCTGACATGATATACGTGAATGATACATACACTGTCTTTGATCTTGTGAAAAAGCAGAAAAAACTCGAAAAGCCGTATCATTATTATGACGAGCCTGAGGTTTGGATGTCTGATTGGGAGACTGCTCTCTCATCGCTCGTGCTGTTCCATCAAGGGACTGACTTGAACATCGGGCGTGTTTATCTTCCGTTGACGGATGGTCTTCCATCATCAACGCAGTTCTTCTATCCCTGTCCCAAGGATTACGCAACGAGCATATTGGTGCGTGATGTGGACATTTTGCGCGAATCAAACGTGATCGTGGATCCGGTTTTCTCGACGACCGGGGATCCCGTCATGTATTGTGATCCGTATGTTATTGATCATATGAATACGCTCATGCACTTCAATAATGGTGTCGTGATCAAGAATCAGGATAATCTTATGCGTCAGCTTCCTGGCGCGCTGCTTGAGAATCTTGATCAGTTGAAGATTCGGATTGGTGAGAAGAGGATGGGGCGCGCGTTTGCCATAGAGCGCAAACTCCCCATGCCGAATGGTGACTTGGCGAATGCGAGGTTGTATATCTATGATCAGGAATAGGCGAGGAAACGTCTTTGTCGTCTTGCTTCTCGTAGTTCTCGCTCTTGGCCTCTTTCTCGTATTGACAAGGTTTACCTCCCATAAGGAGATTATCCGTGACAATACGCCTCAAGCAGTTACGGAGTCAGACACGGCAGTGAGGAAGGCCGTCTTTACGGGCGTGGGTAAAGCGATGCATGAAGGTCTTGCCTTGCAGGATAAGGCGTGGTTTTGCAACCGGCCGCTCCCCCCAAGCTATTTGGAGGCGAATCTCTCGCTCAAGCAGTATACCGAGGTCATGCTCAGTCACTACTATGAAGGATTGCAGCGTGAGGGGTATTATGAGCATTTTGATGATATTTTTTACAACATCAGTTTTCCGGCGATTGATAATGCGACGATCAAGATTCCTGGAAA
>CAYVYK010000006.1:0-81547 GCA_964455675.1 uncultured Methanosarcinales archaeon
AGATTCGCCACACATTTTATATAGGAAATTGCCGATTCCGCAAGCATGGACAAGAAAACAAGCGAGTACATAGTTGCGGCGGTATCCTTTGGTCTTGGACTACTCCTACTCTATACGAACGGGTATCGCATCAGTCTTGGGCTGTTTCTTGGCATCGTCCTCTTTGTGTTCGGTATTTGCGGATTCCTGTGGGCACGACGCGCATAACCAGAGGAATTTTCTGTACCGCAAGATTTTTAAGCTCATAATATTGGCATAACTGAATGTTCGTTCAACTCATCAAGCTCATCGTACTTTTCGTCGTCATTTTTGACCCGCTTGCGAGCTTTGCGGTATTCGTCGTGGCGACACAACATATGCTGCCCAAAGAGAGGAGACGGACTGCAATGCTATCCGTGCTTGTCGCGGGGTCCATATCGCTTGGGTTCCTTCTCCTTGGAAAGTACCTCCTTATCGCATTCAGCACGACACTTGATGAGTTTCGAATCGCTGGCGGAATCATCCTTGGAATACTCGGAGTGAAAATGGCCCTTGGACATTCCCTTGCGGATCTTGACAGTGTTCGGCACAGCAGTGGTCGCGCGATTGCCGCAATCATCGGGACGCCGCTTCTTACAGGACCTGCCGCGATCACCGCAATAATGATATCCACGAGTGACTTTGGCATTGCCACTACCGGACTTGCCGTCTTCATCGTCCTTCTTGGAACCGCAGTCCTGTTCTATTACGCGGAGGCGCTCTCGCACAAGTTTGGCAAGACATTCATCCAAGTGCTTTCCACGATACTTGGCCTCATCACAACCGCGTGGGGCGTCAAATTCATCCGCGAAGGACTTGGTATCTAACCACGCTTTATAACGACAAGGCTCATGTCATCCTGGGGTTTTGCGAACTCAAGTGCATCTTCCATGATCGCCATGTAGATTACGTTCGCGGAATAATCCTGGGATGCCCGAAGCGCTTCCTCAAGTTTCTGTTCCGAATACCTCTCCCATCTCTTGCTTGGATCATCGGACTCACGCGCGTGATCAATAACACCATCAGAGCACAGCACCATGATGTCGCCAGGAGAAAGCAAGTTGATCTCGTTGATCGTGTAGTTGCGCTTATATCCAAGCCAACTCCTAATGTTACGGTGAGTTCCGTCATCCTCGGAAGGCTTGAGGCCCATATGCTCAAGCGTCACCAGGCGATCCTCATCAATTGGAACAATCTTGCCAAACTCTCGCGAGTACACGATCGGCGTTGGATGACCTGCCGATAGAAACCTGAACCTTCCCTTGCTTGAGATCTCGCCGTAGAGCATCGTGAAATACTTCTCAGGAGGCGTGAGGAAGTACATGAGCGTGTTCAGGCGCTCAAAGAGCTTGATCGTCACCTCACCAAACGCGTCAAGCTCATACTGCATGGCAAGCTTAAACGCGACATGGACAGCCCCGCACATTGCGGCGTCCGTGATATTATGACCTGCGACGTCCACGATACCGACGCCAATCTTCTTTTTGTTTCTCGCGAGCATGCGAACGAGAGCATCATTGCCCTCTGCCTTCGCCTGCTCGATCCGGAACTCAAGGCCATACTTCTGTTCGTCACGAAAATTCACGAAGAACACATGATCGCCGCCAACACCGCCGTACATCTGCATGGAATCGCCATACAGATCAATACCGTCAAGAGATGGAATACCCTGGGCCTGCGGCAACAAACCGCTCTGGATCTTCAAGAGGTTGCGCACTTCCGCATCAAAACGCCGTTCGTCCGTCATGGGACTCGGAAGGTTTTCGGGGTATTATATAAGAGGTACGTTTCGGCCGTATGCTCTCTGAAAACAACTGCCTGATTATTCTCTCGCGAGCTTGTGATCAGGTGTCAGTATGTACACAGGATCATTACTCAAGGGAGCTGATGCACCATCCTTACTTTCCAGGTCCTCCCTCTTTAACTGCTGTATAGTGACGATATATTAGACGACGCACTGCCGCACCTTTGGTACTCTTCGTATACCACAATAGTGCGTATACCATATGAGCTGGATGAGCGGTCTAGTAGCTTTGGCTGTGAGCAATTTCAAGTTTATCAAATTTATCATAACAGAGTAGGACGGTCGGCCTCCCGCTGGTCGGCCTTGAACGGGCAGTATCTTCATTGCTTCGCAAGAATGATACTTTTGCGGTACATGAATGGCCGATTCATCATTCTAGCACGTTACTCATTGTCTAGGGTCTCTTGCTTCATTCATATATGGCTCAATTGCTTTCCACAACGGGGGGGTTGGTGGGGTGGACCTAGCACGGCAGGAGCAACAGTTCGAACCGACCACCACTATTATTATCATCGTTTTCATCGGGTATTCACCGTCATGGCGACAACAGGACTTTCCACCGGGCAACCCCTGCGGCAAGATTTATATCAGGCAGATGGCTCCCTTTCACCATGCTGCTCAAGTATGTCACTCTTCAGAATATCCGAAGTTACGTGAACCAGCACGTCGAATTCAAGGAAGGAAAAACGCTGCTGGCTGGGGACATCGGTTCAGGGAAAACGACAATACTTCTTGCGATCGAATTCGCGCTCTTTGGAATCCTCAAAGGAACGACGTCGGGAGCGACACTCCTTCGGCAAGGAGCATCTTTTGGAAGCGTGGAACTTGGATTTGGGCTTGAAGGAAAAGAATACACAATCAAACGGACGCTTAAACGAATTGCAGGGACGGTTACGCAAGACGTTGGCTACATCACCATCAACGGGATGCGCAAAGACCTCTCGAGCGTCGAACTCAAGTCAGAAGTGCTTGAGCTACTCGGGTATCCCAAGGATCTCCTCACCAAATCAAAAGCACTCATCTATCGCTACACGGTGTACACACCACAAGAGGAAATGAAACACATCCTCATGGACAGTCCCGAAGAACGACTCGAAGTACTACGGAGGGTGTTTGGCATCGACACGTACAAACGCATCAGGGAAAACGGACAAGTATACGCACGAAATCTTGGCGAACGCATAAAGATTCTGCAGGCAAGAACGGAAGGGATACAAAAAAAACAAGACGAAGCGCGCATGCAGGAAGCCTCGCTCCTCGAGAAGCGCGCAAGACACGCACTCGCAGAAAAGGACATTTCCTTGCGGCGGGCACTCACGACACAGAAGCGAGAGGAACTGGCACGCCTTGAGGACGCCCTAAAAAAGCAACTTGAGCAGAAACGCGCGCGTTCTATCCAGGAAGTACAGCAGAAGCACGCAAGCCAATACCTCCAGCAATACACAGAAGAGCTCACGCGAACAGAGCGGGAGATCGCAACACTAGCTCAGCAAACACAGCACAAAGCAAGCATCATGCCACGGGCTGACATCCAGAAAGAATATGAGAGCCTCCTCACCAAAAAAGCGGGATGCGAGGGAGAACTAGCGCTCATCAGAAGAACAATCATCCAATCAAAAGAAACAATCGCGAAAATCGCAAGCCTCTCGCAATGCCCCCTCTGCAAGCAGAACGTGACACACGAACACAAAGAACAGATCTCAGCCGAAGAGAACAGCAAACATGCCGAACTATCACGACAAGCTGAAGCACTCAACGCGACACTTGCCACACTGCAGAAAAGCATTACTGAAGCAAAAACACGCTACGACATCGCAGTCCAAGAGGAGAAGAAGCAAGAAGCACAGAACATCCAGCGGGCGCTTCAGATGCAAAAAGAGCGGCGTGTGGTGGAGCTAACTACGCTCATCGAACAAAAGAAGCAGGAACTCGAGCGCATCACGGCGACACTGCATGCGCATAAGGAAGGAATTCACGACGATCTTGAGCCAATGTATGACAAAGCAAAGAGGGAACATGACCAGGCGCTAACCGAAGAACGAAGAGCAGACATCCTTGTCGCGACACTACAAAAAGAGTGTGACATCACAAGCGACATCTTGAAGAAAACACAGGAAGAAATCACTCGCCTTGCTGAAGCCATAAAACAGATGGATGAGATCAAGCAAATTCGCTCATGGATCCTAGAACACTTCCTTCCCCTCATGAGCCTCATCGAACAGCAAGTATTCCTCCATGTATACGCAAAATTCAACGAGCTCTTCACGCAATGGTTTGGAACACTTATCGAAGACGAGCTCCTGCAGGCGCGGCTTGATGAGAATTTCACGCCCGTGATCGACCAGAACGGATATCAGATGGACTACCAAAGCCTCTCGGGGGGAGAAAAAACAAGCCTTGCGCTCGCATACCGGCTTGCCCTAAACAAAGTCATCAACGACATGATGACAAGCATCAAAACACACGACCTCCTCATCCTCGACGAGCCAACGGATGGATTCTCGGATGAGCAGCTCGACCGCATGCGCGACGTCCTTGACGAACTTGCGTTACGCCAGGTCATCATCGTCTCCCACGAAGCAAAAATGGAAAGCTTCGTCGACCATGTCGCGCGTATCGAGAAGAAAGAACACTCGTCACGCATCGAAGTCTCATAATTCCTTTCTACGCTCCAATGTACCCATGCATGTCAGCACGGCAATGTACGCGGTCAATAGCAGCATGAGCCACGCCATGAAAAGCGAGACAAAATACGACGAGACCGGATGGATCTCAGCGTACATCTGCATCGTCTCAAACGACTCCCCGATCAGCCAAGAATGAACGAACGCGCCACCCTGAGGGATCATCGTGATCAAGTAGACTACTGCAAATACAAGGAGGATGAATGCCGAATACCACTTGTGCACCTGCACGAATCTCCATCCTGCGCGGAACATATGCAGAGGTTTCATATCAGACAAAACAAGGAAGGGGATACTCTGCAGTAGGACAACAATAAAGCTGAAGACAAGGATCAATCCTGCAATGAGGACGAGGACGAGGCCAAGCTCAAGCCATGACCAGATCGCTGAGAGACCTATAAAGATAACCGCGAGAAGGTACACCGGAATCATGACGAGTGCGAAAAACAGCAACGCCCAGAGCTGGAAGCGAAGCAGTGCCCACGCACTCCTCCACACGTCCTTCCACGCGAGCCCAAGATCAAGAGGTTTACCTGTCAATCCTTGCCGAAGAAGAGTGATAAACCAACTCAGAGGCAAAATACTTGCCACGAATGTGAGAATACCAACCACAATAATGAGGACAACTTTATAGAGCATCGTGGATGCGGGATCATACTCATGAATCTGCAACGGAACAGTAAGCAGGAGAACAACGATGTCAAGAGCCGCAAGCAGCAAGAGCGGAACAAACATCAACGGATTCTGCAGCATGAATCCAAACGGACGTAGCACGAGGGATCCCTGCTTCATTGTACCACCTCAAAATTTCGGAGTTCTGCGAGCAAATCCTTGAGTGGACCCGAACACGCGTCAAGATCATATGACACCTCATCAAGAAAACCCTCATCAAAACTCCCCTTCGTATACGGGCAGCGCATGATTTTACCCGTGAATGCATCGACAACCTCCTTTGGTTCTGCTGCCCCAAAACTCTCAAACTCGGCTTGTAGTATGCAGTCAGACGTGCGATACATTAGGGTGCTCCCTGCGTAGCCAACAGCGATCGTTGCAGTCTTGCACGCATTCGCCCTCTCAACAAAACAGGAACGCTCATCCTGGCAGCGCGGCCAGAGTAGGATAACAATAACAACGATGAGTACCATACCAATTCCAAGGAACAACCACAACCTATCAATCCTTGATGTATGCACATCCCGCTGGCTTTCACCCTTTCGGAATGCTGCAAGATTTGGTGATATCTGCTTTTCTGGAATACTTATCCCCCGTCAGTCCCAGAAGTATCACTATATATAGCTTTCGCGCAGGAAAAAACCAAACCAGTATCGGATGCTTCATCTGCTAGATAGGAATATGTATTTTTTACAACAAAATTGTATAAATACCACCAGAATGGGAGATCGGGGCATGGCACACCAAGAATTGCTTCTCCCTGACGTACAAGGGGTACCCCCAGGGTACGGACGATTTGAAGTACGATACCATGTCCACAGCTGCGAGAAAAGGAAGCGAGGGCTGCCAGGAGTCAACCTCTTTGGAGATCTTGAATCCGCAACGCTTACGTGCGAGCACCATCCCTGTGGAGAAGTCCCGGACTGCGTTCTCGAACAGCTACGAGTACTCAAAGACGTCCGTATTGGATACAAGAGCGATCAGGCAGTTGACACCGTTGCCGTATGGATGAAGCCAGCGCGAGCACAGGACGTACAATCCCTACCAGGCGTCGTGGGAATTAGGCCTGCTCCGCAAATGTACCTTGGGGAACTTGACTAAGCCTTCCCTTCAGAACCGTATACCTTGATTCTGTCCATGACCATATGCTTGATAAGGTCTCTTGCAGGCATCATAATCTCGCGAGGATTGAAGTCATTCGGTTTCGCCGCAAGCTGTTTTCTTACAGCAGCTGTGAACGCAAGACGCAAATCCGTATCCTCATTCACTTTCGAAATACCAAGCTTCACTGCCGCCTTGATCAATTCCTCATCAACACCCTTCGCGCCCTTGATCTTCGCGCCATACTTGTTCGCCATCTTCACGATATCTTGCGGAACACCGGACGCGCCATGAAGCACGAGAGGAATCTTGCACGCATCATTGATCTCTTTTAGGATGTCCAAACGGATGGAGGACTTGCCCACATACTTGAACGCGCCATGCGACGTACCAATCGCGACAGCAAGACTGTCGCACTTGGAGGCGCGGGCGAACGTCACCGCATCAACAGAAGTTGTGTACAGCGCTTCCTTGGCATCAACCTTCACCTGGTCCTCAATACCCTGCAGGCGACCAATCTCTGCTTCCACCTGAATGCCATGCCATCGCGCCATGCTCACCACTTTCCTCACCATGCCCGAATTCTCCTCAAAAGGCTTTGAGGAAGCATCCAGCATGACCGAAGTGTAGCCTGCCTTGATGCAACGCTCAGCAAGCTCAACATCAAGACCATGATCCAAGTGCAATGCGACAGGAATCTTTACCTGGCTTGCGAGACTTCTTACCATCGCGACCATATTCTGCAGTCCCGCATATTCGATCGCGGAAGGAGACGTCTGCACGATTACCGGAGCATTCATCTCTGCAGCAGCGTCGATGATCGCCTGAGTGATCTCAAGATTGCTCGTATTGAATGCACCAACTGCGTATCCATTCTTCCACGCATTCCACAACATCTTTTTTGAAGAGACTAACATGCCACAACCTCCCTCATTTTTTTAAACACTTCCGCTGGCAATGGCCATAACGCCGAACCCATAACGACTTGCGAGGCTCCCGCATCAAGCACGGTCCTCATGTTCTCAAGATTAATACCGCCGTCGACGACAATACGGACGCGCGAGCTCCTTGCACGGATGTCCCTAATCTTCTGCAAGGCAGAAGGAAGGAATCGCTGGCCGCCCTTGCCAGGATGAACGCTCATCACAAGCACGGCATGGACCTTCTTTAAGTAAGGGAACGCAACGCGCGCAGGCGTATCAGGATTGAGCACGATGCCGGCACGCACACGCATGTCACGGATATCCCTGATCAGAACGTCAGGATCATCACTTGCCTCAACATGGACGAAGTATGTCGACGGATGGAGAAACTTTGCAAACCACATCCTTGGGTGTGCAACCATGAGATGAATGTCAAGCTTGAGCGAGGTCTTTAGAGCGTTGATTTCGCGAGGCTCAAATGAGCGCTCGCGCACGAACTTGCCATCCATGATATCGACATGCAGTGTCTTCACGAACGGCTCAACATCCTCGACGGCCTTCTGTATATTGCCATGCTTCTCCTTGACCGAAAGAATGGATGCGGCAACGGTCTTCTTAGTGTCCATCATTCCATCTTCTTGATGCGGCGTACATGGCGGCCTGCGTCAAACTTCGCATTGAGGAAAATCATGATCAAGCGTTTCGCGAGCGGAAGATTACCCGGACGGCCCGGCAGGCAGAGAACGTTTGCGTCATTGTGCCTGCGTCCGAGCGTTGCGGCGCGCGCGTCGCAAGGAGTGTACGCACGGATTTTTTTATGACGATTTGCGGCCATGCACATTCCGATGCCCGTACCACAGATGAGAATCCCTCTGTTGATGCTCGACTTTCTGACTTCATTACAGACCTTACCTGCAATATCAGGGTAATCAACTGGTTCTATCGTTGTCGTGCCCACATCATGCCATGCGATACCCTGCAGAGTAAGCCAGACCCTTAGCTTCTGCTTCAATCCAAACCCTGCGTGATCCGCCCCGAGATATAGCATGTTCCCTCATAAACCTTAAAAAGAGGTGTATATAAACATTTCTCCATGAAGCTGGTACGACTGCAGTTTATTCTATGCATCATCATTCTTGCACTCTGCGTGTGGTACGCGTTCGCGTCAGGGAAGAATTTTGAGAATCCAGGACTCTGCAGTCTTTCGCCCGACGGCAAAGCCGGATGCACCACCGTATATAACAGCCCGTATGGACGACTGCTCGGCTTTCCGAACGCATATCTTGGCATCATGGGATTTAGTATTCTCCTTGCGGTACTCGCATATCACACCCATAACCCGAGCACAGTAACTTCCTCGGCACTCCATACGATGATTGCTGCTGCCGCACTACTAACACTACGGTTCCTCTACATCCAGTACTTTGTTCTTGAAATGGTCTGCGGATACTGCCTTGCGATAGATGCTGCCGTGCTAGCGCTTGCGGCGGTACATCTCCTCTCGGTATGGCAAATATCAACTCAAAAACGCTAAGTGAACTCCTGAAGAATTGTCTCACCACAACTACTCCAATGATAACGCCACCATTTGAAATAAGGCATGGAAGAAACAAGACTCCAGCACATTTATATGCCACTCTTGAAGAACAATGAGCAAAATGGTAACGATTGATTTATACGGTGTACGCATCACGTATGACAATGGGCCAATCGGAATGTTTCTGCCGGATGAAAACGGCGTATATGCTACGCTTTTTCCCAAATATACAGCAATGGACCCTGTCGCATTGGAACATTCATCAAGAACGAAAGGGAGAAGCGCATTTGTTGCCGAATTGACACAGCAATTGGTGTGGATTAGACTGGAACAAAACGGGTACAATCCGTTCTTTTCACCAAAGGACCAAAAAGGCGGGACATATATGCATGGCTTACTCAACATTCCCGAAGAACAAAAAGAAGGTTTGAGAAACGCCGAAGCATTTATCGTGGAAGTTCTCTCTGCGCTTCGAGGAGAATGAACTGATCTTGATCAATTGCGCGTTCTTACGTCTTCATGGTCAAGGCAATTCACGTATCATAGAACCAAATAAACTACGCGATGGCGCACAATCAGCGATGGTACGAACAAACGCCGAGCCTATCAATCCATAGGCCGCAGGATTGCGCGCTTCATAGACGGCCTGCCTGCGGCTCGTGATTTCCGCTACTGCAACACGTCAATTACGGGAAGATAACCCTGCTTTTCCACAAACTCCTGCGCAGCACCGCCAGTCGAGACCCACTTGATCTTTTTCTTGAAGCCCATGAGCTCAATTGGTGCATCCTTGTCGTCCAATACTTCCAGGTCCTGGAGATACCCCCTTAGAATCCTATGATCCTGCAAGGCTCCCGCACAATGAGCTTCCTCAACTTCCTCCGCCTGCAGAGATAGATGACCAGATCGAGACGATTCCAATCCGGATTGTGGTGCATGGTGATGACAACCAAAGCACCTTTACGTTTAATCGTGCGGAGAATACTCAACTGTGTTTGAAAGTTGCTATTCCCACAGATATTCCTGAACGTCACCGTCAAGAAATGGCCGGCATTTTTATTGAAAAATCAGGGTTTGAGCGAACGATTTCTTTACATCAAGCACTTTGTTTAGAAATTGTCTTTTTATACTACTTTGCGATAGATATCACGGTGCTCGCGGCAGTGCACTTCATTGCATTATTCAGCAACTAGCATTACGAGAACAGACACACCTATCTAAGATTTTCCATCAGATACTTTGCAGCAGAAGCACCATCCTCAAAGGGCACTTGCGGCATGCAAGTCGCATTTACGAATGAAGACTTGTAGAGGAGTTCCTCAACCCCGCCAAAACCTGCGATCGGGGCGATATACTTCGGAGTCTTTCCATCACGGATCCGATCAAGGCTGATCTTCAGAGCCTGAAAAACCTCAACAGCAGCGCCGGGACCCCCTCCAATCAGTTCAATCCCGTCACATAATTTCCCGAAGAGCTGGGACTCATCGCACCACTCGCTCTGCCCATAGATCGAGGGGACCACGAGCTCGAGATCAAGACCTTGAACTTTATGCTTAAGCCCGCGCTCAGGAAGAACACCAATAACGGGCAATCCATGCGCCTGCGCGATCGCGCTTGCGTGGCCGGGAAGATTCCACTTCGTTCCCCCCGTCAGGATCGCGACGGGATAACCCTGGTAGAACTTCATGCTTTGTTCGATAACCTGCTTTGCGCGGTCCTCGTGATCCATGTATCCGCCGGAAAACCCAATGATACTCCGAACTCCACGCCGACGAAGAAACTCATCAACTCTCGCCACATAATCAATTGGGTCTGCCATGCTGCTCGTAAGTATCAAGCGGCATATAAAACTGTAGGTCACTATGTCTACAGCACCGAGGAGAAGTGATTAGGTCGGAAACATACTCGAAACGCTCACGGCTTCCAGCGCAGGATTGTGCGCGGGAACGCGATCGCGTCCTTGATATTATCGAGACCGCAGATCCAGGCGACGACGCGCTCGACGCCAACGCCATACCCGCTGTGGGGAACACTGCCATACCTGCGTAGATCAAGATACCACTCATAATTTGCCGGATCCTCGCCCTGACGCCTCAGGCCATCCATCAACTGGTTGATATCAGTCTCCCTCTGACTGCCACCAACAATCTCGCCAAAGCCCTCGGGGGCGAGCATGTCAAAGCAGAGTGCGGTCTTCGGGTCTTTCGGATCAGCAGGCTTATAGAATGCCATCGCTTCTTTAGGATAATTTGTGACAACAACAGGAATGTCAAAATGCTTCATGAGGTTATCCTCCTCAATCGTCCGCAGGTCCTTGCCCCACTCCACATCCATTCCCTCCTTGTCCTTGAGGATCTCGAGCGCCTCCGTGTATGTGATTGTAGGCCAGTCCTTGGCAACCATATTCTTCAGCAGCTCCAGATCGCGGCCAAGAACCTTCAGCTCCTCCTCGTTTTCCTGGAGCACTTGACTGACGATGAACCTAATCTCGGCCTTTGCCGTTTCCGTCAGCTCGGGAAGAGCCATCCACGCGGCTTCCATCTCCGCCATCCAGAACTCAGAAAGATGCCTGCTCGTCTTGGAACGCTCGGCGCGGAACGTCGGACCAAAATTGTAAATTTTTTCCAGCGCGAAGACCGCGGCCTCCGCGTATAACTGCCAGGACTGCGAAAGGTACGTCTTCGCCTCATAATACTTGACCTCAAAAAGAGTCGAGCCACCTTCGCACTGGCTCGGCTGTAAGATGGGAGCATCAAACTCATGATAACCACGTTCACGGAAAAACTTGTGGATCGCACCAGCAACCGTACTCCTGATCTTCAAAATTGCGGTGAGCCTTCTGCTTCGAATCCAAAGATGCCGCTGATCAAGCAAGAACTCAGGAGATTGATCCTTGGAAATCGGGTAGGTATCAGACTTGCCGACGACATTGAAATCCTTCACATGGATCTCGAAACCTGTGGGAGCTCTCTTGTCCTCGTGGATTTCGCCATGAATCTCCATGGACGTTTCAATCTGAATGCCGTCTGCCTGCCTGAACTTTTCCTCACCGAGGGAATTCTTCTCAAGCACGCACTGGATCGTGTTCGATACATCCCTCAGGATGATGAACTTGAGCTTGCTACTGCCACGCTCGCGGTAGACCCATCCGCGGATAGAAACATCCTGCGTGGCAACTCTCCCCTTGTCCATGGCATTCTGGATTGACAGGAATTCTGGCATGCACACACGATTTTTCAGGGGATTAAAAACTTTGTTGTTTTCCTCGAAGAGTATTAATCTTTACACATGGGAACACGTACTCAATCCTGAATGTGTGTAAGTCTCACAGCAGCACATCAACCGCCGGAAGATGGCCCTGTTTCTCGACGAATTCTTGAGCAGCCCCTCCACCGGTTGAAACCCACTTGATCTTTTTCTTGAGGCCCATAAGCTCTATCGCAGCGGCAGAGTCGCCTCCGCCAACGACGGTAAAGCCCTTGCACGCGGCAACGGCCTTTCCGACCTCGTACGTTCCCTTGCGGAATGCCTCGGTCTCAAAAACACCAAGCGGTCCATTCCAGAACACGGTGTTTGCCTTCTTGATGTCTAAAGCGAATAGCGCGACCGTGCCCGCGTCAACATCGAGCACGTACGTGTCGGGAGCAGGAGAACCTTTCGCGAAATTAACCGAACCAGAAGGAACTGCAGAGGTAATCTTCGCCGCAGGATCCTTGAGCCTCCCAAGCACACCATCAACAGGAATGACGATTTTAGGGTTCTTGAGCAATTCCTTGACCTCAGGGATGAATTCCTCCTCAACCTTCGACTTGCCAACACTCTTACCGGAAGCGACGAGAAACGTGTTCGCCATGCCGCCGCCGATGAGCACTTTCGAGAAGAGCTTGACGAGCGTCTTGATCGTGCCAATCTTGTCCTTGACCTTCGCGCCGCCAACGATAGCGACTGAGAATCCTTTGGGCTTTAGCAGCGGAGTGAGCATCTCAATTTCCTCGAGCATCTGAAGGCCAACACAGGCAGGCTTTTTCAGCTCCTGCATTCTCTTCGGAATGCCAACCATGGATGCAGAAGCGCGATGACTCACGCTGAATGCTTCATTGACAAAGATATCAGCGAACTTCGCATAGTACTCGCACAGGGCAGGATACTCAGGACTTTTTGCGTCCTCACCAGGCTCGTAGCGAATGTTCTCGAGAAGCA
This sequence comes from uncultured Methanosarcinales archaeon, assembly GCA_964455675.1. Lineage (GTDB taxonomy): Archaea > Nanobdellota > Nanobdellia > Woesearchaeales > CAYVYK01 > CAYVYK01. The sequence goes on from CAYVYK010000006.1 coordinate 12,940, forward strand.
AGACATCACCATCCTTCATCGCTTTCAATTCAGCGTCAAAATCCCTTGTCTTTGGAACGAACGAAAGCTTCAATTTCGCAAGCTTCTGCAGCACGGGAACGACCGGCTTCAGACTTAATTTTTGGTCCTTGCCTTCCGGCCTGCCAAGATGGGAGAGCAGCACGGTCCTTGCGCCTTTAGACGCGAGGAACTTGATCGTCGGAATGGTCGCGCGAATCCTCGCGTCATCGGTGATTTGCAGCTTGTCGTCGAGAGGCACATCGTAGCCAACCCTGACGAGAACGACCTTGCCCTTGAGGGCCTTCATTTGTTTTATTGAGCGGATTGCCATACAGGGATTTGCTGGAAGTTGGTATATAATTGTTATGCTACAAGACCTGCAAATTGAAAAAATCCGCAACCAAACCTTTATTAAATAAATCTGCATCATACCCTAGATGCTGTTTTTCACGATCGAAGACAAGGGAAGTTACATCTACTTCAAAAGGAAAAAGTTCACCTATCCTGCAGCAATTGCCATCGTCGCCATCCTCGCCGTACTGATGCCTCTTGCAGGAGTCTTTGTACGCGGCAGTGCGTTTGTAGCGTTTCTCGTGGTTCTTCCTTTTGCACTCATTATCGCGGGAGTATGGATTGGCGTTGAAGGAAGCATTACCAGCACGAAAATCGGCCGCTACCGAAAAGCAGGCAAGAAAATAGAGTATGAAACCGGAAAGGAAGTCGGGATATCGGGAGTAAAAGTGTATAAATAATTCTTGCACGATTATCGGGCGATGTCTGTCAAGCATCATTTCGTTTTGCAGCATCATTATTACGAGCCTTTCAGCAAGCCCTGTCCGCAAAATATACCGCTCTGGTTTATCACGAGCCTTCGGCGATCCCTGTTCGAGTAGGGATACTCTAAAAGGATAAGAAATCACTCATAACATTATTGCGAGCCTTCGGCGAGCCCTGTTCCTTATACAACGCGCTTGGAACAGGGCATGTGTTCGTGGGAACAGTTACTCCAACGCTGTCGTACGTCCATGCTTTCATGATACTGCTCCCCTGACTCCAGGGTGCATATCCACTGATGCATGGGCTATTCGTTCGAAAGGTATTTAAGCCATCTTTGGGTTTTCTTCTGTATGGACGACAGAACCAAGATCATCATCTGGGCGGTTATCATTCTCCTTGTGTACGCCCTCAACGTGAACGATAATCTTGGCGTTACAGTGGATCATGCTGAGTACATGATCTTCGCGGAATCACTCTTCGAAGGTCACGGGTACCGGTATATCAACACATACACAGAGCAACCCGGATTCTCATCACTACCGCCCCTGTATTCGGCATTCATCGCGCCACTACTCGTCTTTGGAATGCATTTCTTCGTGCCAAAGATCCTCAACATACTGCTCATCCTTGTTATGCTGTGGTTCTACTACCGGTGGCTGCAAGAAAAGAAGGTGCTCTATCCGCTGCATCTCACTATACTTTTCGCGCTTCTGCCGTTCACAATCTTTTTCGTCGTGAATATCCAAAGTGAAATCCTCTATGTTGCACTGTCATTCCTTGCGATCTACCTCCTCGACAAATCTGCAGAACGTCCTCGCATGCTGTGGCTTGCAGCACTCTGCGCGTACGCAGCATACATGACGCGGCCAGTAGGACTTGCCGCGATTACAGCAGTGCTCGTCTATTCCGTTATCCTCGTCCGCAGAAAGAAACACTCGGCACGGCACACCGCGCTCGTGATCGGAACGCTCATTGCCGTACTTGTCGCGACCCACGTATTTATCGCGTGGTATGACCCAACGCCATCAGCCGCGTGGAGCAGGCTCCTCCTCAAAGACAATTACCGACCAGAACTAGGATACGTCACCGCCGGAGATCTGCTCCTCCGCATCCCGAGCAACTTCTTCGGATACCTTGGATTCAGTCTCGCGCGGGACACGCAAAGAATTGGCATGGACGGCTTTGGAATCATCCTACCAGTATACATCGCACTCAACCTGATCGTCATTGCGCTCTGCATCGTCGGAATCTTCCGGTCAAAGAAAACTAGCTCCGCGGCATGGTACCTACTGTTTTATCTCCCCATCCTGCTCCTGTTCGTGTGGACAAGCTATCGCTACCTCTATCCACTCTTTCCATTCCTGCTATTCTACCTGATGAACGGAACAGAAACTATCCTCCAGCGATGGAAGAGACAAGCACTCACATCGCTACGCTACATCCTGTCCGTCGGTATCGGATTATGTGTGATCTTCTCGTGCTACCTTATCTACTACCATCACGGCCACGACTACACACCGGAATGGAATGGCTTAGAAGAGACAAGCAGATGGGCCGGCGAGAACTTACAAGGCGCCAAAATCATGGCGCAGAACTGCGACTTCTTCTACCTGCACTCAGGGCTGAAATGCACGCCGATGAACCTTGAAATGAACGTTGAATCAATTGAATCACAGATCCGGGAGGGAGGTTATACGCACGTCGTTGTAACATCGGTTGCGACGACCAAATTGCTCGTGACAGGAACGGACCCGCGCGCCGCGTTCCGAGAGCATTTCGCCCAATCCAGATTCTATCAGTTGGTTCATGAAAACCAGGGAACCTTTGTCTATGCCGCTCATTAATCATCAAGCTTCCAACCATACATGTTGAGCAATTTGCGAGCCTCATTAGGTAATATCTTTGCCTCCGGATCATACCATCCGTCAATACAGAGTAACGCATACTTTACAGCTGCCATATTCGTCGGGTAATCACCTTTCCAGTACTCAATCAAGTGATGACGGTTCGCAATTTCGACAGGCAAACCAACACCCTCCTCAAACAATCGCACCCGCTCCTCCCGACTTTTTTCACTAAACCTTTGTTGAGATAGTCTTGAAACCACTGCTTCAAGCGACTTCCCTCGGTGATGTTCACAGAGCAAAAGGATATACCTATCATACATCTTCTCAGCTTCTGATACCACTCTCGAAGCAAATTCATCATTCAACTCCTTGTAATACCTTTCTGTTCCCGCCAGGGATTCCAATTCCACTACTGTCATTCTGTCCGGTCCATGGCGAGTTATTTTCACCACATCACCGCATTTCCTTTGTATTGAAAGCGTTGTTGTATAGTCAGAAGCTCCAGGCCACCAACCATCTTTGCGTTTGAGATCAATGATTTCATCGCCAATCTTGCACGTATAGTCTTGAAGTAACCTTCCGTCCGTCCAGGGATCCGAAAAAAGACCATTTGACCATCCAACGGAAAGATCCCCAAAAATCCGAACAACACCATTTGATTCCTCTATCTTGTACTGGGAAGCCAGGCATCCCCCTAGTCGGTAGGCTCCAAGCATGGCAAAGCCGGCGATTAGCCATCTCAATCCTCTGCGACGCAATTCTGTACCGCAATTACCACAAAATCTCCCCAGCTTTTTCATCATCAAGAAGTAATCAAAACATAACTTATTAATATATGTGGTAACTATCGGTTACCACATGATTGATGGCTTACGGGATCTTGGGCTCAGTACCAATGAGGCTACTGTATATACCTCTCTGATCGGCACGGGACGGCAAAGCGCAGCGGATATCATACGATTCACTAACCTCCACCGTAAGGTCGTATACGAAAATCTCGATCGGCTAATCAATCGAGGCCTAGTCACTTTCGTTGTTGAGGGCAATCATCGCACGTTTCAGCTTGCTCCACCACATATGCTCACTGAAATGGTCGATAAACAAGCAGTTGACATTGAACGCAAAAAAAATGAAGCAAAAAAGATTGCTGAGACAATAACGAGATCATATAAGCTCATACACATGGACCAAACCGTGGTCGTAGCTCGAGGGCATCATGGCATCAGGATGTTCTATCATGAGCTTCTCGTATCCCGAAAAGACTACCTCGTCATTGGAGGCCCATCATCCTCATTGGAAATAATGGGTGAGCATTTCTGGCGAAATTTCCTCCTGAATAAAAACAAAAAACACATTTACGCTCGAATACTCTTCAACACAACCCTTCGTACGTATGGAGATTCTATCAGGAGCCGGCTTACAAAAATACGATACCTCTCCAGGGAGTTTGAACCTCAGACAGAAACTGTCATCCAGGGATCACGGGTTGGGATCATTGTATGGACGCAACAGCCCGTCGTCTTCATCATCGATGATCCTGTGGTCGCGGAAAGCTATAGAGGATTTTTTGAAAAGCTCTGGCGCGAACATTAATATACTACAAAAAGCAGTGATCGTATCATGGGTAGAGGCTTATTCCTGAAGATATACCTCGGAGCATTCGCTGTAGCCATACTCTTCGTTCTTGCACTGGCCTTAACGGGACCTGGTTTAACATTCATCAACAGCCACCTTGGCTTGCAGATCATGAATCCTATCTGCCGTGATTACGCGCTACCGAGCGCAGATGTTTACGTGCGCATCTATCCGAACAACAGCGCACTCATCGATGAAACAATTCATTACACGTTCAAAGGATGCTATCACGAAGTCTACCGAGAGCCAGAAATTCCACGATCAGGAACGGGACCGTGGCTGAGTGAGATCAGCGCTTCTTGCGAGCCTGAATGCCAGACGGCCGATCGCATCTACGAGATCGCGGGATCGTTTGGAACCATCTGTGACAGGGACGCAACATTTCGAGTCAGCATGACAGTCCAAAATGCCATGAACAAATGGGGATTCCACTACAAGCTCTGGGGGTCACAATGGGACAAGAATTTACGACGCATGCATGCAACAATTGAAGCGCCGACGCTGGAAGGGCATGAGATCTATCTCAACCCACCTATCGGAACCGTAACCAGAAACGGAAACACAATCACCGTAGATGCGGAAAACGTCAATAATGCACTTGAAGTGTGGATTGCCGCGGAAGGAATTGCCACAGCGCAGCAGAAGGTATATGCAGTTTCCTATCGGCTTGTGAACATCTTCTCGATTATTGGCATTATCGGGTTCTGGCTGATCGCAATCATCGTCCCATTCCTGATCTACCGAGTGTACGGGGCAGAGCCAAACATTGCATATGACTACCCATACGAGCGAGAACCACCAGCACTCAAGCCGTACATGGCGCACGCACTCATTCGGACGGGAAACGTGAGCAGCGATGCGATCATTGCGACACTGCTTGACCTCGTGCGGAGAAAGCACGCAACGATGGCAAAAAAAGGCACGAGCGTTGAATTCACATTCCAGCAAAATGCAAAAGATCCTCTCACACCGCCCGAGCAGAAGGTGTATGACTTCTTCTCAAAACATGCCGAAGGAGGAAAACTCGACTGGCAGATGTTCGAAGCGAAGATGGAAACCCAGAAGATTTCAGGAGTCTTCACCTTTGACTGGGACTTCAAGAAATCAGTACGCGACGAATTTGCGAGCACGAAGCGTTTCAGCCACATGGGAAGTACAATTTTCCGCATATTCTGCATCGTGATGGGAGCCCTTGCGTTAGCGCTGGTCATGTATGCAGCGAAAAAAAATTTTGCGGGGCTTTACCCACCCATTGAACTCTTCTACTTTGCACTGCCCGTTATACCTATTGCACTTATCAGCCTCTTCATTCCGAGCAGAGTCTTCGGACAATTCACTGCTGAAGGACTCGAACTCTACAGAAAAACGATGGCATACAAGAACTTCATGACCGACCTCACCTTGCTCAAGAAATACCCGCCCGCATCTCTCGTGATATGGGATGAAGTCCTGGTGTATGCAACAGCGCTCGGCGTAGCGGACGAAGTCAGCAAGAACATGTCGATCATTGCACCACGAGAACGCACCGGAGGACGACTGTACCCTGCGTATGGAATGTCACTCCATTCAGGATATGCACACGCATACGCGGCAGCGGTAGCACCACGAGGAGGAGGTGGCGGCTTTGGCGGAGGAGGGCATGTTGGCGGCGGCTTTGGTGGAGGCGGCGGCGGAGCTCGTTGAGGAATGGTGCACTCATGCACAAAAACGCTATGATCAATAAATGACAAAAAACATAATTACGAGCCTTCGGCGAGCCCTGTCCCTTCCCCACAACAATCGATGGACAGGGCATCTTCTATCTGTGACCACACAATCCTGCGCTGCTTTTCGGCCGAAACGAGGGTATCTCCAGAAGGGGCTGGGGAACCATCCGTTTCTCTGTACGGCAGGCGTACAGTATTCCCCGCTATTATTATTTTAAACCAGTGAGAGAGCTATATGTCTAGAACCTCAGGTTCACGAGCTGTTCGGCGGAAAGCTTTAAAAAGCACAGAAAACGCCCATGGACCGGCAGCCCCGTGGTGTAGCGGCCAATCATCCGAGACTCTGGATCTCGGGACCTCGGTTCGAATCCGGGCGGGGCTATTGAACATTTGCGTAGTTAATTTAGGGCGAGTTCAACTATATCCGTTCTTTTATGTTAACGAGCTACTGTCAAATATTTGAATCAGTTTACCGCGAATGCGCAACAACCTTTTTATTTCTACTGATAACACTCATGCGAGATGTCATCTCATAAGCCGAGAAAACCACCTATCATAAAGCCTATTGCTGGTCCTATGGGTCATTTACCGCCACCCCAGCATTATACGTTTGTCCCGGATACGAATATCGACGGTGAAGTTGACTTTCAACTTGGAATGATAGGGGATCCAAACGAACTACGGCGAAGAACACAAGACCAGGGACTTCCGATTACGTATGTGGAGTACCTTCCAAGGCTGCAAGTACTGCACTGCCGTACTTCTCGAGAACTCTATGAACAACTCTTTCGTGCCAAGCTAGGACATGAGCCTGATGCTGCGGGTACTGCAGGATATTCTCATAGAGGATTTTGGGAAATACAAAAGGGCAGCATTCCCAAAGATCTAGGTGACCTGGTTCTCGACGTCCACCTGTATATCGCTCATAGAATCTAGTATCCTATTGATTGTACGCTGATGCTACTCCAGATGGGGCTATTTTACACAGGGCAGTCATCTTTTCGTGATGCCCCCCGTTTTTTGTCCAGTATAGTCCTAGGTGATATGACGCTTCCTCGATTATGGGAATACAAATTTCCATGTCAGGCATCTAAACAGCGGCAAAGCCATAACGAAGATTCCCAAGACCACTACAGAAATAATCACATACAGAATTGTTTGTTTTACAGTAATTTTTTCCTGTACGTTCATCCTGCTAAATGATTCACCCAATCTAAAAAACAGGATTGGTATTGCAAAGGACTGGATCACATAGAACGTGCACCAAATGGAAGGAGAATCAGTGCATACATTGACGGAAAAGAAGAAATAACCGCCGAGTACATAAATCGCGGTGAGTATGAACGAAATATCTGCAATGGACAATAAATAAACCAGGAGTGTTTTTCTCGAGTCATTATCCTTAATTTCAGAGTATATTTTAAAAGCACAGACATGCCAGTAGATAAACAGGAACAACCATGTTGCTGCCCAAAAAAAAGCTGAATTATGTTTTAGATAAAAAACTCCTTCTGAGAAATTTAAATTCGAAAGCAGTATCTGTACTGAAACGAATGCAATAAGGATGAGCGAAAGCCAAGTATGCAATTTTTTGTTACATAAAACCTCTAAAGAACTCAGGAGAAAATACACTCCACAAACCGAGATGATTAGTCCTATTTTGTACACTAGTTGATTGTTTGTAAGTAATGATAAAAACTCAAAAAACTGATGTAACCCAATACACAGGAATACCAACATAGACCGACGTAAAAAGATAGGTAGCCATTCCTTATCAGAATTCTGATATTTTCCTCGGTAATGTGTGTAATATGCCAGAGCAGAAACAAGAATTATCATTGACGTAATCAATTGAACTTCTTTGCTATAACACATGTGTCAGACACTGATTATTGAATACATAAATGTTGTGCCAATGCTGTCTTGACCTGTCTGTAACAGTTGGCCAGGGCCCTAAGGCTTTGCACGAAGATCTTTCCTCTTGGAAATCATGTATGCACCGGCGGCGAATGCGGGAAATACCAGCCTATGGTACATAGGTGATACTTGACCTAGGAGCACTGTTTCGCAAACCAGATAGTTGGATGCGACCATGCCCGCATAGATACCAAGATCACGAATCGCCTTTGCACGCGTTCGAAATTGCGGAGTGATCATCAAGAGAGGGTAGGATAATGGGCTTCTTTTGATCCTTGTTGAATCCTTGGCATACCCAAAATCTGCCCTCAGTTCATCATACAGACGGGCAGCTCCTTCGGGATTATTGGAAGTGACGAGGTCGTATACGGAATCGAAAAATACCTTCCGGTAGAGCTTCTGATGGAAATGCGCACCAGTAAACGGGAAGGGTCGCCTGATCCAGCCGTCGAGATAGACCCTTTGATTGTCTTGAACACTCACGGCGTCCGCCCAAAATAATCCTGCAACGCCCTGCGGCGTACTGCAGAAATACATCGTCTCCTCAGGTTCAGCATGCGAAGCGAAGCTCGAGCGGTTCTCCATCAGGAGATACAGTGCGTCCTTTCGGTTTCCAAGGAACGTAAGACGAATTCTATCATCATGGAATTCATCTGCGGCTGTTCTCTCGGGCGGCTCGGCGAGAAGGCAATCGATCGTCATACACTACGAGAATACGCCTGGAATTTTTATGCTTTTTGTGTGGATCATCAAAAAACCTATGCAGAAAGCCGACACTGCATCGATCAATGTTCATATTTATTAATGATCCTTCACCTCCCTCTTGTATGAAAAACCATCCAAGGTCTGGCCTCGAGACGGTGCTATCATCATATCATCATGAAGCCAAGGAACCTGATAAGCCGGTCATCACGCCAGAAACTGAACATGACTATATCAAGTACAAGAACCGAGTATTCCGCGTACCGGTACCGATGATTGGATACCTCGCTGACCAACCGGAGCACCAAGTCCGTATCGTAGAGCGCACACTCGAAAATGGCGTCAACCACATGTACGAGGATCGGGTATCGGGATGCATGTACTGCGGGCATTACTCATTTGACACGCTCGGAACAGTCATGGCGGGAAACGCCATCTTTCATCAAGTAACCGGAACACCTGGAATGGCAGTGAACGCATGCCTCTACCGACGCGTTGAGGACGTTCTCTGGGCAACGACTTTTACGAATAACACGACCGGAGAAAAAGTCATGGCAGTCAAGACACCGTGCGTGATGGACGATACACTCATCGCATACCTTGCGGAGACTGGACTGCTTAATCAGTATGAGACCCAAGAACCGTTCAAATTCCCACGCTTCATTGATATCGCAGGAATCCCGGAGCAGGCAGCGCGGTTTGAACTCTATGATCATGCGGAAGTATTGGTGGAAAGCGTGGATACACAAGTTCCAGGGGAGACCCTCATCATGCGAGCAGAACCAGGAGAGGGGACAATGAGCATTCTCACTCGACTTCTTCATGAAGTCAGAAGATATTTTGGACGAAGGCAGTAAACCAGATGACACGCACCATCATGGTCTCTTCGCCTGCTTCCACAGCAGCTCAAAATGCTTTTGGAAACTCGCCGCAACGTGCGCATTCTTGATCTGAAACACGAGCGGGCTTTCCTTGACAAGCACAAAGAACGCAACGCTGTCACCATAAATCTCGGTCGTGGCGGGCATTTCCATCTCTCCAGAAAGGAAGCGATACTCTGTGTGAGGAAGTTTTCTCCGAATCCGATACAGTGACTTGTACTTCACATTCAGCAGCTGGCGGTGCACAATACCTTTCTTTGCACGAATGACCTGCCGGCTGTTAAAATAATTCTCCCAGTGCTTGGGCTGGCTGGAAAGCCCCATGCTGAGCCACTCCTCGCCGCGCTTGAGCGACTGGATAATTTCCTCGTTTGCCGTCTTCATACCTTCCCAACCCATGAATATCTTCGCCTCAGATTTTGGCGTGCTGACACGTTTCATCATGAGCGATGGGAGGATGTTCTGGATGGCAACGCGCTCCTCGTCGATCGACTCCTTTTTCTGCTCCAGATAATCGAGAATGCGTTCAGGACTTGCAGCCTCAAAAAACCTAACACCATTTTTCACCACATTTGTTACAAGACCCTTTGCCATGAGGCGATCGAGGACTTCATAAACCTTGGATCCAGAAATGCCTGATTTTTTTGTGATCTTTCCCGAAGAAGAACTTCCTATATCAAGAAGCGCAAGATATACCCTGATCTCGCCGTCTGTGAGGCCGATGGCGCGCAGAGATTCCTTCATGAGCACTCTGAAAACAGGATAGATATAAAAACCTGCTTATTACTACGTACGCGGGGGGGAATAAAACTCTTAAACTGGCATGTACTTACGGCATTGTAACAATGAATCACCATGACACTTGAATATCGGCTACAACAGACAGTCCAGAAGTACACCAGAGCAGAATGGGGGCCTGAATTCGATATTGGAGAAGACCTCGGACAGAGGTATGACCTGGCCCAGCACCTTGAACAAAGAAACCGGCTTTCAGAAGCAAAAGAAATTATCGATGATCTTGAGTTATTGCTCCCTCATCATCCTGGCATCCTCAACACGTCGGGAGGTATCTATGCCCGAATGGGAGAACCTGTGCTTGCCCTCGAAAAATTCGAGCGTGCGCTCGCACATTTGCCTGCGCACTTTCACTATTTTGAATGCATGACGGTCCAAAACATCGGGGCCGCGCTCTGCAAGATGGGACGGTGGGAGGAAGGAGAACAAAGACTTCTTGAAGCCATAGAGATGGATCCCATGAGCCTCACAACACTCGTGAACCTTGGACAGTGCGCAGAACGCAGAAGATCGTACAAAGAAGCAGAAGAGCGATACCTTGAGGCTATCTGGCAAGGGATAGGAACAGGTGATTACTCAGACGTTCTCGTCGGTGCGGCATTACGACTATTTTATGTGTATGCTATTCAACAGCACGTTGAATATATCCGAGATCTCATGGAAACACTTGTTCCACAGCTGAATCGGGACGTGCAGCGGGGTATCCATCTTGTACTGCAAGACATGGAACGAATGGTGAAAGAGTATGATGCTTCCAGTGGCCGATGAACGAGCAATGCGGCAACTTTTGCTTGCGCATCGACCACAATGGATTCTTGCGAGCATGAGGAGGGATTTCCTCCTCGCATATGAACTCCTGGAGAATTATGACTATGATCGACTCGCGCTCCTGATGCGAAGGAACGGATGCTATCTCTCGAGAGAACCAGCATCAGAAAGCTATGAAACACAATGCTTTAACTGGCATGCAGAGAGCGAAAAAAACCTTGTCGCTGGGGTGATTGACGCCAAAATACAAGAGTACGGTCTCGATCGATTCTTTTATGACATCATTGATGGAATACGCGGATCACACCACTGCATATACGAATGGGATGAAAAGGCTCCGCTGATGCAGCGTGTAAGCCAGCTATGCGCGTGCACGAATATGGCGCTGATCGCTGCACGACACTACATCAGGCGATGGGAATCCTATTACTACCAATCATCAGACGATTACAATTCACGTACCTTGCCGTAATCTCATACACTGCGCTAATCACTCTCAATAAGGCTTCTTTGAGAGAATTTCACATACCTCTGATAGAAAAAACTAAGGCCTACTTGAGAAGTACCTCCACTGTGAATACCACTTGGCGATTTCATGCTAAATACCTCCATTATGTTTTCGCAATCCTTTCGGAAATTTTTTTTGTTGCAGGGCTCTCAACTATGTCTAACTCCGATGTGTAAGGCTCACCTACGAGCAGTCGGTTGTACCCTCTCTTTTTGTAGTTCATGCCTCTTCCTCCAATAATCTCTCGTACTCACGTCTGTATGCACTCCACAGTCCTGTCCAATCACGTTTTAACGAAGCGTTCTTTATGAGTTGATGGCCCTTCCTCCGATGTTCTTCCATCCTCATGAACCACTTGTCCAACCCAACATCTCCCATTTTCCCAACCTCCTTCTTTTGCCAGACAGTTAGATATTGATTACCAGAACAATTCTTGAGCACTTGCCTATACTCACTGCCCATGCTTATGCCATTCGTCCTAGCTAAAAAAATAAAAAAAATATTTACCACCTTACACCACCTTACTAGACTACATACTCAACTGCACTAATTACAGCTTACTACAGCTAACAGCTGCACTAATTTACAGAACTAACCTCGGCTATAGCTATTCGCCTACAGCTCATCATTTATAGCTCATCACTTGCACTCCCCGTGTGCAACAGACCAATGTATACCCTATTCCCCCTTATTTCTACATACCCTTCTATTCTCTACGAGCGACCAATGGCATATCTACTCTCACAGATATCCCCATCTCTAATACTGTCCTATCTCCCACTGTCTCATCTCTGGCGCTTACTCACTTGCTACGCTGTACAGATGGACTCCCAATTCCTCAATTTCCCAAGCCGATAGTTCGTCCATTTCATCAGACGAACGTACTTTTCCGAACTTATCTTGAAACAACATCATACTCGCACCCCTTCTGTCTGCATCCGTATCTGATGGGCCATCCGTATTGGTTGGCAATGCGTTTACTGATGTTCAAAGGCACCGATCAACCCAACGACCCGCAATATAGTCATTCCATGCTCAACCGCGTATTACTACCTATGGTAGGGAAGGTCAATCATTTTAGAGGAAATGGTTGACTATCCATTCACTCCCATCTTTTTCTCAGATGCTCCTTTCACATTGTACGACGATAAAAATGGGCTATTCACCATAAATGGGATATAGTTACTACTCAGATTTGATGAAATGTCATCTTCGAATTTTTCTTATATCCAGCATCTTACACTCTAAGCTCATATCCCCTTACTGTGCTACCCGCTTCCATACTGCAGAATCCGAACGTGCTCGCTACCATCCAGCTATCTGATATGCTGCGGATACCGGTTACGCCTGTTTATCAGAAATGCCCCTATTCATTTTACGATTGGAGCCATGGGGCTTATAGGATTTTTGCGAAAGATTCGATGTACTATGCACGATATAATGTAGAGGTAACAAATTTGAAGGATAAAGAACAGTACACTTGTAAACAGGAAAATCAGATGCGATCCGTTCACGACTTCCTGGAGAATCATGAAGGGACAAAGAACGACGTATGCGACCTTCAAAAACACATTAGGAAAGCACGCAAGAAGGCCCTGTGGGCCAAAGCACATGTTCAATGTCACTAGGACCGCTCCAGCGATACCCAGAAGAAGAGTGATTACCAACTTTATCCAATTGAACTTGAGAAACTCCTTGATATCCATGATGAACAACGATATACATTCTCTATTAATATTTTTCTGAAAATGTCTCCTCTAAGAAAAATATTCCGGATCGTCAGAGCGCACTTCTGTAACCTTTCGCTCTCTTGAAAGATCATTCATCTCGAGCATGCGCTTCATGCTTACAGGACCACAATTTATGCAGACGAAAAAGATGCCGAACTTACCCTTCTTCTGCTCAAGGGCTTTCCCGCATGCGCAGCGAATGAGCGGAAGGCGGCGCTCCTTGTGAGCTGCGCAAACAGGAACGCCTTCCACAGACAGGGAGAACGCCTGCTTGCCGCAGAAGGGGCAAGTGTCGACCTTACTCTCGCCATAGCGCTTTGGAATATACATGCCTCATTTGTGGAAGGTCCATCTTTTTATATTTTTGTCTCCGAGGATGAGGGCCCAAGCGGGTGCACAGGGATCTGCATCCTATATACTGTTCTTCTGTGGGATTAACCACGCAATCAGCGTTGTCACTATTGGAAAGAGTGATCCTACCGTATACAAATACTGTCTCGTCAGGAGGAGTCCCACCAAGAAAATGAGTGGACCAATGATCATCCCAATCAGCATTCCCTTGTTCAAGTTGGAAATCAAACCTTTTGTTATATCCTTTTTGAACAAGATAAGGAACGTTGGGATCAACAATGCGCTCCTAAACGAACCCACAAACATTTGAAGCCACGCGACCTGCAATCCTGGGATGAAAATAAATGCGGATGCAATAATGAGGAATGCAACCATGGCCAATCTTAGCGAGGAAAGATTCCACATCTTCTTTACATCAATCACCCATATGGATGATGCAGCGTTCAACGCAGCACAAATAACTGCAATGAGGCTAATAAGGATCGTCGCAAAAAGAATATTCACAATGATCGGCGAAAATACACTGTTCATAACCTCAAACGCTACTATCTGAGATTGGCTAACCGCCATCCCTTTTGATGACGCAACAAAACCCGGCAGCGCCATACACACCAAAATCAAGGAGAAGAAAATGGCGGCACCAAAATACACTACCTTCAAGTTGGCAGTCTTTCTAAGCGCGAAACTGCGCTGCCACTGCTGCTGGTCAATTGTGACGGCTGCAAGGAGTGAGATTGCTGTTGGAATCCCAAATGCAAGAACGGTATTTGCATTGAATATATTCCAGCCTGTTCCATCCTTACCTGCGAACGATGCTGTCACGAAAAGACCCAGGAGCGAAACAAACGTGACTCCGAGCACTATAATCAAAGCAGCCTTGATCACATCAATGCGGATGGACGTGAACAAACCCTTAATGAGGACGATAATCAAAGCAGCAAGTGATATTGCTGGTATCAACACATATTTTGGCAGGCCCGTGATGTGCTGCAAGAGCAGTGTTGATCCCAACAAATTGACGATAATTGCGTACAATTGCACGAGGAAGATTGTGATAATATAGAACTTCTGCGTCTTTTCTGTCGAACGTTTCTTAATAAATTCTGGGAGCGTATACCCCTCAGGATTCAGCTGATGCATCCGCTTTGAAAGGAAATAAAACAATACGAGTGCAGCAACATTAGGAACTGCAAACCAGAGAAATGCTCCAAGACCTGATTCAAAAGACTTCTGGCTAGAAACAAGCAATGCGGGCGCCCAAGTCCAGGCGACCGCGACGGTAAACAATCCGATCAAGCCAGAGATCGACCGGTCGCTCACAAGGAATGTATCTTCATTATCTTTTTTTCGAAGTGACCATAGAACTGCGATGGCGGTCAACACCATCAGCACCACCCAAAACATCGTCTGCATCCTAACCCCCCCTGTAATATGGTTGAATATCAGCCAAATATGGCGGCTGTGCCAGATTAAGCCCTTTCTCTTTATAAGGCTTGCTAGTAGATACTAATATCGTCCACAGATGGCAAATCGCATCACGATAGTCACCATAGACCGGCAAGAGAACATCCCATGACTTCTTGTATTTCTTCAGTACGGGAAGAATACCACTCAGAGTTTCTTTCTGTGTTGGGATGAATACAAAGTGTGTATCCATCTCGAGCAGCTGGAAAATCGGGCCGTGAGCAAGATTCTTTGTTTCTTCAAACCATGCAGGGCAGAATGCGCACTCCCTTAGTTTCAAGGCGCCCTCAGCTGCGACAGGAAGGAGGTATGAATCTGCCACAAAACAAAAAGGTTGTGCATGCCAATCCAGCGCTTTTGGCACATTATCTCCGATAGTAGACAGATCAAGACTTGTTTTTGTCTGAAAGAGCGCATACCTCAATACGAGAATAAATCCCGAGATGACACCGACACTACGTGCAAGCAAGTCCTCCTTTTTTGGATCAAATAGGTACACCTCAGAAAACCTCGTATCTTTTTGCAGACTCGGATTTGCCGTGAATACAATCTTCTTATGAGCACGAACCGCCGCTGCACGTGAAAAATCGGTGGTACTCGCACCCTGAGAGATGATGATCAGAGTATCAAACTCTCTTTGCGATATCATACCGGAGTACATATAGTCGCAGTTGGCGTTCAACCCGTGATCGGCGAGAATCCTAGCGAGCAAGCATGCTTGGTTATACGATGACCCAAATCCTATGATCGTTATCCTTTCATTCCTGTGGAGTTTCTTGAATGCGTACTCCCTCTCGATGGATTTCTTGACAAATTCCTGAATCATTCCAATGTTATCAAGATACCGATCACTCATTTCTGCACCTTGCTCTCTACGTATCTCATTTTACCTTTTGGAACAATAATTGTGTTTCGATAATCCACCTGAACAGTTAGTTTCGGATCAAGACTACGCATACTCTCAAGAATCCTCCCTTTCGCGTTTTTATCACGGGATACAATCAAGAACCTAACCGAATAATCAGTATCCTGAATAATCTTAAACTGCTTTACCGTCTTTAGTCTATCCATCAACGTCACAAAATAGTATGAATCAATCCTTCTCCCGTCAGAAGTGACGATCAGGTCATTCAATCTTCCCTCCAGACTCATAATACCGCGGCGCTTTCCGCACGGACAAATAGTTTCACTTAACATACCAAGATCGCCAATCTCAAACCTAATGAGCGGCATCGCCCTATTCGTCAACCCTGTGAGCAATATCCTATGATCCTTCAGGACTTCAACAAAGACATTGTGGCGGTATATATGCATACCGTCATGATGTTGGCATTCTTGCGCGATTGGCCCAAGTTCATTTGCGCCATACTTATTGAACACCTTACATCCAAACACGTTTTCCACAAAGAACCTTGTCTTTTGGGGCAGCATCTCTGACGTCACCTGAATTGCTTTTGGCCTGATGATGATATCGTGTTTTTTGCAGACATGCGCGAGATATTCGACGGAAGAAACGTAGCTCTCAATATACTCTGGTTGTACTTTCTCCAATAATCGAGCGTACTTCACCATTTTTTCTTCAGAGAGCTCGAATGTTCTCAGCTCGTGCGTGTTGAGGAGGACGTTCTCCATCAGGTCTTTCCACCGACGAAGCTTGAAATACTGGCTGCATCCCCATAGAACTGCAACTCTATCTCCTATCTTGTATCCCATCATATGGTACCCATACAAGAGGGTAGCCTTCTTGATTAACTTGGCCTCAGGACTAAGATACACACCTACAGGTATTCCCGTTGTTCCGCTCGTGAAGACTCTCTTAAGGTATGCGGCATCAAACTCATCAGACAGGAATTCCGAATTATGATCATGCAATGATTTCTTTGTCACGATCGGCAGATTCCTGAACTTACCAGGTGTATCAACCAGGGTATTACCATACGCTCTTTTATAGAACGGTACGTGCGCTCTCGCATAACGAACGAGTTCGAATAATCGATGCCAAGTAACCTCGTCCTGCTCAGCATCGGATAATGCATAGAACTCCTCGATCTTGTGCAGGTGCTTCATTACATCTTTGTTCCCTGAATTATACCACATCCGAGATATCACGCGAGGGATCATATACTCTCATCACTCTGTTGGACTAATAATTTCTAACCTGCAATGATCGGATCCTTTAATATTTTGATTACCCATGAGAACAATTCGGCTGATTCCTGCATCCCCAATCCTATCAACAACCGTCTGAGAAATCTGCATAGTACAATACGCCGTCAACACACCCTTGTAACGTTTTATCCTCTTATAATCTGCATTGTGGATAGTCATACCACAGAATACTATCTCGTTATGCTGGTGGACAATCAAGATTCCTTTTCTAAGCTTCCTTTTTAAATATCTGAATGCTTCATTTGATGTTATATACCTTGACAAGTAGCCCAAGTGCTCTTTCTCATCAACGAGCAGCTTCTCATTGTATGGGGTTACTTCATCCTGCAATGGGAGTCGCCTGACTTCAATACCATTGTCCTGCAGAATTCTCAACCGACTTACGTTATTTGTCATAATCTGAACGCTGCGCACCTTAAAATGCCGGAGGATCTTGACAACATCATCATACCTGCGGATATCAATATCCATTCTCAGATGTCGATATACCTCTTGTGTTGTCATCTTCTTCTGCTGACGCAAATAGTACATGAAGAAATGCATATACATCCCGGTGCCTCTTCCGTCATCGTCGACGGCAAAAATTATCATGCCTCTCTCACGCTTAGCTATGAGTAGCATTGCCTCCTCAAACTGGTATTGGCAATCACAATGCACGCCGCGGAAGATGTGACCAAACACACAAGCGGATTCTATCCGAAGCGGGAAGCCTTTCGATTCAGGATTCCCTTTTATCAAAATGACATATCTCTTCCGATTGATCTCTTTATAGAAAAGCGTGAAAATGCGCACCGAACCGTCCTTCAGACGTAGAGGCATACGAATGGGTCCAACATAATCAGTTGGCTTCATGGGTCATGTCGTAATAACCAATATTATAAATTTATGCGATATACTGCACGTTTTTCTATATAGAACACTCACCGTATATACTCACTCGACTCATTCCGTAGAGGAACCGAGAGAAGATTTAAATAATAATCAGTCATACATCTTTATCATGAAGCCGTTCTTTCTGCAGTGCAAGTCTGACGATATTGTATTTACCTGCTGGTATCTCAAGGACGCCTTCAAGAAGGAATCACCGCGCATTGGCATCATGTGCTATGGTTTACCGAGTCATCCGTACCAGCACTCACCTGCGAAGCTTGAATTCCTCATGCAGCAGGGTTGGATGCTTGTCTATCCCAGTTATCGCGGCAGCTATGCGAGCGAGGGCAAATTTACTTGGGAAGGATGCGTTGATACCATTCTGAAAGTGATCACTATCATACACGGTGGCAAAGTCACGAGTGTTGAAGGAAGATCCCTCGAGTTTACCAAACCTAGCATAGTCCTGATGGGTGGAAGCTTCGGAGGATCGGTCGCACTTGTCGCCGGGGCGAAATCCAAACTCATTCAAAATATTGTATCAATCTCTGCACCGACAGATTGGAGAGATCACGCAAAGCTTAAGGATGAGGATGGTGAACCTTTTGATGAGCTTTACGGGTGGATCTGCCACGGATGGGGATCACTTTGGCGAATTCCGTCAAGGAAAGAGTGGGATCGCCTGACTTCTGGATCCGCGGACCTGAATCCTATCCTTCATCTCGATGAACTACGCTCAAAAAACGTTTTCATTGTCCATGGCACTGGGGATAACATCGTGTCCCCCAACCGGTCAAAAAAATTATATGAAGAGCTCAAGAAGGGTAGCGGAAACCATCGTCTCATACTTCTCAACGAATGGCATATTGATTACAACATCCTATCAGAGGAAGAAGTCAAGAAAGAATTCTTTGCATGGCTGAAAAAACTCTAGTCACTGTTCATGTGATCAATGGCCTTCACAGAGAGTATCGACCTAGATGGATACTCGCCGTGACCAGTACGCTATCTTCTCAGCCTCTTTGTTGCACACAATACATTTTCCGACAGCATGTTCATATGGATTCCAACCGAGGAATTTCCCGCTACCTGGGCTAGCAGACTCCGTGGTTTTTCCTGTCGAATACAGGCTTTCGATACAGGATCTGTCCCCGCACCAATCAAAAAAACCGACCAATCCTTTCTGCATCACATCCTGCACATCCGAAGGCTTGCGGCAATAATCCAAATGTGTGTTCCTTACTTGCTGTGCTCTTTGATGGGCATAACCTCCATATGAGTCCGACGCTTTTTTGACATAAGCTGGCAACCGCTGAAGGGATACCGACTCGGGATCGTTCGGACTCCACCGAACATATGCAGTGACTGTGCCCTCTCCCTTCTCTTTTTTCCCAACCTCCAATCTCAGAGGGTAACCGCGCAAAGAGGCAAGCCTCCTTCGTGTACTTAATGAACTGTTCACTAGGACTTCCATCGAGACTTCTTTGCCTAACACTTCCATGATACTTTCAACATACCTTGTAATATCCGGATCATTTGTCACAGGAATTACTACAACGTCAATCGGACTCACTTCTGGTGGAAGAATGAAACCTTGTTCGTCCATACAATTCCATAACAGCGGGTACATCATTCCACTCCCCCACGTGGCAATGTGGGGTACTTTCTTCATATTATCCCGGTCAGTAAAAGCGATCTTGAACGCCTCAGCAAGAGCTGTGCCTTGATTATATGCAGAAGCAAAGAGCCGCGTTCCGCCCTCCTGTATCGCACAAAGATACGAGGCGCGTTTGTTGAACGGATTATTATCCCAGATCGGGGATTCGACAGCAACATATGAAATACCCATACGATCGGCAATACTCTGGCAAATACCAAGATACTCCATCATTGCATGGTCTGCTTCTTTTGCCGTCGCGAACATTGCGTGGCCCTCATTGACCTCCGCTTCATACTTGGTGCTAATCTTGTGCCCCGTCGGTGGAACTCGAAAGAAACGCTGCTGAAGCATGACTTTACCAAGCGAATCCAGCTGTTTATACGATCGGAGCGTCTCCGACCAGAACGGGTAGACCTGGCTTTCTCCTGAAGGCCTCAATGCTTCTGTCGGTTTGTCCGCATCGTTTTGTGATAACTCATCTGTTCCTTGGAGGAGCCAGTGGAGGTGCTTGTCAAAACGACCCGCACTGCATTCATCCACCTCAAAACGCGACAGAGGATCCAAATCCATCCGCGCAACGCGGCATGAAAAAGACCAAAGGGAAAAACCCACCTTCGAGAACTCTTCTTCCATAATCTGGTTAAGGGTCTTACTTAATCTAGTACCTTGTGGACTCAGAATTGTCCCCCCTCGAATGTGCGGTGACCTGTAGATAAATCCTGCCTGTTCTGCCACATCCAGCCAGTCAGGAACTTTGTCCATGCCCTATCAGAATGCAGATCAATATATATAAATTGCGTCAATTTACCACTACAACATGGTTAATTGCTATGCTTTTCATGCATGCCACCATCTATTCACCATACTGTGTGTGGATCTGCCTCATGTCCGAAACGTTTAAAATTGCACACATACTTATCTGGAATCATGGCGCATATCCTCGAGGATATTCTGCATCAAGTGGCTACAGCAAAGAGGGTATTCAACAATCAAGAATGTGGTCACTGCCATTCAGACAATATCAATAGGGAATTCCTAGCCATAACGCCTCAGCCTCCGGCGGTGTTCCCGGTACCAACTTGCAATCCGGCAACACCGACATACCACTATGCATGTCGCACTTGCGGGCATGAATGGTACAGCTAGACTATTCCAACAATCATAAACCTTAAAAGACGAGCAGTACTTCACCTTTTTCATGAACAAGAGAATAATTCTCCCTCTGATTCTGATTCTCCTGTTGGCGTTCCCCATCTTCGCATCGGACGATGTCGTTACAATCTCTGAGGAAATTTCTGCGAATGAAACAGCTGAGCCAAATATCGTGACGATCGGCCTCTACATCCTCAATCTCGGGAAATTCGATATTTCCACAGGATCATTCACCGCTGACATGTACCTCTCGATGACGTGCTCACAGAGTTGTAGCGAACAGGACTTTGAGTTCATGAACGGCCGCGCGACGAGCACGGAAGTCATCATTGATGAACCCAACGAACGGTTCTACAGAATCCAGGCAAACCTCAACAGCCAAATTGATCTCCGGCAGTATCCGTTCGATGCGCAGAAACTCGAAATCATCCTCGAAGACAAAGAACGACCAGTGAATGATCTTGTGTACGCCGTAAATGCTGAAGAGAGCGGACTTGATGACTCACTCTTCTTCGCTGGATGGACGATCGATGACTGGGAAGCGGTCATGCAGACACACGAATACAGAGTATACGACGAAACATATTCACAATACCGATTCACGATTCCTATCTCACGCATACTCTTCAACAGCATCATCAAAACATTCCTCCCTATCATCTTCATCATCCTCGTCATGCTCTCAAGCTTTGCGCTGGACCCGGACAAGATCACGACGCGACTAGCGATGGTGGGAAGCGCACTCGTCGCGTCCGTCATGTTCCACGTATCACTCGCAAACCAGATCCCGCCCGTGAGCTATCTTACGTTCACGGACAAGTTCATGATCCTCACATACTTTGTCATGCTCATGAGCTTTGTCTTCAACGTAACACTCCTCGAACTCCATGAGAGAAAGAACGATGCGCTCGTCATGAAAATCCACCGCATGACCGAGTTTTCCATGTTCCTCGTAGTGCCAGTTCTCTACGCACTCTTATTTATCATCTTTCTGTAGGACAATGTTTTAATAGTCATGTCTGTTCATCATCCTCATGCAACGATCACGGGACGCGGAATTCCTGTACGAACTTGGAAGCCTCCGGCACGTCGACCGAACGTGGAAGCACTTCAATCTTCCAGGGGTCGCGAACGTCACCGAACACTCATTCCGCGTGATGTGGATCGCGCTCGTGCTCGCACGACGCGAAGGAATAACAAACATCTCAAGAGTGCTCCAAATGGCGCTCATCCATGACATTCCCGAAATCAGGACAGGAGATGTCAACTACCTCTCGCGCGAGTACGCTATCAGGAAAGAAGACGCTGCAATAACAGAAATGCTTGAAGGAACTACACTGCACGACTGGAAAACTGTCTTTAAGGAATATGAGGAACGAATCAGTCCTGAAGCAAAAATCGTCAAGGACGCCGATATCCTCGACCAAGACCTTGAACTGTGCGAAGCGAAAGCGCGAGGACACACCGCGCCAGCGGACTGGCAGCCCATGCGCGAAGACATTGCGAAGAGACTTCTCACCGCATCCGCGCGAACGCTCTGGAACGAGATCCACGGCACAAACCCGAACAGCTGGCATCTCAACGCGCGCAACCGCTATACGAAGGGAGACTGGAAACCTACACCCCAGGATACATCACACTTTTCAGGCGACTGATCAGCGCAGGACCCTGAAAGACGAGCGGCGTGTAGATCTGCGCCTCAACCGCTCCCAGCTGCATCCTTCTACCAAGCCTTTCAGGAGACGAAATACCCCCACACGCTATCAGGTCAAGGGTCAACGCATCTCCCCTGCAAATATTCTGCACAATCCTCTGCGACGCGAGCGATTTCTCAAACAGAAGATCGCCGCTAAGTCCCCCCCGCGCACCGGCATACTCCACACTCCCCGGATGGATGGCCGTGGCATTCGAAACGACAAGACCCTTCCAGCGATGATCGGCAGCGTACGCAGCTATGTTCTCAAGCGAATCGCGGGACAAGTCCGGCGACAGTTTACAATACAATGCACGGCCACCTGCAGCAGATTTTACCGCATCCATCGTGTCCGAAACATAACGATCGAGGTGGTCACTACAGTTGGGACAGGAGATGTTCAATTCGAAACGATCAACAGAAGGAATGTGGGCGAATCGCTCAACAACCCTCTGCAAGTAGACAAGAGCTCTTCCTTTCTCGCAATCAGGCTCGGGCGCGACGCTGACTGTCACAGGCAGGCACGGGATGCACGACTCCAGACGGTCCGCAACTCGCATAAAACCCTCGGAAGGAAGGCCCTGCCAATTCACAATTGAGCAAGCCGAAGGATACCTCCACACACGCGGCCGAGGATTTCCCGCTCGCGCATGATACGGCACAGTTCCGACGACGGCGCGGTCAAATCCAAGCGCGCCGAGCAATCTTGGCGAAAATTCGCAGTTCTTGTTCATGCCCGCAGCGTTTGATAACGGAACGCCGCCAGCAGGAACCGATCCGAGATAAAACTTGTCCGCAGCCTTCGCAACGAATACTGCAACGGCGTGCGCGCGTTCCGCATCACCACTCGTACACGCAAAGAGGGCCTTCCTGAACACCGGATACAACTGTGCAACACCCTTAAGGAGTACCATGGCACTCCCCCTCAAAACAATGTCTCCCGATTCAGCGGAAATGCGGTTGCGTGGCGAATATCGTTTGTCCTTAGCACAGCCTGCGTGATCCGATTCACACCAATACCGCACCCCGCGTGACGAATCGGTTTCTCCTTGATGATATCCATGTACCAGTCAAAGCGCGACATTGCTTCAGCATGAATCTCATCGCTATCGGAATCCTTGAATTTTGATTCCTCACGGATGGATTCCTTGAGAAGACGCAGCATATCGGATTCCTCGAGGCGCCGTCTCAGCGTTGGATAGTCCTCTTCACGCTCCGCGGCACCGACAGCTTCGCCGCTAAAGGGCATCAGAAGGTCCATGCTGTTTACGATGAGTGGATCCTCACGATTGAGCCGCATGTTGAAGAACTTGATCCTCTGCGGATAGTGCGTGACAAAGAGGGGCTTGCCACCATTGAGTTTCACGAGCTCTTGCTCATGGGATGATTTCAGGTCGTCGCCAAACGATAAACCAAGATGATTGATCGCCTTCTGATAGGTTATTGATCGATATGGAGGCATGAGCGAGGAAAGATCCGCATCACCGCACAAGTGGAAGAGCTCATGACTGCAGGACGATTCTGCGCTTGCGAGCATCGAACGAATAATGTTGCTGATCTCGTGCTTTAATCGTTCAAGATCGCACTCTGCGACTTCAATCTCGAAGAGTGGAAACTCGATGAGGTGGCGATCATCTGCCTTGGTTTCCTTTCGAAAGGAGGGACCGTAGCAGTACGTTTTCTCAAACCGCTCCATAAACGCCTCGAGCATGAGCTGACCGGTTTGATTTAAGTACGCGGCCTCTCCAAAAAGATCGGTCTTGAAGAGCGTTGAAAAATTCTCGCACGCGCCGGTTGCCTTCGTAAGATGCGGAATCAGCACAAGCTGATAGCCATGACTTTCGCAATATCTCACCGCGCCGCTGATCAATGCTGCTTCCACCCTCGCGATCATTGCAGACTCTTCAGTAATCAGTCTCCTTCCTAACGGAGCTTCAAGTACTTGACTAATGGCTTGTTTCATGGTTTCATCCCTCCCAGAGCTTCCGCTAGAAAACAAATCCCCCTAGCGAGAAGCCTGCAGAGCTTTTTACTGCAGGAAATACATCTGAGAGCGTGAAATCTTCGGGATATTATGGGAGAATGTATGCAAATGAAGCGCAGTGTCTTGAATTCCGTCGGTGAGAATTGTCTTCAAGGTACGCATATCAACCCTGAAGTGAAATAAAAAATTTCTGGAATTTAAATAGTTTATCGTGATTCATCAGTGGTTTTCGGAGGCAACATTCCTCTGATGTGGTGTCCCAATGAGAGACTCTCCTCATAACCTCTTCGTGTACTTTGGGTTCACGATTATTCCACGATAACTCGTCCAATCATCCCTGGATGGAAATTGCAGTGATACTCGTACGTTCCCGGCTGCTCAAACGTGAAGGACCATTCCTCTCCCTGAGGGAGTATCGGGCTGTCGAGGATGAGATCTGCGGTCGTTACTGTGTGATCTTCCTCATCAAGCTGGATCCACCTCACAGTATCGCCAACCTTGATATTTACGGAGTTTGGCGTGTATTTGAACTCATTGATCTGAACATAAGTCGTATATGCTTGTGTAGCAGTGGGAGCTGCCTCAAGAGTCGGCGTCGCCAGAATCTGGACTGTAGGCTCTGGAACACTTTGGATCTGCTCACCTGCGCATCCTGCAACAACAAGGAGCATCATCAAACTGATAACATGAATTTTCTGCACATGAACCACCTCACGAAGAGAGAACTCGCTTCATCTTCATAAATTCTTCGTGTGACAGCTCGCCCTTGGCGTACCTTTCCTTTAAGATGTGCATAGCATCCTTACCTTCCTGCGGCACGACAGTACGAGACCTGTCTACGAGCCAAACAATCAACCATATCAAGGCACCCCAAAAGAGGATCATGCCAAGCCATCCAACGATGCCATACTGATAGTATCCCATCATAAGTATCACCCAGGACTATTCATGAGATAAGGCATTTAATCCTATACCTTTCTATTGCATACCATCCTTAATCGAACATTCGAGCCTGGATTCCAAAACTCGGGAACGAGGTAACCATTTCTTTTCAGTAGAGGCCTATGAGGATGCATGGCTCCATGGAAATCCGAGCCATACGTCACAAGCATTCCCTTGCTTTTCGCATATGCCATGAAGGGATTATTTTTCTCGCCGTAGTTTGGCTGGTTCTCGATGCCATCGATACCGAGAGCCACCAGTTTCTCAAGTTCTGCCATATCATCAATATCCTTGAAAGGATGGGCGAGGACCGCGATACCACCTGTTGCATGAATCACACGAATAACTTCTGGCGGGGAGAGCTCAGGAAGGTCGCGAGCCTTTCCGCTAGTTGGACGCATGTACAAGTTGAAGACTTCCTCGGAACTCACGCTACCAATATACTCTCTGCACTCTGGGTCATGCATCATCGTCATGATCGTGTTCATTTTTCCGAGGCGCGAATGGGGAAACATCGCTTTTACCTTTTCAAGCGATATCGGAACGCCCATCCCTTGAATGATATCAATCCGGCGTTCCACAATTCGCTCCTGGCATCTGCGTGAATATTCTAGCATCTCCTGAAACCGCATATCACGGATGTCCATGCCATACGCAAGAATATGGTAATCAGGCGTCGATATTTCTGCGGCTGGTACTATCGTTAGCCCCCAAGCCTCTGCAGCCTTCCGTGCTTCATCAACTCCTCGAGTTGTATCATGATCTGCGATCGCTAGCGCCTCAGTACCGAGCATGGCTGCGTCACGGACGATCTGCTCTGGTGGGCAAGTACCGTCGGAATATAGTGTGTGCGTGTGCAAGTCAGCGTGTTTCATTTTGATCACCATATCCATAGTATCGTAGCATAAGATTTATATATATCTGATATAATTTATATTATTCATATCAATGAAACGACGACTGATTCAGCAGGCAGGACGAGCACTTACGGTAACCCTTCCCATCGAATGGCTCAGGCACAACAACCTTTCGGCGGGAGACGAGATCGAACTAGACCTGCTCGAGAACAACATACTCATCCGCTCGGGAAAGAAGGTGCGCGGCGGGAACCTGAAGCTCAAGCTTGCAGGTCATCCACCGCGCCTTCAATTCCTTTTTCTCAATGCCGCATACGCACGAGGTATTGATGAAGTCAGTCTCGAGACAAAGGGGTTCACTCCGGGCCTAGACCAAAACATCGGGTATGCACTCATTTCACAACAACCCGATGAGCTGATTATCCGGGACGTGTCAGGGATCTCAAGCCAGAATCTCGACGAGGTGTTCAAGCGAGTGTTCCAAATGCTGATGGCGTTCCTCGACGCCGCGTACGAGGGAATCTTTGGTAACAGAAAGGAAACAATCGAGAATGTTCAGAAGCAAGACTATGAGATCAATAAGTTTGTTCTGTTCCTGGAACGTGCGATCATGAAACACCGTCTCCCAGATGACGCCGAGGGAAAGATACTGTTTGCGTACTCCTACGCTCTTGAAACAATCGGCGACGAAATACTGCGTGCATGGCGGGTGAGAATCAACCATCCCCTTAAACATAACAAAAAAATTCGAGACATTGCGGAATTCTCAAGAGAGACACTCCATCTTGCATTCGACCTCTACTACCACACCACGCCTGAACGAGTTGCTGAACTTATGAAACTCCGCGAAAAAATCAGGAGCACGGCGGCAACGATGAAAACACTCGACACATGGAGCGCCGAGTTGCTCATGCACCTCTTAAAAATTTCCGAAGACGCATACGACATCACCCACCTTGCGCTTCTCCGTAGCCTTGGAAAAGAAACGCAGTAATTCGTACGGAATGGTGACTACGCACATTTATAACTTTTTTATTTCGCATCCTAGCGGGGTGATATGGATGCTAACACCAGAGCAGATAATCGGCATAGTACACCAAAGCATGATCAGGAATGATACCGGGCACAACACACAGGAACTTCTCGATAGCGGAGAAGTGCCGCGACTGAGAGGGTACACTGTGCGACCTGGTAAGGTGTCTGACTCCATATTTGGCGGCGAATTTGCATTCAAGAGAGGGGCCGAGGTCGTCCATGCGGAAAATCCGCCGCTTACCGACAGAGACGGAACACCTGTACGCATCATGGTACGTACCGACCGAATTTCAACGCATGACATCATCCGCGGGACCATTCCATTCAAAGACCAAGTGCTTGCGGCAAACCATCACGCAATGCTCCAACTGGCGGAGCCATATATCGGATCATCCCAATACACTATTCCAGGACTTACCAATACGAGCGTTGTCATCGCTGCAGAAGACCTTATTCCCATACCACTCGAAATGGTGCTCCGCGCGTATATGGCAAAAAGCACGACGGAAACGTCACTGTACCAGCACTGGATGCGCGGAGAGGGCGAATTCTGCGGACACGCACTACCAGAGTGGCTCATCCCGAATGGACCGTTGCCCTACATCATGGACACTCCTTCAACCAAGTCCGAGGAGCATGATGAGTCACTATCAGCCGAGGATCTTGTTACACGAGGGATCTGCACACACGAAGAGTACGTACAGATCCGTAATGGCGCACTTGCCGCGTATGGGGCGGTAAGCCAATTCCTTCGCAGCAGAGGAATCATCCTCGTTGACACGAAGACCGAGCATGGAACGGACCGCGATGGCAGAATCACTGGCATGGACGAGATGTTCACGATGGACTCCTCAAGATTCTGGCTGTCAGAAGACTATGCTCAACAGTACGCAAAATTCGAGCGCGGCGAAATCGAGGAGATTAATCCACGATCCTTCAGCAAGGAATTTGCGCGAGGATTCTCGCAAGGCAAGGATGGGTACACCGATGAGCAACGATCCCAAATTGCAGTGCGGTATATCCAGGGTATCCAGCACCTACTTGGCATCCCTTTCCAGCCCGACGAGCGGCCACGCGACGAACGCGTAGTCACTAGCCTGCAGACCGTTGTTGATTACCTAGGGATATAAGACCGAAGAAAATAAATACCACCAATTCCAAAACGCTAAGTAACAATACCATTAGGGGGGTGAATTACCAATGGTTAAGAAAGAATTGAATGTTGTAGGAAGGATAGCGTTCATCATAGGTGTAATCCTGGCAGTACTGTCCGGATTCATGAGCCTTGGAACCACCTGGATAACCATCCTCATCCTGCTCGGATTGATAGTTGGATTCCTCAACATCACTGAGGGAGAATCGAAGACCTACGTCCTTATGGCCGTGGCGCTTGTCATCGTGTCAGGATTCTCAGCAGACATCCTGAAGACTGTCGCTGTTGTTGGACCATACCTTGGCAACATGTTCAGCGGCATCATTGCCTTCATCACGCCGGCGACAATCGTCGTGGGTCTCAAGGCAATCTACAGCATGGCGAAGGACGAATAAGTCCTTCTTTTTTTCTTCATTTTTTCTCTTCTCAAAATTTCTACGATGGATTACTCTGCTGCGCCTTATAGTGCGACAAGAACACCTGACATTCCGCAAAAGAAGTATGCACTCCTGCAGTCAGGCACGAGCTTCCTAATCTTGGACAGCTGGCGACGAGCTTTTGAAATGCGATAGCTGCACTTCACCTCATAGATGTCCACAGCGCCATCCTTTATTCCCACGAGGTCAATCTCCGCAACCCTGCGGTTACGCTCAGAATATAACGGGACATTCGTCAGAACAAGATCATACTCCCTTCTTACAACGTCGCAGAGTTCAGCAACATACCGATCGTGTTTGGTCGGCTTTTTGGGATTCGTTTTTACACCCTTGGGAGGGTCGTCGTTGTGTAAAAACCGCTATTGATATACATATGGGTATATCACTATAATAAATTTGTGCTTATAAAATATATATCTTCATGAAGATCGAATTTGCATATGGACTTTATACACCATGAATTATCTTCAGAATGGAATCCCCATACCGCTGGACCTTCACAGGGCCCATTCCCTGGATAGCCATCAGTTCCTCAGATGTAGAAGGCTTTGAGTCGGCAATCTCCATAAGAGTGCGGTCGTGCAAGATCATGTACGGGGCGATGCGATGCGTCTTTGCAAGGAGCAAGCGCCACTCCTTCAAACGCCTGAGCAGATCGCCACTTGCGGTTGCGCTGATCTTCACCTGATTCTGCGACGCGGCATGCGGCGTTTTGCCTATCATGCGTAGCATCTCAGGAGTAATATACTTTGTCAGGTTGTTCCCCGTATAGGTGAGTAGAAGGGATTCTTTTGCCCGTGATATCGCGACATAGAATAATCTACGCTCTTCCTCCTCACGATCATAATCATCAATCTTGACCATGCTTACGACCGGATGGTCCTGGGCTTTGCATGGAAAATTCTGCGACGTACAGCCCATGACGATCACACGCATCGCCTCCATGCCCTTGATTGCGTGAATCGTTGCGAGCGTCACATTACTCTCCTTAGTAAGCACGGTGCTTCTCACATCCTCGGTACGCAAAGCGTGACCAATACCCCTCATCCTCAGGACGGCAGACAGGTCAAGCAATTGCCGGTTCGTGCGAGCAAGGACGAACAATGACACATCCTTGGAGCCAGCAACCTCCTGTACGACTGTGTTCATCTCGTCTGCATCATCACTGCACTTCTGCAGATCCACACGGCTTTGCATGATCCCTCTCCCCTCAAGATCTGGAAGGCGCATTGGCGCAATGGACTGATTCATCAGGTCTACGATCTTCTGAGCGGAACGATAATTCTTTGTGAGGCAGACAATTTCCGCATCAGGATATTTCTCCGGAAACGACAGAATGTATCCTATCTTTGATCCGCGCCAGCCAAAGATGGACTGCCTTGGATCACCGACACAAAAAATATTCGGCGCACGGAGAAGATCAAGGAGCTCAATCTGCGAAGAATTCACGTCTTGATACTCATCGACGAGCACGTGATCAAACGAAGGGACAAGATCAGGGAATCGCTTGAATAGACGCAGCGCGTCCATGATCTGGTCGGTGTAATCACGAAGGCCGGATACTTTCATCCGCTCATCCATGTCTATGCAGATGTCAAAGATAGCCTTTGCGCGAGCCGCCTCATCCTTTGGAGCGCCACGAGAAAAATCATCGAGCGGCTCGTTCCTTGCCTTGAAATAATCAAGGATGAAAAAACAGTCGTGAAGCAGGGTCCAAGCAAGCACTTCATCGGTTTTCTGCCGACGCTGGATTGAAGAGAAGTAGACATCAAGCGCCTGTTCCATCGTCAATCCATGCCTTGCCAACGCCGCCAGGAGAAGCTGCATTTTTTCCCTTGCACTGATGACTCGGACTGATCGTTCGTAGATACGACTTCCATACCTCTTGAGGATCTTCTCGCAAAACGAATTAAACGTCTCCACGTGGACGGGCAAGTTCTTCAACCGTGACATCATTTCCTCTCGAGCTTTTCTGGTAAAAGTTACCGCGAGAATCCTGTCAGGAGGAACAGACTTGTATGTCGCAAGGTATTCGATGCGCTTTGTGAGGACCGTTGTCTTTCCGGATCCTGCACCTGCGATACAGAGAATCGACTTGGCAGGCGAGATGATCGCTTTTTTTTGGGCGTCATCATACGAACCAAGAAAAAAATCCAGTGCGGAAAAAATCCGGTGATCCTCATCGGTAATCACCGGGCTACACAAAGTGTACGTAAGGGAAGCCTTTTTTTCATGCAATGTGGGAGACGTGATCTCAGCGCGACCGCGTTCAGTGATCTTCAGCACCTTCACGAAACGATTTGACGGCAGGGGCACTGACTCAATCATACCATTCAAGAGCAGGCGGTCAAGGAGCGCATCGAGCTCACGCTCATCATACGCAAGTGCACCAAACGACTGCAGGCGCTGAAAGGCGTGCTTTCTTACAGATTCGCTAGCATCACCCCGGAGGATATCGAACAATAACCTTTTACCAACAGAAAACGGAAGCTCACCAATTGCCTTGAGCATCCAGACGTGGTCGGTGGGGGAGGGCATGCCCAGTAGGGTCGAAAGCGCTTTAATAAGCCTTGCGCAGGGACTTTAGGAAATTCCTGCAGAATTCTTGCTTCCTTAACAACTTTTATATATCAACGCACTTGCAAAAATTGCGGTGATCAGATGGAAAGCTTAACCGTTTCACTCTCAGAACGCATTCAGAACTGCCGAATCGTCAGCGGCTTTCCTGGATTTGGGCTCGTCGGAACAATCGCGACAGAATTCCTCATTGAGCATCTCAAATGCCGGAAGGTCGGGCAATATTTCTTTGAAGACCTTCCATCAACGATTGCCATCCACGGAGGGAAACTCATCAGCCCCGTCGGGATTTTCTACAACAAGGAATACAATCTCGTCATTGTGCACTCAATCTCTGCAGCACCTGGCATAGAATGGAAAGCAGCGGATCTCATCACCAAAATCGCAGTCAAAGTGAAGGCGTCCGAGATTATCAGCCTTGAGGGAGTCGGTAGTCCCGATGCATCGGCAGCGCGAACGCTCTACTATGCAAGCGAAGAAAAGACCTCTAAAACCTTGAAACAGCACGGTTTGCAAGCGCTTGACGAGGGCATCATCGTCGGAGTAACAAGCGCTCTCCTCCTCAAGTCAGAAATCCCAATAACATGCATCTTCGCCGAAACTCATTCGCAACTGCCTGACAGCAAAGCTGCCGCAAACATCATCAATGCGCTCGATAAATACCTCGGACTACACGTCGAGACACAGCCGCTCCTTGAACAAGCGAAGAAGTTTGAAGAGAAAGTCAAGACAATCCTTGAACAGGGCCGTATCGCCGAAGAACAGAGGGATAAAAAAGCCCTGAGCTACGTCGGATAAACCGGTACATTTTGCTGAGGCGATGAACGGGCACGTTTTTATATTCTAGTATACAAAATGTATACATCCATCCAAAGTTTTAAATAGCGTCAGGCACATTCTCACCCTCGTATGGATAACGAAGGATTCATGACATTCATCTTCTCGGAAGAGGAGATCACCTGGAAACAGACCCTGATGGAACTCGTCAGAACGGAAAAGATGGACCCCTGGGACATTGACATCTCCATCCTTGCAGGAAAATTCCTCGATGTCATAAACAAACTCCAGCAACTTGACTTTCGCATAACCGGAAAGATGGTGCTTGCGGCAGCAGTACTCCTCAGGCTAAAGTCAGTCCGGCTCATCGGCGCGGACCTTGAGGAGCTTGACAGGCTCATCGCCGGGGAAACCATGACAGAAGAAGAATTCTACGATGAACTTGAACAGTCACAAAAAACAAAACCCGGGGCAGCGCCCTGGGAGGGACAACCGCTCATCCCGCGCACCCCACAACCACGCCAGAGAAAAGTGTCCATCTACGATCTCGTGAATGCTCTCGAACGTGCTCTCGAAGTAAAAAAACGACGCATCATGAACTCCATTCCGAGCTATCATCATGAAGTCCCCGAACAATCGGTACAGATATCCCTCATTATCAAGAACCTCTACGACACGATCACGACGCACTTTGAAAAAAACCAAGGACAGCAACTCACGTTCAGCATGCTGATCCCTGGCGAGACAAAACGAGACAAGATCTACACATTCATCCCATTGCTCCACCTTTCCCACCAGCAAAAAGTGGAACTCCAGCAAGACAAGCCATTCGCTGAAATCACGATTTTTCTCAAAGGAATGCAAGCACATACTGAGCAGGAAACCAAGATTGCGACGACCTGACCGGCGTGCGTACCTTTGTGTCAATACACTCTATCTGCCGCAGAATCTTTCACGGAACCTTCCAGACCCCGATTACTGACGATTGATTCCTATCCATGTATTAAGAAACCTTATTAAAGGAAGCGCTGCTATCTTGCTACTATGGCAGAACCAA
Organism: uncultured Methanosarcinales archaeon; assembly: GCA_964455675.1. Lineage (GTDB taxonomy): Archaea > Nanobdellota > Nanobdellia > Woesearchaeales > CAYVYK01 > CAYVYK01. The sequence continues at coordinate 46,384 of CAYVYK010000006.1, forward strand.
ACGAAGAGGAAATCAAGAAGAAATACTTCATTCTCCAAAATCTCGAAAACGAGATGCGGGAACTTCAAGGCCAAATACAAATGGTCGACTCACAAATCCAGGAACTTGTGAAAGTGGAACACGCATTTGAAGAACTCCACACGCTCAAGAAAGGGTCACGCGCATTCGTACCGATCGCCAATGGAATGTTCCTACCGGCAACGCTGGAACAAACAGACGAGCTGCTCGTTGCGATCGGGTCAAAGACATTCACGAAGAAAAAAGCGGAGGAAGTGCACGCCATGGTCACGGAGCAAAAAGCCGCGATGCAGGAACTCCAAGGCCAACTCCACAAAAACCTTCAAGGAATGATCAAAGAAGCCCACAAGGTGCACGCATTCCTCGTGAATGCGCTCGGCATCGAAGAGTGATCAGCATGTTCAAATTTCTCAAGGAGAAACTTAAGCAAGCAATATCAAGCGTTAGCAAGAAAGTCGAGACGGAGACAAAAGACGAAGAAATCGAAATTCCTAAAGAACCAGCACCGTCTTTGCCGACGAAACAAGAAAAAAAAATACCTGAAGAAACGAAAAAAAAACCGGAAAACAAAATACCTAATGAGAAACACTCCGTTCAGCTCAAAGAAGAAGAGCAAGTCGCGGAGAGAGCGCCAGAACAGAGTGCAAAACCCTCTGAGGCAAAAGGATTTTTCTCGCGTCTCAAGGAGCGATTCACGGAAGAAAAGAGCGGCACGCCACCACGTGAGGAAACCCTTGAACCTTTGCAGGAGAAACCAGAAGAGGCCATACGCGAAACGTTACCCCCAAAGGCTATACCATCAAAAGCATCCCCAAAAGCACTTCCTACTGAACAAGACCGCAGTAAGACGAGACATGATTCTCCTCGGCTAAAACCGCAAATACAGGCGGTGCCAAAACCGGAATCGGAGAAATCTCCACTAAAAGAATCTTCACTACAGGAATCTTCTCTACAAGAATCTCCACCACATCACAAAGCCGATCATACCCAGCCAAGGCACGAAGAGCCTACTCCACCCGCAGAGACTGTTCCACAGCCCACTATCCAGGAAGCTGTTACGAATGAGGAATCTGTCGAGAAACCTGCTGAATCCAAAGGATTCTTCTCTCGACTCACAGAAAAAGTCCTCGCAAAAAAAATATCAGCAACGCAATTTGATGCCATATTCTGGGACCTTGAGATCGCACTCCTTGAGAACAACGTCGCGGTTGACGTTATCGAGAAAATCAAGAATGATCTCAAACGTGACATTGTCGACGTACCGATACGTCGCGGAAAGATCGAGGATGTCATCACAGAACACCTACGGCAGTCGATCGAAGAATTATTCCCTAAAACGCATGTTGATATCATCAAAGCCATCCGGGCAAAAAAAGACAAACCTTACGTCATCTGCTTCATCGGCATCAATGGGAGCGGAAAAACTACAACCATTGCCAAAGTCGCAAAACTCCTCCAGGACAACAACCTCTCATGCGTTCTTGCCGCAGGAGACACATTCAGGGCAGCGGCAATCGACCAACTCGATTATCATGGAGAAAAACTCGGGGTACGAGTAATCAAGCACCAGTACGGAAGCGATCCTGCAGCGGTCGTGTTTGACGCGATCAAGCATGCGACGTCGAAAAACATCGATGCCGTGCTGATCGATACCGCAGGAAGGCTCCACAGCAACGTCAATCTCATGGAAGAGCTCCGCAAAATCATTCGAATCGCGAAACCCGACATGAAAATATTCATCGGAGAGAGCATCACTGGGAATGACTGTGTGGAACAAGCACGCCAGTTTGATGAAGCAGTTGGCATCGACCAAATCATCCTCTCCAAAGCGGACGTCGACGAAAAAGGCGGAGCCGCAATTTCCGTATCCTATATCACGAAGAAGCCCATTTCATATCTTGGAACAGGACAGGAGTACCAAGACCTCGAACCATTCTCAAGCGAAAAAATCCTTGAGCAGATGGGCTTATCTACGTAGCATCCTTTATTCGTAGCATCCTGTGCATTATTTCCGCATGATCCCTTGGATCGTCCACTCTTCTGCCGCGCAATCTTAATATAGGCTAGGTACTCTGATCCAAGGCATGGAACTTGAGTCGGCGCTCCGCACCATTTTCATCGTGCTTCTCGTCCTTACAACATTATCATTTGTGTGGTATCTCTCATTTTATCTCCCATCAGACCCCGTTCTTGATGCCCTTGTTGGCAAGAATGAGACTCTCCGGACGAACGATACCATGATCCTAACAAATGATACCGAACCCATGACACCCACACCAACACCTGAGACACCCACGGAACCTGTGGATCCAAGGAAACTCCAATCGGGATTCTGCCAAGTCACAAGGCAGGGGATGAACATGGACATCTACTTCGCAGGATTTAACCAGATGCGAGTAGAACTCTATGATCTTGAAACGCATTATATCACGCTCTACATTGGAAAAAACATCTATCACTGGCAGAAGATGCATACGAACGGAACAAAATTCTATTACGCGGACGTATTTGACTTTACAAACAAGGAAAAGGAGCGATTCCCAGGTCTTCTTTCTCCTTTTGATATCGAGAAAGGCGCCCAGAATCCAGACTGCAGGCGCGATGTTAATGTTTCCCTCTCATTATTCGAAGTCCCCCAAAACGTTGAATTTATGGACTACCGCGGCTAGGGCTCGGATGTAGGAGATTCTCCTCTGCGAACTTAAAACAGAAACTTTATATAGTGGGATTCTCTACTTGAACCCACTTTATAATGATAATGAATTATTAGGGAGGATGTTAACCATGAGGAAATTCTTTGCGGGACTAAGGGACAAGCTCACGAAAGACGACAATGAACTGCCAGAAGACCAGGAAGGATACGTTGAACTCGACGCCGCGTCAGAAATGGCAAAGTCCAAAGTCATCGTACGGCCATTTGTGCTCCAGACATTTGAAGATGTCAAGCCAATCCTCGACTGCCTTCGTGAAGGCAACACGATAGTCCTTATCAACATCAAGCCACTCAAGGATTCTGATCTTGTGGAACTGAAACGCGCAGTGAACAAGCTCAAGAAAACCTGCGATGCCATTGAGGGAGAGATCGCAGGATTCGGCGAAGACTGGGTCGTTGTGACGCCAAGCTTTGCGAGCATCTACAAATCATCACAGACCAAAGCGGTCAGTGAAACTCCTGAAAACGCAGAATAGTCAATCGCATGACACCAGAGGAGTTTGTTCGTTGGCTTAAAGAGGAAAATCTCTTCGGACTAGTCAATGTCAGTTACCCATGCTTCAAGAACATCCTTCAGGACTGCCTTGAAATCGGACGACGAGAACTTCTGATAATCGGTGATCTTGGATCCGCAGAACACCGCATCGCTCCCATCATGACCGGATGCTATCTCCTGGCGGCAAAGCGACTCAATCTCCTCCATAAACTCATCGTTCTCGAGCAAGACCCCTACCAACCAACCGAAATTCAGCATATCGTCCGAAACCTTCCGGAAAACAGCGCACTATCCCTCGCATTCTCAGGCAGGTTAACGTTCCTTGGATTCGAACGAGGATTCCGAGCATTCGCAAAGCAGCACCATCACCGGTTCTCTTCGACGACGGGCCTTGCCAACCTTCCAACCGAGAAATGGATACCATTCCTCCGAAGTATTGATATTGACTATACCCGCATGATTGCCCTTGGGCGGCAGATCAAAGAGGTGCTTGACTTTGGAAGTGAGATTTCCGTCATCACCGACAAAGGAACGGACCTACGAATCAACATCCAAGGACAGACATCACTTCCGAACACCGGGCACTACTCGGAGTACAGCGGGAACTTGCCCGCAGGGGAAGTCTACATCGCGCCGCGCGGCATTAGGGTGGAAGGCGTTGTCGTGATCGATGGCAGCGCGAAGATCGGAGGCGACACGCTCCTTGTGAAAACCCCCATCAGAATCACCGTTGAGAAAGGAGAAATCACAAGTATCACAGGTGGAAATGAAGCGTCGCTCCTCAAGCAGCGCCTCGCAAAAGCGCAGGAAAAGACTGACAATAAAACAAGTGTCATGCGAATAGGAGAATTTGGCATCGGCATCAATCCTGGAGCGTCATTCCTTGGACCTACCATCATCAATGAGAAAACGCTTGGGACAGCGCACGTTGCGATCGGCAGCAACGACTGGTTTGGAGGAACCATCTACGCTCCAGTCCACTATGACCTCGTGTTCAAGAATCCAACACTATTTGTCGACGGAAAGCCACTTGACATTCGAAGCTACCGCTAACTCATGTGATCTATATTCGTGTTAGAATTCCAAACCCCTAGTCCCTGAACTCAACATACTCGGTAAGTGACTGTCCCGGAAGCCCGATTGGGAATATTGCGCGAACAGCTCCCTTTCCGCCATGAACACCACTCACTTTGCCAACGAGCTCCTTCTGCTTTGGGCTCTTCCAGACAACTGTCTTTCCCACGTACTTTTTTGCCTTTTCTGCGGAATCAGATCCGTCAGGGAGGATAATCATCTGATTCATATTCTGGCGGTGCATGCCACGTCGAAAACTCATGATAAGTCCTTTCATAACCTTGAGAGGATTCAGGGCATTTAAAAAGGTTGCGTTTCGAGCGCCCTGAGAATCTTTAAATAGGACAGAACCCGGGACCGCTTTATGGTTGACCCGAACGGTCCGCACCTTCAACACTTCAGTTCCCTCCAGGCACTCAACGTCGCCACACTCTGGGAGGATTTACGACCAGTACTGCTGCTTCTCTTTGCGATCACCGCATACGCAATTTTTGTCTATAAATTCTATCACTACCTTGGGAAGCGGGACATTATCGAAAGAAAATACACCCTTGGCGAAATGTACTCGCAAAAAAACTACATCTTCCGATCAATACTCTACATCGTAGAATACCTCATCGCGACTCCCATCATCGTAGCTTTCTGGGCGCTCGTCATCATTATCCTACTTTCCCTTGTGTCCATTGACCCTCTTGACCAAATTATCCTTGTCAGCATGGCAGTCGTCGGAGCGATACGAGCAACTGCATACTACAATGAAACACTCTCGAATGAACTGGCGTCCATGGTTCCCTATCTCCTCTTGTGCGTATACATTTCCGACACGAGCATCGTTACCTGGTCGACGATGATCGCGCAGTTCAAGGGATACATCGCGATGGCGGATCGGATCATCATCTACCTGCTATTCCTTGCGGCTGTCGAAATACTCCTCCGCTTCGTGCAAGTCATTATCGATTACTATGTGGAGCATATCCAGAGTAAAGATGACACTTCTCAATAGCAAGTACTTTCTGCAAAATCGTTCCTCACCTAGCGAAGAATTGTCTGCAGTCGCTTCGTATTTTTCGCGACCTGATGCTCTGTAAGGCTTGAAATAATATTTAGGTACGGCGATAGAGAATCATTTTGTGTCTGATAGACTTTCAATCCCTGGGGTGTTAAAAGGAGCTCCCTATGCTCATACCTTATCCATTTGCGTCTCTCGAGAACCTGAAGGTTCTTGTAGAGCGCCCGGCGCTGTTTTCCTGCCAAATTAATCCGAAGCAGAAAGTCAATATACGTGCTCTTCGACACTGCGATCTCTAAAGGCTTGCCTGAAAGATGCCTTTCCGCCGCCTCAAACCATCTTCCAAGCGTGAAGAGCATCAGACGCTGAGTATTCGTGATGCGCATTACCCATTCTCAGTAATTCAAGTTCTTAAATGTTGCGTGATTTGCCGGTATCGCAAATGCCACAACTTTTATTAACTTCACCGGCGCCCGCCATACCATGGATGATCTTAAGGAGCACATCATCAAATTCCTCATAGAGCATACTGGCCTTGATACCATTACGCTCGAAATACCTCCCGATACTGCACTAGGCGATTATGCGTTTCCATGCTTCGCCCTTGCGCGAAGGGAACGGGAAAATCCGGCAGCTATTGCAGCACGACTTGCAAAGGAACTTCCGTCCGCCCCCTTCATCGATCACATGAAAGCTACCGGAGCGTATATCAATTTTTTCGTAAATAAAGGGTACTTGGCAAATTCCATTCTTACCTTAGTCAAGAATTCCGGCACAACATACGGGAAACCCCAAGGCATCACTCCGATCCGTGTCATGATCGAGTACTCTGCACCCAACACGAATAAACCCATGCATCTTGGGCACATCCGCAATAATATGCTTGGGGACTCCATCCGGCGCATCCTATCATTCTGCGGCCATACCGTCGTCGGTGTCAACCTCATCAATGATCGTGGAGTCCATATCTGCAAAGCAATGCTTGCGTATGAGCGATGGGGTAAGGGAGATACGCCAGACTCCACGAATACGAAGGGCGACCACTTCGTCGGTGATTTCTACGTGCTATTTGCAAAGAACGCAGCCGAGAATCCCGCACTTGAATCTGAGGCACAGGAAATACTCCGTAAGTGGGAAGCTGGTGATACAGAGGTGCGAGAACTCTGGAAAGAGATGCGCGAATGGGTCCTTATGGGCTTTGAGGCAACATATCAGCGGATGAATATCAGCTTTGATCACGTGTACTATGAGAGCGAGATTTACGAAGCAGGAAAACAGATGGTGCAGGAAGCACTCTTGAAAGGGATTGCACGACGCGACGACAACCAGAACATCGTCATCGATCTTGAGGGTGTCGGCGAGAAAGTACTCCTGCGCGCCGACGGAACAAGCGTGTACATCACACAGGACCTTTACCTTGCGAAGAAAAAATTTGAGGACTACCACGTCGATACAAGTATCTACGTTGTGGGCAATGAGCAGAACTATCACTTCACTGTGCTCTTCGCTGCGCTTGGAAAACTCGGATATCCCTACGGGAAAAAATCCTATCATCTCAGCTACGGCATGGTCAACCTGCCCGAGGGAAAGATGAAGTCACGAGAGGGAACAGTCGTCGATGCCGACGATCTCATGGACACCATGATAACACTTGCAAAAGAAGAAATTATCAAACGTGACGACTCACTCCATCAAGAAGAAATTAGCTTGCGGGCGGACCAGATAGGGCTTGGGGCCATTCGGTTCTTCATCCTCAAACATGATCCTGTACGAGACATCCTTTATAATCCTAAAGAAGCAATATCATTCGAGGGAGAAACAGGACCATACGTCCAGTATGCGCACTCAAGGATCAGTTCCATCCTCGCCAAGGGAAAAATCCATACGTGGCCTTCCGAAATTCACGGCGACCGCCTCACGACAGAGGAAGAAAAACAACTCCTGCTCCTGCTCTCACGATTCCCCTCGGTAGTCGATGATGCAGCTCGGCAGTACCGGCCTTCATCCATCGCACATTATCTACTCGAACTTTGCCAATCATTTAACAATTATTACCACAAACATCCCGTGCTATCTCCAGATGCCAACATACAGTCCGCGCGGATCACTCTCATCATGGCTATACGCACCGTGCTCCAGAACGGTCTTCACCTGCTCGGCATGAGCGCTCCGGAACGCATGTGACTTTTGATTACACTAGAGACCTTGATTCTGTTTTTGTATCAGAAAATTCCATGGAGTGCACGTCTTACGAAGACAAATGGCGTACTCATTCGATCTTGCGTTGATACTCTGCAGTGATCTTACTTAAGAAAGATTTCCTCGAAGGAACGAGATGGTACTTCATCGACTGCACAATCTCTGGATATCTGCTTCCAAGGCGTTTTGCAAAATCATGAGCAATCCCGTCCGATATTTTCCCCATATCATCCATATTCGGGTATAACCTCCTCATCAATCGTGCTGTCGCTTGATGCCTATGCAAGTGCGTGCATAGCTCATAGTCTTGATGGTTCACATCTGGCTTTGACTCCTCTACTGCATATACCGCCTTGAGGTATGCAACAGCAAGATCATGGCAGATCTGTTCCCGGAACTCAACGACTGACAGACGCCGAGTTACGGTGTTTACAACCCTCGCATAATTATCCGACGTATCACCAGGTTCGATCTCTCCTATCGTCAGCAAGTCGTCAACTGTCTGGTAATCCCTATCTGACAGCAATAATCCTGATGACCTCTTCCTCCATCGAAAGGAGTCATCCCACTCACGTCTATCGCGTCGGTACATCGGAACAAGTACATCGCATGCTTCTTCGAGAATATTACGTCCGAGATATCTGTCGATTTCCAGCAGCGCGCGATTGTTCATCCCTATCCGGAGGCCTGAGGGATCAGCAAGCGCAATCCGCAGCGCGATCTCGTCAAGACCAGTGATATTGTTAACCGTTCCACTTTGCAGAACTCGGAGTGCAATTTCCCGCGCTTCTCCTCCGTCCATGATTACACCCTCACCACAGAAATGCTCAAAATCACGTGCATATCCCATGGCTTCCATTATACTCTTTGGGAATGCAAGGCGGTGATAAAACACGGTTTTTGCAGGATTCTTCGTCGGATCGTGCAGCACCTCTGCGCTGTCATCATTCAGCAGATTGAGCTGTCGAAGCCTCTCCCGAAACAATTCTGTTCCGGACGTCGTCCTTATCGATTCCACTAATGTTCCAAAACTACCATTAAGTGGGTCTGCCATAATAGCCTGAAGCACGTTTCTCAGACGATTGTTACGTCCTTCTTCAGATTCAACTCCTTCAGCTTTGTTTGGAGTAGACATCGACACGTAACACCGCAAGAGCCGATCCTGGATATCCGTCGGGATATCGCTAATCTTCAATTTCTCGGAGAGTGTACCCTTAAATTCTGTAGGACACTCTTGAGCTTGATAATAGTCTGCTTTTGCCCGTTCGAGCTTGCGCTGAACCGACTGAACATGATCATTGTGAAAGATGTTCGTTGCTGTCTGCAAACAGTACTCATGTGTCACGAGAAGTGTTGGCATACGGTCATCGGTATTACGTAGCATCAGAATAAAACCGTACGAGGGTTCGTCCTGCATGCAGAGGGAGCATGCACCTTTGCCATATGCACCCTCGGCGAGAAAGTACCTCGGTGGATCCATCGTTTGCGGAGCAAACATCCGAAACGCATTTACCCTCACTTGTTCTGCGAGGGAGAGTGATTGCGCAATATTTTGCAGGACCCTTTCCCCACCAATATTCACGGCCATACGCGCCCTTCGTGCAGCATGATTTGGGAGCATCCCTGCCTCTAGCGCATGGCGAAGAAGAGCCTCATTTGTTTCATCAGGAGTGAACGGTGTACGTATGTTCATACTACTTACAAGGGGTTACAACTGCCCTTTATAAACATGTGCGTTCCAGAATCCTCACGGGAGCGGCGAGCGGCAGCTTAAGCACACATGCTGCCTGAGATTGTCATCATACAACGTGTTTACGCCGTAGTCAAGCACTGACTTACAATTCGGGCATCTTGGTTCCAAGTAGTCTAAAGAATCGAACACATTCTGGGCGATTATAGTCCCCCTCCGGGCGTTTTTCTGTCTTCCATTTATTTAAACTTTTATGTACTTGAGAAGACGATCGAAGGCTATAAAAATCAGTGTCACCACAGACCGGCACATGCGCCTCCTAATACCTGTCTTACTTGTCTTCCTCATATCATGTATATCAAACATCCAAATAAACGATTCGGACGTCTTACTCATCAGCGGAGATCGACTTAATGCGACGCCTGATCCAGAAGAGCCCGGATATAATCAAGAACTTGAGGATCCTCTCGATGTGGATCCTGGACAAGGAATTACCATTAAAGCCCAGAGCCTTGAAGAACTCGCTGTTCAGCGATGCATCAGAAGCTGTGTATCAAAGAAGCTCCATGGCCTTGACCTTGCTGCCGCACCGTGCCTCAACGAGCGTATCGTTGAGGATTGGTCGTGCGATATGGTGCATTCCCCACGAATCCCGTCGGACGATGACCTCACCAACCGTTGCAGGTCTTACTTTGATGGTGCTACCCATCATTTCATCGAAGTGGATACTGAATGTGAGCTCGTGACCGTGCGCTAGGCACGGAAGGTTTCGCGCTCCTGCATGTATATCCGCGCGAATTCTGCAAATATTGCCAGAAGAATCGGGCCAAGAATAAGTCCAATCATTCCAAAAAGCGCAAGTCCACCAAACACTCCGAGAATGACAAGCACAGGGTGAATCCTCGCTTTTTGGCCAACGATCTTTGGTCGAAGAAGGTTATCACTTGACCCAACGATCAAGACGCCCCATGCAAGAAGTCCAATCCCGAGATACATACCTGTTGTATCACCAATGTGGGCTGATTCAAAGATCTTAATGAGCCCAGCGGGAAGCCAAATCACTGCGGTTCCAAAAACAGGAATAAATGAGGCAACAAGTGTAAGCAATCCAAGCGTCAGAGGCGACGGAATACCAAACAGGTAATACCCAATCACGGCTAGTATCCCTTGGATGAATCCCAAGATGACCTGGCCATACAGCACACCCTTAATAGTATTATTCACCTGCCGGGCGATACTCTTTCGGTTGTCGGGCTTGAGCGGTATCATTTCCTCAATATACTGAATAATATTTTGTCCATCCTTGACCATGTAAAAGCAGATGAAAACCGCGATGAAGACCTGCGCAATGACGCTGGGGAGCGATGTGACAAAACCTTTCACCATGCTCACAAAAAAAGTGACACCATTATGAATTCCAGTCTCGATTACATTGGCATAAAAAGGATCGGAAGATGCTCTATGCAGCCAAGAAATCCCCTGGCACAAGAGCTCATCAGAATCTACGCAGGCTGTCGCTGTGATGTCAATCCCCTGGCTGAGCCGCACCAAATCCTGTGCCTCATTCACCATCGCAGCACCGATAATAAGGAACGGAAAAAGAATCACGCAGAGAACAAGAATGCACACTATCACAGCAGAGAGCCGCTCCATCTTCGTGAAGCGGAAGATCAATTGGTAGACTGGGTAGAACATGTACGACAGGATCAAGCCTGCAACGATGCCTGTGAGAAAAGGCTTAATAATCAGGAACGTGATATAGAGCACAAGCGCGAACAACAGAATAAACATTATCTTGATCGTGTGCGTTTTTTCCATGAAGATATTCCACCGATACACTCAAGTTTATAAGAATTTTCTTTACACTCGCGAATACGAGCGAAAAAAAAGAGTACGCCAAGCACCAATCAGAGATTGCTGGTACGATGTGTTCCCCTCTCGCCACGCTCGATGGGCCCGCACGGACAATAGCGGTTCGCGTGCGCTCCCGCTAAGCCCGTGCGTTCCCCTCTCGCCACGCTCGATGGGCCCGCACGGATTACTCCGAACAAAGTGAGGAGTTGCCAAAAACGCGAAGCGTTTTTGAGCACGAACCGACGGTTCGAATCCCAATCGCAAGCACATGTATGAACACAAACAGGTATTGCGAAGATAGTGTAGAAGAATGGGCCCGCCCGGATTCGAACCGGGGACCTCCTCGATTTTGAGAGACTCGTCAACGAGACGTCATAGCCGCTAGACCACAGGCCCTTATTGTCTGCTGGGATGCGCACGTCTTTAAAAAAGTTGTCATTGACGACCTATGGACCTACTTTCCACAATCCACCATGTTGAGATACGCTTATGAGAACTACAGGAGTATACTCGAGGATTATACCGCGTTCTCAATCCGTGGATATGTTCCAGGCTCCATGAATACTTTATGGGTCTTCACAGCAATACCGTGTTCGGTTTTGGAAATTTCCCTTGCGCTCATGACTGCTGTGCCAAGCGCAACAAGCTCGTCCTTGAGAGACATGATCGCGACAGTCGCATCCGGTGAGACTGTATCATCAAACTTTGCGATTCCAGGAACCTTGAGTAGCGCGCCATGACAGACCGCGTCCACAGCAGAATCAAGAATCCAGACCTTTGGCATTGCCTCGATGGCAGTCTCGATAGGATGCAGCACTTGTCGGATCCATTTATCCTTGCCTTCTTCCTTGTAATACCACAACGCATCCCGAACGTCCTGAAGTGTTACCATGGATTCATACGTGAAAGGTCCAACCTTTGTCCGAATGAGTTCGGCCATGTGTGCACCGACCCCTAACCTTAGACCGATGTCATGGCAGAGTTTTCTGATATAGGTTCCTGCCTCGCAACGGACACGGAACAGCACATCTTGACCTTCAATCTCCATGATTTCGAGCTCATAAATTTCCCGTTCGCGCCACTCCCGCTTCACCGCTGATTTAACAGGAGGCAACTGGGACATTGTGCCAATGAACGAGAGCATCGTCTGTCGCACGAGTCCAGGATCGAGCTCCCGATGGATATGCATAATGCAGACATACTCTTTTCCAAGCGGGAGGAGTGCCTGCACAATACGTGTCGCGCGACCTGTCGCAACAGGAAGCACTCCTGTAACTGCAGGGTCCAAGGTTCCTGAATGGCCCGCTTTTGAGATTCCAAGAATCTTTTGAACATAATAGCTCACTTGGTGACTGGTTGGACCTTTTGGCTTATTCAGGTTGATGATCGAATACTTGATGAGTTCCTCAACAGATCTTGCTGTGGGAGCAAGGCCAAACCTCGGTGAAGTCTCCGCCTTTCTTTTTATGATAATGCTCATGATGCCATCAGAAAAGGATTCCACTTATTAATATTACTGGAGGATTTCGTGAATCCAAAGATTAAAATATCGCTTGCACTATTGTAAGCGTATGGGGCGGACGCATAGCAGATTCATTCTTGTGGTCTCATTCCTTGTTGGAAGCATTATCATGATTCTCGAGATGTCAGGATTCCGGATGCTCGCCCCAACATTCGGATATGACATCACAGTGTGGGCAAGTCTCATTGGTATTATCCTCTTCTCACTCGCAGTTGGATACGCGGTCGGGGGTAGAATCATTGATACATGGCCAACCATGCGGACGCTCTACATCATCCTTACCGTTGCAGGCGTCAATTTGTTCCTTGTACTCGCACTCTACCCAGTCATCCTTCACAGTCTCAAGTCATCAGGGTATGGGGGGGCGATGGGGAGTGTTTTTCTGATCTTTTGTCCACCGATGATCACATTAAGCATGGTGTCGCCATCAATAACGCGGCTCCTTTCAAGTTTTGAGACTCTTGGATTTACCTCCGGGACGGTTTATGGGATCGCCACGGTTGGCAGCATTGTTGGAGTATACTTTTCCGCGTTCTATGCGTTGCCAACATTTGGGACGAGATTCACCATTGCTCTCTGTTTTATTCTCACATGGATTGCTCTGCTACTTGCCTGGTACTCTAAACGACTTGCAGCACAGTAACTTTTCCTTCTGTACTTGGACGAACCTGTTCATGTGTTATCTGTAGAATTCAATCAGTCAATTACTTACTGGCTGCTCTTTAGGCCTTGGCTTAACAGGCTGGGGCGAGGGCGTCCTCCGCGCCAAGCGAAGAGTTACTTCAGCCGCAATGAATGCCAATGCGACTATGCCAGCTGCGACCAATAACAGGCTCGGGACCTGCGACAATGCAATCATGTTCTCGACCAACGAAGTGAACGGATTACCCGTTTCCTAGCAGTTCAGGACACAAAAAAATAAAAAGACTATCATGACCGAACTGTACCTTTATCTGAATACTGATATATTGTTTTGATACATCAGTATACGAAATCATATACTATACTAATATATAAATCTATCGTTTTTTCCATAGTCTACCGTCGAGAATGACTAGTCTTGGAGCGAACGAGCTACTTTTCCATCAAATTTTGCCAGCTTCGAACGACACTGTTCAAACATCCTCGACCACATTGAGTACAGGACTCGTGCTTCCTCTGCGTAGTCCGGCTGCAATTGGAGAATTGGCACGGAGGCCCTCCGCAGAGCTGGATTTCCTGAAGGCCTTGTGTAGACGAGGACATTCCGGCTATTCCCAAGAATCTGTGCATGCATGTCAAGAATCCCTCGGGCAGTAGCCAACTCACTTGGCTGATCAAGCATTCTGATATCAGTCGCAGATTCCCCCCAATTTCTCAAACCTTCCTGAACAAGGTAGTCATGAGCGCGCATCCGCCGCATCTCGAGTCGCAAGTTCTCGGGAATTCCCGCACGCTGCATCAGCACTGTCTCAATCTCTGTGGCGGTTTCCAAGTCTAGAGCAGGACCTGCCCTTGCATAGAGCGGCTGACTTCGGGGTACTCCTTTTGGTGTATAGTGTTGCAGCACATCCCAACTTCTTGGACCAGAATCGTATGGACTTCCATCTGACCGATAATGAGTTTTCAGATATATTACCCCTTCAGTAACGGCTTCAGTCCGTTTGGCGGAATCCACTGCACTGTAGAACGAATCCAACGCTGAGCTTATGCCCCGAGTTCTCGTTCTCATCTGTCTTCCCAAAGGGTACTCCTATAATAATGTTACGTTTTTTACTACTTATTAGTAATAATCTATAATTTTCAAGTTTTGCGCATACTTCACAATAGCATTCCACCTGCGTATGGCACAACACCTAGAACTCTGCAATCACTTGATCAAGACTGCGTTCACGGTACCTTCCTGGCCTGGCCGAGAAGTTATCCGGGCAAGTCCAAGCTCAGTCTCAATGATGCCTCCCTTTGTCATAATGTTACGTCTGACAAAGTTACGGTTTGCCTTATTATCCTTGATCGTTACGATCTTTGCCTTATGAGACTTCTTGGTTTTTGGATCAAACACATTTGCCACATTGATCGTGATCAACTGTATCTTCCTATTGTTCCCAAGCGTCCGAACGGACAACGCCTTCCGGTCTGCCAGACCCGTCATCATAGGTTCATGGCCGACCTCTGCCTTCCGTTTCTTTCTCCATGCTTTAAGTCTTCCACCCGTTGGGGAAGTCCTTGAACGAATATGAGCTTTTGCCATTCAATTCAGCAATTCCGCATTGTTTAAAAATATTGTGATTTACATCAACTTCGAAATATCAATGCACATCTCTCCATGTTCTCCATACATACAGACAAACTTAGAACCTCTCTTGGTCATTATGCTCACCTCATACCCATTTTATGAATGAACCTTTAATAATATCTTGTGGAGCTGAAATCCATAAGTATCGGTCAAAATGCACAAGCAGGCGCTCTATCAGGGATAGATTTATATAATACCCTTGAACCTTTCTATCCTCATTTTTGGAGGTTGTTACCATGGACAAAGTAGAATCATTCGGTCAATCACGGCCACTTGATACCTTGAATCGGGCGCGTGATAAGCAGGTCATCGTTGAACTCAAGAACGGAAAGCAGTTTGTTGGGTTACTACGAGCATTTGACATCCATATCAACGTCGTACTCGATGATGCAGAAGAGCGAGCGAATGGAGAATTATCCCGCAAGCTCGGACAAGTCTTCATCCGCGGGGATACGATAATCTTCATCTCACCTAGCAGGTAAGTACCATGGCGAAAGGAACTCCCAGCATGGGACGTAAGAGCGGCAAAAAGAACATGATCTATTGCCGTAGGTGCGGAGGACGCACGTACCACATCCAAAAGAAAACCTGCTCAAGCTGCGGTTTTGGATCCTCCAGCAGACTTCGAACGTACAACTGGAAACGTAAGAAGTGAGGGAACCTGTACCAACTCGAGTACCACCCGAAACCCTTCTTTTTCATTCTTGAAAACCAAGAGTGAGATCTTCATAAACCCTAGATTCCTTTAGACAGAAACGACCTGGGTCATATCGTGCCAAGAAATCGCAATGTGGTTTCTGGGATAGTGCATGTGTTGCATAGTCCCAAACAATCATCACCCCTATTTTGGTTTGCGTAACCTCCATGATTTTGTTCTTAGCCTGAAGAAATCTCTAGTATTTGGGCACAAAAAACTTGATTTCTACATTTTAACAGGCTCATAAGTTATTTTTCTGTTTAGTATTAATTGGAACGATTGAAACGATAAGATCACTCTCAAGATGATCCCCTTGATGTAGTCGACAGTAAGAACAAACTATATATAATCAATCTCACACTACTCATCCATATTATTATGTATATAGTATGCCTATACATATGCGGATGTGCCGGAGTGGCCAAACGGGCATGGCTTAGGACCATGTGGCTTAGTGCCTGCGCAGGTTCGAACCCTGCCGTCCGCATCCATAGTTTTTTATAGCATATATTGATTTCCATAGGTTACTAGAGAGGTTTTGCCGTGCACAACCCCTATCTGCTTTATACTATTTTACAGTGATAACGGCCTCATTCCGCGGAATTCTGTGGATCTAGGCCTTCCTGGCAATGTCCAGGTGTGCCATACTAGGGGTATGGCGAAAGTTTTATAAAGCAGAACTGTTACGGTAGCCTAATCGTTGGATCGCGGGACATTCCAGTTCTGTAGGTCTACGTAGTGCATATGATTATGCAACAAAGTATAAACACGGAGGTGTTTAGATGAAAATTAGGAAAGCGATACAACGCATCGCCGCCTTAGGTATGGGTTCAGTCATGGTCGGAGCCACGCTCATGGGCGCAATGGCTTGGGACCTGAAAGACTACCCGTCCCCATTCGTCAGCGGAACGACGTTCAATGCTGTGTATGTCTTTGGAAGACAGGCGCTCGCATCTGACGTTGCAGGAGCAACGTACATTGTCAGCGCAATTCCAACGTACTTCACACCAACGACGACCACGGACGATGTTACTGAGGTGGATGGTGCACACTTCTTAGAGACAAGCGGAACGAAGCTTGTGCTCGGAGACTACCTGAACACAGGAGAATCAATCCTGGACGACAGCGACCTGCCAGTACTCCTCGCAGACGGGGAACTTGACAAGGCAACAGGAAGCGGTAACTACAAGTACCAACAGGAGATCAACATAGGATCCTGCGCGCGCTTCACATTCGGAAATCCAACCGACTTTGAGGACAGCGAGGCGCCATTGATCTACCTTGATACGAGCAGCTGCACAGGCGCAAGCCCAATGTACAGCACCGTTATCGACTTCGAGAATGCCCAGATCAACCTGTCGCATGGCGAAGACATCGAAATCTTCGGAAAGAAATTCACACTTTCCAATGATCAAGATGAGCTCTCCACGACCAAGGTCGTACTGCAGGCAACGAGCGTCACGGACATCGTGAACGTGGGAGAAGAACGTGTTGTCAACGGAGTGACCATCAAGGTCCTTGGTGCGAACACGGACTCAAACACCGCAACGATCGTTGTGAACGGCGAAACTGACTCAGTGTCAGAAGGAGAAACACTCACCACAGATGATGACACAAATGTCTACATCAAGGAAGTGTTCCTGCAGACCGTCCCAACACCAACAGGTGCTGTTGAGGTATCCGTTGGCGGAAACGAAATCACCCTTGACACCGGCGAAACAGTCGATGTTGATGATGAATCCGTTGAGGGAACGCTTGTGACCATCACAACCAGCAACTCCATGATCGATAAGATAACCGTTGCCGTATTCCCGAACGAGTATGAGTATGAGGGAGACGACGTAACTGACGTTACCTACATCGAGGCTGGAAACTGGGAACTGCCTTCAGGCGAAGAAGCACACAACCCATGGGTTGACCCTGTTTGGGGATCCTTCAAGGTTGACTTTGTCGGCTTGAGCGATGCAGTTGATGCTGATGACCGCGATGCGATCAAATTCTCCAGAAGCGGACGCGACATCAAGGTCAGCTTCGTAGGAAAGGACGACACAGACGCGGACTTCGAGGTTGACTTCGATGGCAGCCACCAGGGACGACTCATGGTCGGAAGCAAGCCACTCATCTGGGCAGGAAACGCAACCACAACAGGTTACCAGACTGTCATGGAAGATGAGTACTTCCTCCTGAACACGGGAGCCGAGAATAGCATGCCCATCTACAGCTACATCATGAAGTTCACCTCATACAGCAACTCAAGCTCGAATGAGAAGTTCGATTGCTCAGTTGTTGGCATGAGCGGAGACCCATGCGACTACGTCAGCTCAACCGTTGGAAAGATCTCCCTTAAGGAGAACGTCTACGTGAAGCTGCTCGCAAGCGGTGCCACAACAAAGATCAGCATGAAGGCATGGAACAGCACTGGCAAGGGAGGACTTGGCGAAGGCATCATGACAAAGAATGATGCGTTCGTACGATTCCTTGGATACAACGCAACTGGTGGACACTATCAGAAGCAGGCACCAATCGGCGGCTACAACCTCGTGAACGCGACGAACATCACACAAGATGTTGGCGAAGCGGACTTCACGAGCGATGCAGGCGAAATGATAACGGTGCGCATGAGCTACGATAGCACAGAGAACGAAGCAGACGTCAGCACCATATCCATGATCGGACCGTCCTTCACGACAGCAGTCTCTGACAGCGACGCGGACAAGGAGTACTTCATGACAGACTTTGGAACGTACATCTGGAGAGACACAGAAGACTCTTCAGAAGCTGAAGTCTGGGTACCAAACGGAGAGAACCAGATGAAGATCGCCTTCGCGGGCATCGATACTGGCCTCGCTGGAGTCGGAGTCGGCGGAACCACAGGAACTGTCGTTGTACCAGCCACAGCACAGAAGTTTGCGGATGAAATCACCAATGTCGCGGCACAAAACATGCTCGTCATCGGCGGACCATGCGCGAACGCAGTCGCGGCAACCCTCATGGGCAACCCGGCAAACTGTGCAGAAGGATTCGAGCCAGGAAAGGGAGTCATCAAACTGTTCGAACAGACCGGCGGAAACGCTGCACTGCTCGTAGCAGGATACAGTGGAGATGACACCAGACTCGCGTCACTCGTCGTAGCTGACAGGACACAGCTCTTGGCACAACCTGCAGGCGTGGATGAGATAATCGTCCAAGGAACAAGCCTGTCACAAGTGACCATCAGCTATCCAGCTGCTGCCACAACTGAATAAACCAAAGGAACTTTTGTTCCTTTTTTTTCTCTCTTTTCTTTCATTCTCAACCATTCCAGGCAAAGCTATATTAAGGAGCGAACATCCAGTCATCTCGTGAAAAAACCCCGCTTCAATTTCTTCTACCCAAGCTGGAAGGTATTCGTCCTCCCGGCAGTATGGGCTATCATCATCATTACCTATGCCATCCTCAACCCTATCACGTCAAACGAATTCGTTGTGAATATGGAAGAAGTCGAAGGGACTGGACAGCTGACAGCTGCGCAGGAAGTCCTTACTGTCAAGACCGTCTACTTTACCGCGCGTAGCATCATTATAACTGGAATCATCCTATATATCCTCTCCTGTGCTCTATTCCACCTCTATTCTACTTATAGTCGCAGGTGAATCCGGTGAAGCACGTATCATCGCTGATGCTCGCCATCATCCTCATCCCAGTGGTGTGCGCACTTGAATGCTCAGAAGACTCCTTTTCCTGTACATCATGGGGAGAGTGTCAAGAGGACAATCACCAAGAACGAACCTGCGCACTCGTCAGCGACTGTCCGAATGTTCTCTCACCATGGCCTGAGGAACGCAAGGCATGCGAGTACACTTCACCTCTCGTAAGAGAGGCCAAGTGCACGATGGACTATCTTGGAGACCGGATTGCCTGTAGAATTGAATTGAACGCTTCGGATGTTGTTCCTGATCTTGCCATGGCGTACATCCCTGAGGAGTGTATCACCCTGCAAGGATCAAAGGCTATCGAAAATTGCACGAGAGACATGGGACGGTTTACACAGTGCCGGCAATTTCCTTATGGCCAACAAAGGGTTCGATGCGCCAAACAAGTCATCGGTCTTCATAATACAACACCATTTAATTGTACAAACAACACCCTCGCATGTGATACATGGAAATCACAGATTGTCAGGCTAACCCTTTTCCGCATGGATGAACTTGCGGTCCGAGCACAGGACCTGTATCAACACGGTCGCATACCAAAGGAGCATACCGTTACCTTCATCGCAGAAGTAGAACGTAGGAAGGAAAATTTTCGCCTGGCAACATCCTACAGCGAGCGACGAAGGGCGATACTTGAAGTCCGCAAACTGTGGCAGGATCTCCTGGGGGTCATGACATGAGACTGCTCATCGCATTATTCTTCATACTTCTCATCACTTCGTGTGGGTTTTTTCGTGATGAACCAATGCTTAATATCAGCAATTCCACGGAATTGAGTCAGACACCTACCCCTTCCCCCACACCTCTGGACTGGGATGCACTCGCAAATCCCCAAATACTTCCAGAAAATCCCGACAATCATGAACCCGATATTCTCTATGATGACCTGGATGAGGCCCTCAGCGCCGCGGGATACCTTGGGTGAACCACTAGAATTTTGCCTTATTTCGACCGCGAGCCTCAACTTCCTCGAGCCGCGCCACAACCGCATCTGCCTGATCAGCTGTCCCCTTGTACCTGTTCAAGATACCGTTGAAGCAGTCTTCCCAGACTTTGTAATGTTTTGATTCGAGCGCAGTACGAAGCAAGTGCAAATCAACTGCCCGGTCCTCAATCTTCCTTGAGAAAAAACTGAGTCCAAAATCAATGAATGCAATATCACCATCTTTCGTGAGGATCATATTCGACGTCGTCAAGTCGCCATGAATTACCCCAAGGTTATGAAGCTCAGCCAATCTTTCTCCGATTGCTGCAGAAATCATTCTATAGTCCCTTAATTCGAGGATGTCTCGGATTTTTTCTCCAGAAACCTCCTCCATTGTCACAACCATCTTGGTATCATCCATGCCAAGAAGGCGCGGAGCTGGAAATTGAACCTTTCCGAGCGTCTCCAGGACTTTTGCTTCACGCCTTGTTCGGAACTTTCTCAAAGGAATATCAATTTCACGAAGTCGGTACTTCTTCTCCTGGCGCACTTTTTCAAGAACGTTCCCTTTGCGCAGAATAACAGCCTCAGCTCCTTCTCCAACGATGGTCCGCATCTATTCAACACCAGGCTTTTTCGTGAGTACGATCTCAATCGTGGAAACACTGACATCACGGCCTTTCTTGTTCGTGAATCCCTCACTATCGGTGTGGATAGTCTTTACTTCCACTTGCTCACTTAAGAATTTCTTCGTAACAACCTCAATCACATCAACCGCGCGAGAAATAAACTTGCCCCGGGCTTTCACCAGGACCTCCTTGGCATTCTTCGTTGTGAACTGCATCACAATAGCCGTCACGTAGTTCATAAACGGCTTACTACCTATATACACTGAGTTGTCGTCAGCCTCTGGCATACTACCGCCCCCCTAGTCCGTGTAGTCCTGCACGTCCTTCTTCAATTTTGCCTGATGAGCCAATGAGCCTGCGAGTACATTTCGTAACTTCTTACTTCTGACGTCTGCAACCGCCATAAGAGCTGCCTTGTTATCCTGGAAACTTCCAGTAAAACGGGCTCCGTGCTCTCTGCCGAGCTGCTTTGTGATCCGCTTGATCATCTTCGTCTTAATGCGTCCCATAACCTTTGAGGAGCTTTCCTTGCTTTATAAATGTTGTTGTTCCAAGGTTCTCATGCGCCAGGCTTCAACGGTATTCTTATATACGCCTGGAATATTCACTTCGGTATGAATGAATGGCATCTTCATCAGCATCGCAAGAACCTTCGGTTTCGTAAACCTTTGCTCCTCACGGGCCTTCCAGGCATCGGAAATGTTGGAAAAGTGGTTGTTGACTTCCTCGTTGAGGAGCTTGATGCACAGATAGTCTACTCATTCACCTCTCACTCGTTTCCGCACTGTGTGTTTGTCAATGATCAAAATCTTGTTGAACTACCGAGGATATCTCTCTATCACATCGCACTCAAACAGCGGGATCTTCTTCTGCTCGCAGGAGATGTCCAGCCTATCGATGAACGCTCATGTTATCAGTTCTGCGAAAACCTACTTTCCCTACTTGTAAAATCAAAAGGGATTGAAATCGTCACACTTGGAGGTATTGGGCTCTCAGAAGTGCCCAAGAAACCACGATTATACTGCACTGGAAACGATCAAGCACACATCAAGGCCTTTGCGAGCGGCACTGAGATGAGCCAGGAACTCTATGGCGTTATCGGGCCGATCATTGGTGTAAGCGGACTTCTCCTTGGACTCTCGGAACACTACCGCATACCGAGCGTAGGTATTCTTGCCGAGACATATGGCCATCCCATGTATCTTGGAGTTGGGGGAGCGCGGATGATCCTTAAAATCCTCAAAAAGAAACTTGATCTTGACATCAGTCCTGAGGAGCTTGAGAAGGAAATCAGGCAGGTTGAGATGGAAGTGCAGAAACGTAGCAAGGACCTTGGCCTCGCCATTTCAGGTAAGGCAAGAAAATCAGATATGGATTATATCGGTTAGCATTTCCGCCAGGATATCTGCTCGTACGATAAGCACATCTACTACAGACTGAAGGTGTATTGATGACAAGGTTAATAAATGTCCCGATGTAAGAATATGCTGATCCCTATGGCACACGAAATTCTTGATGTAAAAGCGCGGGAAATCCTCGACTCGCGCGGAAATCCCACAGTTGAGGTAGATATCATTACAAAAAAAGGAGTCTTCCGGTCACAAGTCCCAAGTGGAGCCTCCACGGGAACGCATGAAGCACTTGAACTCCGCGATGGCGACAAACGTTATGATGGCAAGGGCGTTCAAAAAGCAGTTACAAACATTATTACAATCATCGCCCCGGAAATTAAAGGGCTCAACTGTACAAAACAAAAGATGATCGACGATCTTATGCTCGAGCTTGATGGAACAGAAAACAAATCAAAATTAGGAGCAAACGCAATTCTTGGAGTATCAATGGCTGTATGCATCGCTGGAGCAGCAGCAAAAAAACTACCCCTCTACAAGTACATTGCGCACAAGGTTGGAGTCAAGACGTTTGTGATGCCAGTCCCATGCTTTAACGTCATCAATGGCGGGAAGCACGCGGGCGACAAGGGAGGCATTCAGGAATACATGATCCTTCCCGTAGGAGCGACGAGCTTTTCGGAAGCACTCCGGATGGGAGCAGAAGTGTACCACCATCTCAAAGACGTGATCAAGAAAAAACATGGGCTCATCAGTACCAATGTCGGGGATGAAGGGGGATTCGTGCTCTCTGTTGATGACCAGCGCGAGCCTCTCCGCGATCTTATGGAGGCAATTCACGAGTGCGGATATGACGGCAAGATCATGATCGGGCTTGACGCTGCCGCGAGCGAATTCTACAAGGACGGAAAATACACTATCGATGGAAAACAGCTCTTTGCCGGCGAACTCCTGCAGTACTGGCTCAAGATCGTCGATGAATTTCCCATCGTCTCCATCGAGGATCCATTCACCCAGGAGGACTTTGACCACTTCGCACTCCTCACCAAGAGAATCGGGAATCGAGTCCAGATTGTTGGCGATGACCTCCTCGTCACGAACGTCTCTCGCATGAAGAAAGCGATTGAAAAGGGATCATGCAACGCACTCCTCCTCAAAGTCAACCAGATCGGGAGCGTGACCGAAGCGATCGCTGCAGCAAAGCTTGCGAAAAAGAAAAAATGGGGCGTCATGACAAGCCACAGGAGCGGCGAGACACCTGACACTTTTATCGCCGACCTTGCCGTGGGGCTGATGACCGGACAGATCAAATCTGGCGCGCCCTGCCGGGGAGAGCGGCTCGCAAAATATAACCAGCTCCTGCGCATCGAGGAGGAACTTGGCAGTTCATGCAGCTATGCAGGAGAGCATTTCCGCAGACCTGGCTCCTAAGAAACGATTAAGCATTTTGTTTATCTTGCCTACACAAATTTTAAATAGTATGCAACCTCCTCAGGTGATAATACGAACGATTTGATGAGGTGAATTCTATGGCACATCAATTACCACCACTACCATACAAGTATAATGCGCTCGAGCCATTTATCGATGAGCAAACAATGCGGATCCATCACGATAAGCACCATCAGGCATATGTTGACAAGCTTAATGATGCATTACAGGGTCATCCAGATCTTGAGAAGATTCCCGTCGAAAAACTGCTATCCAATCTGGCAAAAGTTCCTGAGAACATGAGGATGGCTATCCGAAACCATGGCGGGGGGCATGCTAACCACACGTTCTTCTGGACACTTCTTAGGAAAGGCGTAAAACCGAAAGGAAAGATTGTGGACGACATTATTGCGACGTGGGGATCAATGGAGAAATTCCAAGCGGAATTTACGCTTGCCGCGCTTTCACGGTTTGGAAGCGGATGGGCATGGCTTGTACTCTCCAAGGGAAAACTCCTCATCATGAGCACGCCAAATCAGGACTCTCCCGTAAGCGAAGGGCTCGTCCCATTGCTCACCATCGATGTGTGGGAACACGCATATTATCTCAAGTATCAGAATAGAAGAAACGAATACCTTAATGCGTTTTTTTCCGTCATCAACTGGGATAAAGTCAACGAGCTCTACGAGGCAGCACGGTAATCCAGTTGTTGTATTGAACTTACCTTATTCAGTGACTACTTAGTGTTCTCGCGAGAAAAAATCGCGTACAATACCAAAGCAAGTGCTGCACCGCCAAGGAACCACCCTACAATCAGGGGGGCAGACCCTGTCTGCGTGACGATCGTGTCCGCAGCCGCCTTCGCCTGAAGACCCTGTTCCATGACAGGAGAGGCAAGCATGTTTGGGGTGGAGGCGTCACGAAGGAAGGAAGCACTCTGGAAGAGGTGGATGAAGACGGCTGTTGCACCAATGATAACGACAACCGGAAGGATGCTGCGCAGTTTTTCCTTGATGCCCCAGACTCTCGTCGGAGTGATGATGATATACTTGTTCGCAAGACGGTAATGGTTCACTTCCCGGCCGCGCTTACTATAGTGAAAGGTATCAGCAACCACAAGTCCGGCATCCATCAATTGCTGGAGATTATAATGCACTGTCGGCATAGGAATGCCAAGATTCTTTGACAGTTCAGATTCCGTACCCTCATGCTTTGTGAGGAACTCAAGTATCTTTTTGCACGATTCATTTCCCACTATGTTCGCTACTTTCCGTGCGCGTTCATCATCGAGCGAGAGCAAAAGAAAATTTTTCTCAGCCATACCAGGAAATGATGCACGAGAATATAAAAGACTTTTGTAGAATTCAATCCCTATTGAAGTCTTGGCACAAGACGAGCTTATTCTAGAAGGGAATCTTATAAATATCCAGCATCACTTGAGATGAGTATGGAACTCCACAATGCAGTTGTCGTGATTACCGGCGGTGCCGTTGGTATCGGAAGAGAAACTGCAATCGCATTCAGCAAACGAGGAGCACGAGTTGTCATCTGCTATCATCAGTCTAGGAAGGAAGCCCTGCAGCTCTCAACGACACTTCATGCGACAGCGGTGGCCCTCGACGTGCGGTCCGATTCATCAATTCGCGAGGCCCTCGAGCAGATCAAGGCAACATTCAGCCGGATCGATATCCTCGTCAATAATGCAGGAGTAATGGTCCGCAAACCACTGCGGGAGCAGGCTAGTGAGCAAATCGATAATCAAATAGCCACAAACCTTACAGGACTCATTAAGACAACACGTGAATTCCTACCCTACCTTGCTCATGGCATGATCATCAACATCGCAAGCGGTGCTGGAAAGCAAGGGTATGGGGGACTAGGAGTATATTCAGCCACAAAGTTTGGAGTCCGGGGATTTACTCAAGCTCTTGCGAACGAGGAACCTAATACTAAAGTGTTCGTCGTTAATCCCGGGCTTACAAAAACACGGATGACCGATTTTCGGGGAATCGAACCGTCCATTGTTGCCGAAATCATCGTACAAACAGCTGAGGAAAAACTCGGAAAGAAATCTGGTGACGACATTGACGTTTGGGATTACGCCAGGTTACGATAAATATATTAAGGGCAAATGCGGATTTTCTTTATAAATGACTGTCCCTAAGTACTATCTCCTGAGCAAAGAGCAGGTGCTCCATGTACTCAATGTTACGCACGAACATGGCCGGAGCGCGGATGATGTCGACCGTCTTCATCAGACGTACGGATACAATGAGCTCACACCCCCAAAAAAGAAAAGTCCCTTCATCATCTTTGTCAACCAGTTTCGTAGCTTTCTCATCTACCTTTTAATCATCGCCGTCATTATTTCCGTCTACGTCGGAGAATACCTCGATGCGGGAGTTGTTCTCTTTATCCTAATTCTCAACGCTTTTCTAGGATTCATACAAGAATACAATGCTGAACGTGCCATTGATGCACTCAAGAAGCTCACATCGCACAAGACAAGAGTGATACGAAGCGGAAAGACCGAGCTCGTCGACTCGCGAAACCTTGTTCCCGGCGATATTGTGCTTTTTGAAGAAGGATCAAAGATTTCTGCAGACTGCCGGATCATCCATGCATCGTCGCTCTTCGTGTCGGAAGCATCGCTTACCGGAGAATCAGTCCCAGTCGAGAAGCATGATGAACGATTAAGCAAAGAATCAGGACTGGCTGATCAGCGCAACATGCTCTTCTCAGGAACTGTCGTCACTCGCGGCAAATGCATAGCAGCCGTTACAGCAATCGGAATGAATGCGGAAATTGGTAAGATCGCAACAATGATATCAGAAGACCATAGCCTAACACCGCTGCAAAAGCAACTCAATAACCTCGGAAAATGGATCGGAGGCGTAACACTTGCCCTCTGTACGATGCTCTTTGTCATCGGTATCATCAAGGAAGGATATGGAGCGGCCGAGGCATGGCTTATGACTGCAGTCGCGCTTGCCGTCGCTGCAGTTCCCGAAGGACTTCCAGCCGTGGTAACCATATCTCTCTCCATCAGCGTTGTGCGCATGGCAAAAAGGAACGCGCTTATCAGACGAATCCACAGTGTCGAGACGCTCGGGCAGACGACAGTCATCTGCTCGGATAAGACTGGAACGCTCACCCAAAACGCCATGACTGTCCGCGGAATATACGTCGACGGTAAGTCGCATGTTGTCACAGGCGTTGGTTACTCCGTCCGGGGGGAAATTGAAGGAAACATCAGCGAGAAAGGAAGACTTCTCTTCATCGCAGGTGCGCTCTGCAATGATGCGACGCTGAATGTAACGGAAGGGACAATCACGGGAGATCCGACGGAAGCTGCGCTCCTCGTCAGCGCGGAAAAAAACGGGATCGATCACCGCAAACTCCAACATCAATGGGTCCGAATCAAGGAAGACCCGTTTGATTCCGTAAAAAAAGTCATGAGCACTGTCAACAGGGACCAGTCAACAGATAAAACATACGTCTTCATGAAAGGAGCTCCAGAGCGTGTCCTAGCTTGTTGCAACCGAATCCAAATGCATGGAAAAGTCATGCCTCTACGCGCAACACACCGTAAGATGGTGCTGCAGCATAACGACTACTACGCGCGAAACGCCCTCAGGGTCCTTGGATTTGCATACAAACCATACAAGAAAGGAGAAAAGACAGAGGATGATCTCATTTTCATTGGTCTTCAAGGAATGATTGATCCTCCACATACAGAAGTTCATGAATCTGTCCGTAGATGCCATGAGGCAGGAATTAGAGTTATCATGATCACGGGAGATAACCGGCTCACTGCGGAAGGGATCGCACACGAAATCGGTATCATGGGTGCTTCAATCAATGGGGCCGATTTTGCTGCACTCCATCCAGAAGAACAGGTGAAAACACTCAGTGATATCTCCATTTTTGCTAGAGTAGAACCCCAGCACAAGGTCAAGATCGTTGAACTATTACAACTAAACGGTGAAGTTGTTGCAATGACGGGCGACGGCGTCAATGATGCTCCAGCCCTCAAGAAAGCAGACCTTGGCGTTGCCATGGGAATCACTGGGACAGATGTTGCAAAAGAAGCAAGCGAGATGGTGCTCCAGGATGACAACTTCACGAGTATCGTAAACGCGATCGAGGAAGGACGCGGTATCTACCAAAACATCAGGAAATTTGTGCTCTATCTTCTCTCATGCAACATCGGCGAGGTCTTTTTCATCTTTGGCGCGATTATCCTCAACCTTCCATTACCGCTCAACGTCATCATGATTCTTTGGCTTAACCTCGTAACGGATGGCCTTCCTGCAATCGCGCTCAGCGTTGATCCAAATCCACCCCACATCATGAACCGTCCTCCAAAGAAGGCCAAGGAAGGAATACTCACACGCCTTGGTATGATGCATATCCTCTTCCTTTCAATCCTTTATGCCTTAGGATCACTTGGAGTGTATTACTGGGCATATATCACGTATGGTCACATCCCCGACCGCATCGCACATATCCAGACAATGGGATTTACCGCAATCACGCTTATCGAGCTATTCAGCCTCTTTGCCATCCGTAAAAGCTATCACTTGCCTCTCTTCTCAAACAAATACCTCCTCATGGCAATTGTTGGATCAATACTCCTACAGTTTGCAGTCATCTACAGTCCCCTCCAAAAGTTTTTCGGAACAGTTGCACTATCCCTCCTTGACTGGGCGATCATCGTTGGGGTGTGCATCGGCATATACCTCGTTGCCATACTGACGAGTGGACTCTTCTCTAGAGAAAAATCAACTGTGCAAAATTAAAATAGGATCATTGCTCATAACTTTTATATAACCAGTTCGATGCCTAGCTTCGAATGACAAGAATCATAGAAGAGCCAGACGTTAGTAAACTGAATAAACAAGCGGCAGACATGATTGCAAAGTCGCTCCTTGCAGTGCTCAAAAAACAGAAGACCGCTAACTTTGGAGTCGTCGGCGGAAGAAATGTTAGCGATATCTATCACCGGATTTCTCGCATGAGTTTGCCATTTAAAAAAGTCCATTTCTTCCTTGTCGACCAGCAACTCGTTATGCCGCACGAGGAACCAAACAATTACTTGCTCTTCCGGTCCGTGTTCGCTGATGGACTCATAGCAAAAAAGGAACTACCAGAAGACAACTTGCATCCCTTCCCTTATCATGCAGGGAAAGACGCCGAATCTTCCAGGGCGTATACGAATGAACTCTCCCTCTATGGAGGTCACTTTGATGTCATTCTCCTCTCAGCAGGAGAGGATGGGCATATTGCAGGACTCTATCCCCACCATCACTCAATCAAGAATGAAGAGGAAGGGTACATCACAATGCACGACTGCCCAAAACCACCCAAGGACCGTATGACTGCATCACGAAAACTCCTTCTAAAGACGAAGATTGCCTACCTCCTATTTATCGGAGAAGAGAAACGGACTGCGCTTGGCCGCTATAGGGATGATGGCCTTGACATGTTTTCTTGTCCAGCAAAGCTAGTGAACGACCTTCCCCAAACCTTCGTCCTCACGACACTACAGTCATGACTTTTGGAGACAAACATCCGTAGACTACTTATTCTGAAGTTGTTGTTCAATGATGCGCTCAAAGTTCTCGAAAGGCTGGGCACCTGACACAAGCTGTCCGTTCACGAAAAATGCTGGCGTACCACGCACTCCTGCTGCCGAACCATCCGTCATGTCCTTCTTTGTTTCAGCCTGGTACTTTCCACTGTCAAGGCAATCATTGAATGAATCAGAGTTTAGGCCAAGATCCACTGCATATTGTTTAAATGAATCCACACCACCCTTAACACCCTTGCCAAATAGCACATCGTGCATCTCGTAAAACTTACCCTGGTCGCCAGCACATTCAGCAGCCTCAGCGGCCTTCTGAGCATTCTTGTGGCTTGTCAGAGGGAAATCCCTGAACACGAGCTTGACTTTTCCAGTCTTGATGTATTGCTCGTCGATCTTGGGTAGTGTCTGTGTGGAAAACCTTTGGCAATATGGGCACTCAAAATCACTAAACTCAACAATCGTGACTGGAGCATCCGGACTTCCCTTCACTGCATCATCATCCATGAGCTTTTTCATGTCCACCGGCCCTGGGGTTGGTGAAGGAGAAGGCGATGGCGCCGCAATCTTCTCTTGTATGGCAAGCAATGTACCCTGGATCTTTGCAGCCTGAATATTGAGGATGACGAGCGATGCAAGTATCAGAATGACTAAGCCATAAAGGAAGTAATGCTTTGCGTGCGAATCCATATGAATCACCTGATATTCTTTTCCTCTGTGGATTTATAAACCTACCGTTGAACAGCTACTCCTTTCCGCAATGCATTTATAGGCGTACTCCTCAGGGGAAGCCATGAAGTTACTATTCCTTCTCCTCTTTGTGCTTATTTTTATTCCAGTGAGCTGTACATTTCTTCAACAGGTCTCAGAAAAACCCTTTACACGAAATGCAGTTGTTCCACCTACGGCAACGCCGCTACCAACACCTGTGGAATGGAATGCAATCACTACAGATGGAATTTCACTCCTTGGACTTTGGTATCCTGGCAACACCACGCACACACTTCTTTACGTCCATGACTACGGCAGCAACGCCGCATCGTGGGAAAAAGTCATCCGGATGCATCAACGTGAGGGGTACTCTATCATGGCGCTCGACTTACGGGGTCATGGGGGAAGCAGCGACTGGAATTTCACAAGTGAAGACGACTGGTACGCTCTTACCGAAGATGTCCGCACAGCGATGCTCTCCCTTCGCGAGCGTGGAATAGAGAGAATCGACCTTATCGGCAAGGGGGTAGGGGCAAATATCGTGCTCATCACTGCTTCAGGGAACCCTACGATCGACCACGTTATCCTTGTCGATCCAAGCAGCAGCTTGAACGTCACCGAGGCCGCTGCCGCTTATACACAATCGCTTCTTCTTATCACTTCATCAACTGATGAAATCTCTCGACCAGTGGCTGAACAAATATACCACCAGTCAGCTGCAAAGAAGGATATTCAGTACTACGTTGCCGCGGCGCGATCCGAAGAACAGATCGGCACTGCGATACTCCAGTGGCTTAGGCGTGCAGCACCAACGGTCACCGAATAGCATAAATAATACTCTGCAAGTGATCCTCGCATGAAGCTTATCTCATGGAACGTAAACGGCCTCCGAGCTGCACTCACGCATGGATTTGAATCATTTATCGATTCACATGCGCCAGATATTCTCTGTCTCCAAGAAACCAAGCTTGGCAACGATGGCCTGCTCCTGAATCTACCCGAGTATACAGCCATCTGGAACAATGCCAAAAAAGCGGGATATGCAGGAACAGCAATCCTCACGAAGAAAAAACCATTGCAGGTCAGTTTTGGCTTGAATTCTGCTGACGATGAAGGACGAGTGATCACTGCGGAATTCTCTGACTTCTATCTTATTAATGTCTATACGCCAAACTCTCAGCGAGGACTTACTCGGCTTGCGCTTCGCGAGAAGTGGGATGGCGCGTTCCTAAAATACATTATGTCGCTCGATCAAAAAAAACCCGTTGTATTTTGTGGCGACCTTAATGTTGCCCACGAGGAGATTGATATTGCGCGACCGAAGGACAATCGGCGCAATGCGGGATTCACCGACGAGGAACGCGCTGGATTTGCGCGGATACTTCACGCTGGATTCATCGACACGTTCAGAATGTACCATAAGGAAGGGGGGCAATACAGCTGGTGGAGCTACATGTTCAACGCACGTGCCAAAAACATTGGATGGCGTATCGATTACTTCTGCATATCGGAACGGCTCAAGACGAGGCTAAAGGAAGCGTTCATTCTTCAGTCTGTGCACGGCTCGGATCACTGCCCGGTCGGGATAGTCATCACGTGAAAAACATTTGACTTTTCTGAATCTGCAGACAGTGTTCACTACACTTGGAGCTCCAGATGATTCCAGCGTAACTTACGTGCACGTAAATGGTCATTTTCCCCGGGAACATCAGGGAGCGGATACCGAATCCATTCCTTGAAAAAACGAGAGTAAGTACCGTTCTGTGACCATTATTTGGTGGTATCTAATCCGTTATCTTTAAAAGGGGTCCTGTACCTACAAATGGCATGGCACATGTCATGTACAAGAATATCAAGCCAGGGTACACTGTCGAAGTTGTGACGCCAAGGAACGCTTACCGATTTGTCTGCGTCGACCCAGAGCGCGCCCTGTTCCGCTGTGAACGCAATGGAACCCTTGATGAAGAAGTTGAAGGAACGCTTGGTTATTATAAGGGAAAACAAGGAGGAAGGGATGTTGTTGTCCTAGCCGGAATCCGTGACGAAGCACGCGCAAGGTTCCAATTCAACGGAGACGGTGTTAAGAAGAATCTGTACGTTGGCGTGCAGAAACTGAATCTCTACGACGAAAATGGCGTAAACGTGCGGGAACTTGCTCGAGGCCCAGCGAGGGGAGGCCGTGCAAAAGACGCTCCAACAATTGATCTCTCCATTGCTGACAAATCGGATCCTGCAGCAGGAATACTCTCAGATGACGAACTCTCTCGACTCATTGCGGGAGCAGAGACCGATGAAGACAAAGACATATGATCCTATCTCTAATCCTTAGCCCATCCTCTGCTGCAGCCTCAACAAGATTTATAAATCTTGATCACGAATATTCTTTTTATGGGCAAGCTTGAAAAAGTGATCTCGGACCGGGTGCAGCCAATCCTTGATGATGCCATGGTAAAATACCTTGGAGTCACAATCCGGGAAATCAATGCAGATATTTCGGACAAGCTTCTCAAGAATCCCTTATTTGAGTTTGAGGTTAATACCCGGCTGCCGTATAGAAAGGCAAAGGAGGAATTCCGAAAGATTTACCTTGCACGATTGCTCCGGCTCAATTTTGGAAACGTGTCCGCGGTTGCAGCCATTGCGGGCATCGACCGGCGGAGTATCCACCGGCTTATTAAGCGGTACGCCCTTCGACCGGATCAGCACCGCAAGGACATGCTCAGCGGTCAATACATAAAAGCGGAAGCGGTACACACGATCATCGAGCAGACCATTGACCAATACCGAGACGTCCTCCGACCCGAACGCCTCCAAGCGCTCTATTCAAACCTCGATGGAATATCTCGAGAGATCATCAAAGAACTCCCTGAGGAGCCGCTCACTCTCAAAGAAGCGGAAAAAGAATTCCAGCGCAGATACCTAATCAAGGTTATGCAGGAAGAGCGTGTCACGTCACGTGCGGCAAAGCGGCTTGGCATTCGCTACGAAACACTGCACAGAAAATTAAAGAAATAGAAAGAAGAAAAAACCTAAATGTCAATATTTGCCATGTCCTCAAGATCGCTGATCTCACTGTCGTCAGTTAAATCTCCATCTAAATCTGGAAAACTCTCGTCAATAGCGTCTGGAGACTGACTTACCGCTTGAGTCGCTGTTGGTGACATCGTAGGGGTTGGTGTACCCATCGGTGGCGACTCCCTTGCACAGGAGACGACCAGTAGTATCGCCATTAGTATCGCACATGCTATGTATCGCATTTTGCTCACCCCGTCACCGCGACATCTTCAGGTGTCAGCGCATTGTCGATGTCAGAATCTTCGGTTACTCCCTTGATTGCACGGATGATCTCCTTGATTTCCGCTTTCAGTCTCTTTGCTTCTTCCTTGATCGCATCAAATCTTGCATTGAACTCTTCTTTCTTTGCGTCGTCGAGTTGTTCAAGAGCCTTGATCTCCTCGCGAAGAGCCTTTGCCTTCTCATGCAGGGAATCCACATCCACACCGAGCTGTGTGATTCGAGCTTTAAGCGTAGCGTCCATCTCTGGATGAGTGTTCATGTATCGCTCCAGACGATTGCTCCAACCAATCAACAGAACTCCAGTTGTTCTCCATCTCTCGGCATGCATCCAGAAGAGCAAGCGACGGTACTTCGCGTTAAAATCATGGAGCATTGTAGTAACTTCACCTTTCAGTACGCGCAATTCCTCGAGGGTAGTTGCAGCCTCGATCCGTGTCTTTAATGCCGTGGCCTCTGCGATCTTCGCATCGATCGTTGCCACAATCGCAGACGACTCATCGTCAGCAATGTAGGGGTCGATGTCGACTTTCTCCTTCTGATGCTCAAGGCGCAGGATAAGTGCGTCGAGGATTTTCGTCAGCCTTTCCTTGGACTTCGTCAGAAGTTCAGGACAATTCTGCTGGGACGCGCAGGCATCCTTAACTGCCTTGATCTCTTCCTTTGACATCCTGCGGATCTCAGCAACCTTTTCATTTGCCACATCCGACTTCGCGCGCAGCGCGTTTGCACGAGCGCTGAGAGTCTGCACGCGATTCTGTGCAAGCGCCCGAATGTTACTCACTTCAGTTTCCGAGACAATAGCAGCCCTTGCCCGGACGTTTGAACCATCAAGAACCGCATTTGCGGTCACATCTATTTGCTGCGAATCTGCGGCAAGCACTTGCAGTGAACAGAGCACCACGAAGAGCGCCACCGCGACTATCACCTTTTTCATACTCTCACCTCCGTCTAAGTACAAGAATAAAAATGATCAATAAGATTATGATTCCTGCAATCGCAACCCACAAGAGTGTCATGCTGATACCAAGCCTTGGAATGACGCCTGGAGTACTATCCTTAGGTTTCTTCGAATCCACATAGAACATTACATCCTCCATCCACTCCTTGCAGGACTGCTGGACAGCAGGCGGAAGATCTGACCATGTCTTGTTCCCCTCAGGAATGCACTCCTTTGGAACAGAATTTACCGTCAGGATGACAGAACCGTTCTTGAGCTGATTGAGCACGAACTTGTTCGTCGATAGGAGCTTCTGGAGCTCCGCAAGCGCAGCATTAAGAGTCTCCTGATCACTGCTTTTCAGGTCAGGCATGCAGAAATCATCCGTCAGAACCTTGTTATGCTTAATGTTGTTATAGCTTGAACCCACGACACAAAGGCTATTTTCCGCCTCAAGATCGTTCACGTTAACATCACTGTTCGTGCTATTTGCAAGGAGCAAGCCTGTCGGGTCCTGGCGGACACCACTTGGCACAACCTTATTCTCGGCAATGATGACTTCCGAGCTCGCATCGATCCTGATCCCGATGCCATCAATCTCGATCAATGTGTTTCGCAGCACACTTGCCTTGTTCGTGCGAACATGAATTCCGGTTTCCGCATTCTGAATCGTATTTCCAAGTGTCTGGCTGTATTCCCCCTCAACGAAGATTCCAATGGGAAATCCCTTGACGAAGCAATCCTTCACGATACTCTCCCTGCCCTTCACAACAATTGCCTGGATAGGGGGGAATTCACCTGCGGGGATCAACCTGGAACCTTGGCAATCAAGAACGATACCGTCACTTGCAAGTACGATCGGATTATCAAGAAAATAGGTATTTGGGCATAAGGTGAGACTTGTCCTCAGGTTCTCATCATCAGGCAGAGGAGAGCAAGGAACCGTCTCTCCGATTGCCGGCAAGGCACACAGTACCATGACTGCCATCAGCAGGATAAGCTTCCTTAACATCCCAAAGGATACCAGAATTCGTACTATAAATACCTTTACGTTTTCTT
>CAYVYK010000006.1:81647-83058 GCA_964455675.1 uncultured Methanosarcinales archaeon
TTTACGTTTTCTTCATGGTCCTTGATATTGACAAGGTATATAAGGCGCTTTTGCTTCTTATATCATATGGCAGGTTCAATCCTGATCGCAGGAATCGATCCAGGAACGACTCTTGCGTATGCACTCCTCGATACTGACGGGAACTTCATTGCACTCAAAAGCAGCAAGCACACGAGTATCGGAAAACTCATCTTTGAAATGCACCAGTACGGCACGGTGCTCCTCGTTGGAACTGACAAGGCAAAAGTCCCTGGTCTCGTCGCCGCCGCGGCACACCGTCTCGGAGCCCGCGCTGTATCTCCGCGGGAAGACCTTAAAGTTGACGAAAAGCGCACGCTCGTACGGGGAATGAAAACGACCAACGCGCATGAATCGGATGCGCTTGCGTCAGCACTCTTCGCATATAACCAATACCATGAAATCCTGAATCGGATTCGTGACCATCTGGACCGGGATGGGAAAAAGCCCTTATTTGCAAAGACCGCGAGCCTTGTAATAAAAAATGGTTTCTCAATCCACCATGCAGTGGAACTCCTTGAGCGACCTGATGAAAAAAGCACGATCATCGTCGAAAAAGCGCTGAATGAGCCTCAGAGGATGAGCAATGATGATCTTCTCTATCTCTCGGAGCAACTGCTCTCCGCACAAAAAGACCTCAAGTGGCTCAAGCTACAGAACCGCCACCTCCAGCAGGAGCTCCTTATGCGTGGCCAGCGGGAAAAGAGGACACCAAAAGAAAAACCAGACTACAAAACCATGAGGATCCGCTTCCTCCGCAAAGAAACATCGGATCTTCAGGAAAAACTGCGACGGAAAGAGGAGGAATACACACTTTTTGCAGAACTGCTTGGGAAATACTCAGGATATCCGCTGGCAAAACGTCTGCACGATTTTAGCACAGAAGAATTCGAACGAAAAAACCGCGTACTGCATTTCCGACAGGGGGACATCATCTTTGTCGATAATCCAAACATCTTCAGTCTCCACATCCTTGACCGCGCACGATCATTGTTTGACATCGTCCTTTATCGAGAACAACCTCACAAGAACATTCTTGAGCAGTCATCATTCCACTTTGTCGCGATCGACCGAGTGCTCGTGAAAGAACTCAACGCCTATTTTGCCGTGATAGATCCCGAAAAAACGAGGGAGCAGGCGGGCTCATTTGACAGGCTTCAGTCATTGGTACGCGAGTACCAGAAACGTATTACTCCTTAACCTTAAACTCCGCATCAATGACTTTAGTCTTGTTCTTGAACTTCCTCTTCAGCCATTTATACCGCACATAAGTGATAAGAATACCCGCGAGCATTATAACAATCACGAGCAGTAAGCCCAGGATGAAGATGCCGCCGATGATTATCCAAAAGAGCAAGTACGCGAAGGCGAGCCACTTTAGGAGCGTCCATCC
>CAYVYK010000006.1:83158-113627 GCA_964455675.1 uncultured Methanosarcinales archaeon
CCTAACGCACTTTCTTATATTGAGGACGTTCATAGGCGGTTTTTTCGTATGTCCTCCATTCCTTAATCTTTGACAACTCCGGTGGAATCGGCTCGGTGTATTCTCGGACTATCTTCAATTTCACCGCAGACTCGAAGAGTCTGCGATTCCTGCGCAGCAGTTCTTTGTTATCATAACCAAGAACAATTCCCTGCTCGTAGAGCTCAATGACCTGTTCTGGATCCGCGTTCGGCCGGATCTTATAGCCAAACTTCTGCTCGACCTTCCTCTTGAACGCTTTAAACC
Organism: uncultured Methanosarcinales archaeon; assembly: GCA_964455675.1. GTDB lineage: Archaea > Nanobdellota > Nanobdellia > Woesearchaeales > CAYVYK01 > CAYVYK01. Next base: position 83,444 of record CAYVYK010000006.1, read on the forward strand.
TCTCCGGATCCTGAAGCTTCTCCTTAACATATGACAAACGAGTATTGTTCGGATCCATATACGCAAGCACTCCTGCGTACAACTTCCTTCCGACGTCCGATTGAGTATCAAAAATGTGCTCCCCTGACTCTTCAGCAAGATAGATCAGTTGATTGATAAACTGCTCCCGACCAAATCTTTGATCGCCGAACACTAGCCTACTCTGTGTCTGCCAGAACATCGGGTCCTTCTTCGCCTTGTCAAGCCACTTCCTGACCTTTGATTTTGGCAATCCTTCATGCTTATAATGCTCAAGAACTGCAGTCCTGAAAATGTCATCGGCAATCTTCTCTGCAACCTGGCGCTGTTCTGCATCGTCTTCGATGTCGCCAAGGCCTCGATGATCCTCAAAAATGTCCCAAAGCTTTTGCTGCAAGGTTTCCCTATTCACATTCTCCATAGCCTCCGCCGCACGCCGAGTTGCGGGATGTGCCAGGCGCACAAACTCGTCGTGTACCTCATCATCGAGGTGCTTGTTAAAATTATTATAATCAAGCTTTGGAACACGAAGGTACGCCTTGACAACGGACTTATGCCATTCCTGCGCAGATTGTGCCATAAAGAAACCCTCAGTGATTTGTTATATAAAAATGTTCAGTAGAACCAAGAATGTTCGGCGGTAATTCTGACCTTGCTACATCGCGTAGTAAAGCCCATCCTCCAAATACTCATCGAAATCAAAATATGCCGTTGTCTGCAAAAACTGGCTCGCGTTCTCAAGTCCTCGTGCAATACGATGGCTGCGTTCTTCCATTCGAGTATTATTCATGTCTTTTACCCTCGAGTACCTGTACTTCCAAAACCGCCCGCTCCGCGAGTTGTCGCGTCAAGCTCCTCAACTTCTTGAAACGATGCCTCTTCGACTTGATTTAACACCATCTGCGCGATCCGCATCCCAGCCGCGACCGTAAAATCCTTTACGCCATGATTCATCAGGATAACACCAATTTCCCCTCGGTAACCTGCGTCAATTGTACCTGGAGTGTTCAGCACGGTTATTCCTTCCTTCAGCGCAAGCCCGGACCTTGGCCTAATCTGGAGTTCGAATCCTTTTGGTATCGCAACCTGGATCCCTGTTTTGATGAGCGCTCGTTCACCACGTTTAATCACCGCAGGTTCCACGGCGTGAAGATCTACTCCCGCATCACCCTCATGCTCATACTTTGGAATAACTGCTTCTGGATGGATGCGCTTAACTTTCACAGCTGTCGGCATCAATATGATAGTAATAGAACGTGTTATATAAATCTGCTCTTTACGCTGCATTCTACTCTCGGAAAAACGTCTATCTTCCGGAACGCAACACGTGGTTATTTGTCCGCTTTAAAATCCATGATTGATGTGAGGCGTTCCTCGATTACTTCAGACGTCTCTGCATCAACTTTTACGTTGAGTGTGCGTAGTGTATGCGTGATGAACGTAACGTTATACAAATCCTTGCCATGGAGATTCTGAAGGATTACAAAGAACTTCATTGAGGGATGCTGAGGATACTTTGATTCTGCGAGTTTCTTTGCGACAATGATCGCATCAGCCAAGGGAATTTTAATCTTCTTCTCATTCAGCGGCTCAAGCTTTTTCTCAGGCTCGCGGAAAATCTCTGATTCCTCCTGTGATGTTATCTCCTCATCATTCATGATGAAGGTCGTTATTGTGTCAGTCGGATTGTAGAAACCAAACTGCCATATGCCCTCATTATCCTTATCAACCATCTGGAATGCGTGCGCCCAGAAGGAATCGGGATTGCGTTTCCTCCAGGTCTTGAAGGAGGGCGCGCCTTGCAGTTTTTCCAATGCGTCAAGAACATCTACCATTCTCTATTGTGTTGAACTGCGTTATAAAAACATTTGGATGCGTGCTGCTTAATCGGAACTTCTCTGGCAAGTTCCGCACATCCAGACTGAGTCGTTCTCCGATAACGCGTCAGTGTACTCTCCGCATACCTGGCAGAACCCCTCGTTTGGACTTAGGCTATGGATCGGCTTTCGGCGCTCTTCCCTCAACTCAAATTTCTCGACGAGCAGATCAAAAAGCTGAGGTTCAATCTTCAAGACGTCCTTTAACGTAAGAAGCCCGAGCATATTACCCTTGTCCATTACCGGCAGATGGCGTATATTCATGTCACGCATTGTGATGAGTGCCTCAAAAATATCCTTCTCAGGAGAGATCGTGACCAGATTCTTTTCCATTACTTCCTGCAGAGTTACGGACTTTGGCGACTTACCTTCCGCGATCGCCTTTCGCACGATGTCTTGCTCGGTCACAAGCCCCACAAGTTTTGTTCCCTTCTTGATAAGGATGGCGCCAACGTGCTGTTCCTTCATCACTTTCGCGCATTGTTGAATCGAATCGTCAGGAGTTAACGCAATTGGTTTTTCTGTCATTGCGTCGCAAACCTTGTAACCTGTCTTCATACGAAGGAGGGGGCACTCTCGCTCTTATATAATTAATGTTTATAAAATATATAAAATCCGGAATATACATCCACTTACCGTCGATAGAGCATGAGACTACTTACTAGCGGAGAGTAAATTACATCTTTTCTTCATGCCAGAACATCATTCGCAGAAATCACTTTACCAGTTTCAGCGCTTTCTCGATAGCATCCTTGTCAAATCCAACAATGATCGTGCCATCGATATCCAACACGGGGACTCCCATCTGTCCACTCTTCTCGATCATTTCTTTCGCAGCATTGCGATCCATTCCCACATTAATATCCTGGAATTGCACACCCTTCTGTTTCAAGAAATCCTTCGCACGCACACACCAAGGGCATGTGGATGTGGAATAAACCTTTACGGTCGTCATATCAAACTACCTCCTTGAACATGAATAACATTTGGATTCTCTTATTGTCTACTCCATGCTCGGTTCAATACCCTATTTAAGTCTTTCTTTTGATATTAAAGCTTTCTCTCCAAGAACAGTGGAGGAGAAGATATGCTTGTCCCATATCTCCATGGTATTGACACATCTTGACGGTCAATGAACAGTTATGGTCGTCCTTCCCTAAACAGACCGATACGAAGATTTATATAGCATGCAGGGCAAAGGAGACTCGAGGTGACTCCATGCTGTATAAGAAAGCAATCCTTCACCATGTATGGCTGTGGATCCTTGTCGCGTTCATCCTCGGGATCCTCTTGACTTACCTTGCAGCTCAAGGCGCAATACCATTCCCATTCCCAATCTGTCCTGCCGCGGGCAAGTAATCAAATGCGTTCCATCATCGTCACAGGAACACCAGGCACTGGAAAAACCACTGTCGCACGGTGGATATCAAAAAAGTATTCTCTTTTCTATGTAGATGTTCACCATCTCATCAAGAAGTCACGATGCTATGAGTCATACAGCCGCAAAGATAAGTGCTACGAAGTCTCTGTACCAAAACTTGTGAACATCCTTCGAAACGTTATCGCTTCGCACTCTCGCGGGACAGTGATCGATTCGCATCTCTCACATTACTTGCCAAGTAATCTCGTAGATCTCTGTATCGTCACGAGAGCTCCGCTTCCTGTCATTCACAAGCGGCTCATAATTAGAAAATATTCAAAGAGCAAAATCCGTGACAATCTCGATGCCGAAATATTTGAAGTATGTCTCACAGAAGCAGAGGAAAAGCGGCACTCTATCATCCAGATCGACACATCAAAACCTTGGCGTGAGCTGCTCGCAAAAGAATTGTCAAAACTACCGCTCAAAGCAAAAGTTTTATAGGCCCTAAAAGACCATTATCAAAGTGGGAACCGCTGTTATGCGCCCTTGAACTTTTCCTTAACGGCTTTCTCGCTAATGATCGCAGAATTTCCCGAGGGATCCTCGATGATTATCTTGAGCTTATCCTGGCCCCACATCACGCGCTGGAGCTTCTTTAGCATATTCTTGGCCTTCTTGCGGACCTCCTCATCTTCCTCAGCATCGCGAGCCTGCTCGACTTCATGCGACACACGCTTCAGTATCCCTTCAACGTTTGTGATATACCCATTCGACGCGGGCCCTGGTGTAATCGTCGTGATGTGTGGAATCTTAATTGTGGCTTCGCTTGAGCGAACGATTCGAATACTCATGTCAGCTTCAGCAGAAACCTCTAGCGTGTATCTGCAAGGGTCGTGCTTGTCAACCGCCTCAAGATCTGTCTTGTAATAGCTGCAATCCTTGTTCTCACAATTCATGGTGAACATGAACATTTTACCAAAGTATGGAACGTCAATCTCTCGCTCCATGAGGGTCAACGTATTCTTCTGACACATCGGACAGGGCTGACCACGCAGTTCCGAGGGGGCTTCATCATTTGGCATGGGAGAAACAATTCAGTACGCTCTTAAATAGTTTTTCATTCAAGCGCCACATAGATGGCATACGGACCAATTACCATTGTGCACCTAAGTCTGTTCCGTACTATCCTATTCAATGCTCCTCTCAGAAAGGAGTCCGCGATGCAACTTCGCAATGTCCTCAATACTCTCTGAATCAATACCTGTTGAAGAAATTTCGAGAAGGTATCTCCCCTCCGTCAGAATGGCAATCTCGCGATCTTGGATGCTGATATAATAGGTTCCTCCTACTTCACGCACAACCGGATCGTGATTTGATACAAGATACGCAAGGATCCGAGTTTCTCGACGAGCGGCATCAATTGCGGATGCCTCATCAGCGAACTCTCGAACGGTGAGGCTGATCGACGCATTGTCCGATTCCCACGTCTTTCCATAGTACGGCCGTACGCGAACCTCTGCAAGATAATCATACACGGACTCATTAAAGAGGAGCGCCATAATCACTTTTTTTGTCATATTACCCGCTGCGTAGTACTCCAAAACGCTCTCCTCTTCACCAGGAGCCAGCTCAAATTGTGCGGCAAATTCATCCGTCATCAAAAGCACTTCCAATTCCTCCATGTGGTAGGGGTCCTCTCCTGCGACAACATCGACGAGCGTGGGCGTGACAAATGTCTCGATTGCCGCGGCGATGAACAAGAAAGGCACAACGATCACGACAAACAAGATCAGAGCTCGCTTGATGACCTCCAACCTTGTGTATTCCGCACAATACCTTCGACCGAGCCATAATTTCAACCCAATAATCAGTCCGAGTGCCGCAGCAAATAGGATCGCCGGGATCTCGAAAATGCCGTGCGGAACAACACCGACGATAATTGTGAGCCACCCATTATTCTGCAGGGGAACAATATGACCTGCGAGCGAAAACACAATTCCAAGCATAGCACCGTTCGAGAGCAAAACTAGAAGTGTTAAGAAAATGGTTACACCAGCGCCAAGGGATAGAAGGCCTACAAGGAGGTTGTTGTAGAAAATCCTCCAGAACAGTAGCCCCTGATGAGACGTCATGATTTCCTCAATCTTATCAGCGAGCTCCTCCATGATCTGCATTTTCATTTCGAGAGTTGATGCAACCCCGACCATGATCGCGAGAAAGAAGAAAAATGCAACAAAGTACAAAACAAAACGATGGGCTGAGAGGAATTCTGAGAGGAATGAATAGTACTTACTCCTCCGCTCCACGTTCTTTTGGATTCTTCTGTGAAATGCGGCTTTTCTCTTCGTCTGTACTCTGCTCTGCACCATCCATGTCTTGAACCTGCGTGGTTTTATAAAGTTACGTTCTTCACTTCTGCACTATGTACGAATACGATCGCGAGATTCCTCGGCTTGTCACACATGGACTATCGAGAGTGCAATTTCTGTCTCGCGGACGTCGAGGAATCGTTTTTAGGGGACGGTACAATGATAGAGACGTTGCTGTGAAAATACAGAATCCTACGAGTCATGCGCATCACCGGATCGAACATGAGGCGTTGATGCTTGGAAAACTTAACAAGCACGGAATTGGGCCAAAGCTTTACGCAGCACCGGACGGTATACTCATCATGGAGTTCATATCCAAACAAACCCTTGAGGAGTGGATGCAGCGAGTGAGCGTCACTCGCGTCAGGAACGTCCTTATCGAAGTGATGCATCAATGCTTTATTATGGACCGGATGCGGATACAAAAGGAAGAAATGCATCATCCGCACAAGCACATCCTCATGAGAAAGGACAGGCCCGTACTCATCGATTTCGAGCGAGCCCGGAGTACGGATAAACCGCATAATGTCACACAGTTCTTCCAATACATGCGAAACTCTCGACTTACTCACATTCTACAGACTCGCGGTGTGGTCCTTGATGAAAAACGCGTCCTTAATCTCATGAAGTATTACACAAGCGAAGGTCCAACACCAGCGACGTACAGCGTGCTAAGAGAATTCCTGGTCCGCGAATGTGCTGTGTACCCCAAATTTTACCATGAGGTGTGGCGGCTCGCGTCACAAATACCCCTCGGAAAAGTTAGCACATACAAACTCATCGGAGAAGCTCTTGGAACTCGCGGGTATCGAGCCATTGGCCAAGCGCTCCGGAGGAATCCTTTTTCACCCGATGTTCCTTGCCATCGCGTTATCAACAGCGATGGGACTGTCGGAGGATACGGTGGGAAGAAGTCATCGCTTGAGAAAATCAGGGTGCTCGAAGGGGAAGGAATTACAGTTACCAGCAAAGGAGTTGATCTGTCAAAGTACGGCTATCGGTTTGAGCCATACTCCCACTGACCATTCTTACCAACGTACAATTCACTTGACTTCTCTCCGTCACGAATGACTGTGACAACGAAACCATCAAGCGCAGAATTGACTCTCGTCAACGGAACGATTGAAGAGACGGACTTCACCGCGGTGTTACCACCAATGGCTCGGACGGCATCCGCACTATACGTGAGACATCCACCGACAAAGAGCAGGGCAGAAGCGCCAATCGCTAGCGGTTTCACCCAGCGCCGTCTATGATAAGGTTGCGCTGCATAACTAAGCGGGTTACCTTGGATTCCATTATCGCCGCTGATACTTGTATCACTGCCTTGACTCTTACCAACAGATTCCTCTAACGGGCTCTCAGGTGTCATACTCTCAGTATTGATGCTACTAGTATATAAACCTTTCGTTATTGTAGCTACTAACTAATAGTAACACGTAGCAGTAACAATTCGCAATAACATAATACAAACAGACCTATTCCAATTACTCCGATACATTTAAGAACCCATTATCATCAAATTATCGCATGGCTCGACAAGCTACTCGATCAGAAACTGTTCAAAAAACTATGAATGTGTTTGCTATCCTGTCACTTGTCTTTGCGTTCGTATTTCCGATTCTTGGATTAATCTTCGGCATTGTGGCGCTCGTCCAGCTACGGGAAAGCCACGAGAGCGGGAAAGGCATGGCCATTGCAGGCATAGTCATCAGCGGCGTTTTCATGATCATCATCCCTATCATTATCATCGCGCTCATCGGAGCGATTGGCGTTGCACTTTTTGCAAGCACTGTGCTACCACTAGTATTCGAAGGGCAGTGCATGATGCCACATGGCATCATCTGCGTTGCCACAGAACCTTCACTGGACGGAATGATTGGCATAACCCTGCAGAACACGAATGAACTCATGATGAATGTGCGAACACAACTTGACGGCATGCCATGCAGTCCATCAGGAGTACAATGGCTAACCGGAGAAGAGGTGACATTCTCCTGTCCAGCACGAGAAGGGCAAAGCCACGGCCTACGAGCGAGGCAATTCTCAATAAGTTATATTGACACGGGAGGCATGCGTGTTCAGACCGAAGGCAGGATCACTCAGCCGATTTCTTGACACCACCTATCTTCCATAGTATGATTGCAGCAACATAGTTGGCCACCACAAGAATGACACTATACCCTGTAATCCCAACCATTCCGAGGAAATAAAGCAGAATCCCATCGGTTGCTAGTAGAATACACATACTGACGAATGTCTTAATACCCCAATGGTAATGCCCAAGACGAGCAGCCATGATCAGAGCTGGCAGAAGATAGAGGATGAAAAGTTTTACCCCCGTCCACAAGTAGAAGAAGAAATTCTCACGGAAAAAGAGCGCAAACATCGCGATATAGACAATCCAGTACGTGATAATAATCGTCCTTGCGGCTACCCATGTACTACGTTTCACAAGGCTCACCTGGAAAATTATTTATGAGCACGGCAGGTCCATCATCCATATCCAAATACCTAAAATGACCGCTCATGATGCTTGCGTTTGCGAATCGATCCCAGTATGTCGTGTCATTCAGCTGATTGAACAATACAATCGTGATTGCGTCAAAATCACACAGCGACGCTTCCGTGAGATCGGCAACATCCTGAAACTCTTGTGAAGACGAAAAGTGAATCCAGCCCTGACGCGTGTCGCCTGTACGCTCGAGCAGGGGAATAATCTTGAATACCGAGGAGTTGCCAATCTTGACCCGCTCATAATTTTCCTGATCCTCCATATCGAGGACGAAAGGCGGCCTATTGATCAGCCAGAGCAGCCGTAAGGGAGGGGCTTTATCTGTCACCACAAGCACACGGGCATCCTTGGGCAGATCCTCTTTGAGATCAAGCAGCCAGTTCATGTATGACTCGGGCAGAAGCGGATTACCCTTGAAGATCATTGTGTTGAACTGCGCGACAAAAACGAGGAGGAGCAGAACCGAAAGAACTGCAGTCACCATGAATTGTACGCGTTCGTACTTCTCACAGATCATATGGATAATCAGGAACACGACGAGCGCAAAAAATATGGAGGAAAAAATCGGCCAGTACAATCTCACGTCGTAAAACCTTGTGTACCCAAGATGAATCCCAAACCCAAGGAAAAACAGGAGGAAAAACGGGAGAAATTCAGGAACCGCTTCCTTATGCGATACGAGCCAATACACTGCCAGAAGGACTCCAAGCCAGATCACATACCAGTACGGTCCAAAATGCACTGAGAACGGATAACTGTAGATGTCAGCAGTCTCGTATGACACTATGCGAGGAATAAGCGAACCCACCTTATCGTGCCATGAATGGATAAAGATAATCAGGTAGTCAATGCTAGCGAGGATACCTGCAAGAAAACTCAGCACGAATCCTCCCGCTTGACGGAACGACATCTTCTTAAATATCAGAGATGCAAGGATATACAGAGCACCACAGAGTGCCAAGTATACTAACTCAGGGGTGTGGGTGAGCGCGATCGCAGCGACGATTATACCAAATAGGACGTATCCAAGGAGGCTGCGTTCATGGTACAACACGTAAAATGCAAGCGAGAGAAAAAACATTCCGAGCACGAGCAAATGATGACCGTACGCAAAACTTGATGCGAACGGCACGGCTTGAATGATCGCCATGACCGGCAACGATAAAAGGGCAAGATGCCTGTCAATTCTCCTAATACAAAAGTACCAAATAAGAGGGGTGAGAGCGAATGCCAACCCCACAAGAAGTATCAGTGACGCCCTTGGAGCGAGATTCAGCAATCTTGCTTGGAATGCCGCGAGATAATACACCACGGGAGGCTGGGGAGAAACGAGACCTTGCACTCCTCCGCTCAGAACAGGGGGTGTTTGGTCGAGGACTCCGTGCGAGGTGATGTACTCAACGTATGCAAGATGCCAAAACGCATCCTGCGAGAGGTACACATACAGCTCCTTTGGATGAAGCGAATAATGCTGAGCTTGTGGAACGTTTGAGAAGAACAGTAAAGCGACGGAGAATACGACGATGCATAGCTCGATTATGCCCTCATACTTTTTTAAAAAACCCAGCTGATCTCCCAACTTTCCCAAAATAGACCCCATGCATCAGGAACAATCTTCACGGTCTTAAAAAAACTTGCGGGAAACGATGCGCAGGAAACAAAAATTCTCCGCTAATTTTACGTAGTGCACTACCCGTATCTTTTTATACACCACTGCATTACCCTCCATAGGGGGTGAAACTCATGCGGACCGAACATCCAATGAGGGGTGCATATGAAGTACTCTTTGAAGCGTATACCCGCGCACTTCGGCCACTTTTTCTTGATGGAAGCCCAGAGCAGCGTGCGGCTATCGCAACTGGCCTAGATGACATCCTTGACCAATCCAAACACTCAGGCACTGCACAAGCAGAACGGGCAAGAACTCGGTTTGGACGACTACGAGCGTGGGACAAACGAGTCGCAGAAGGACTCAGCCGTAATCAGTTAGCAGAACAGCTCGGCATCCATCCGTCGACGATAACACGGTACGAAAACGGGAACGGAAGTCCGCTCTGTGGCTCAGAACAGGGGTCGCGCTACCTATCCTGGTACCGACACAGGCAAAAGTGAGAGCGGAAACATTAATATTTTACAGATCACCTCTGGACCTTATGCAAGAGGCCACGCAAGTGCAAATACCAAGACCTCCAAGCACTCTCTCCGTTGAGGAGGAACAGGGCGACGCAACACTTGCCCTACCGCTTTTTGTTCAGCCCCAAATCCGACGCGTAGAACAAGACACCTACAAAAATCGGGTGATTGTTGTAGGCCCATACTCAAGCCTCAATACCTTTATCGAGTACCAGATTCCGATACTCTCCGAGAAAACATATGTTGACGTGGTGCGTGATGTTGAACAGGATACACCGCCATACATTGATGTGAATATACGAGAAAGAACTCAACCTCGTCCGCGGTTACTGATCGACTTTGGTTATCTCCTTGGCCCATGCGATCGTGAGCATTACGGTGACAGGATTCTGGAACGAATATTACTGCTGCAACGAGCGCTCGAAACCTACCTCAAATCTCCGCCAAAGCGTCAGGGTGATAACGACATATTCCAAGAAACAGAATCAATCCCTGCGGCGGAAAGCATCCCGCGGATCCTTGATGATCTGCGCGCAGCGGTAGAGCCAACTCTTACCAGAGGATATCCTGAGATTGACGAGGATACCCTGTCACGAAAACGCGTCACTGACGCACTGCCATTCCAGGGATATCGTTCATACGGGGAAGGCAATTCGTGGTGCGTTGCGATTCCAACACCTGATCTTGATGAATGGCTGCGAGCCAACAGAGCATATGACGATGAGGGAAACCTTCTCCATAGAAAACTTAACTTCAGTCCCCTAAAATCAGAACTGATCAGAGACCTTGAATCTATTCTCCACAAGGGAAGAGGCAAGAGACTGCTCAAGGTCGCATGAAGCACCGATGATGCACTAGCATATCCACCTCTTTATGATCCTTGCTTCTTGAGGTCGCACTTGATCAAGTCCATGATATCGGCTGACTCGCATTCTGGGTCAATAGGCTCTCCCTTGTATCGGCAGACGCCCTGTTTACAATGTACTTCTTTTGTCATGTGCCTTCTGTTGTATCAACAGATTAAAAACTTCATGCTTAAGGTTTTATCATTATTTTAACCGGAACCTCAAAGTTTATATAGGGGAACGGAAGAAATTGCATTCATCATTTTACGGGGTGCAATAATGAAAAGAACTATTGCTATAATGCTAGTATTGGCTGTGCTCCTCTACGGATGCGGCGTGAAAACGCCGACAGGAAACGTGGTTGGAACCAGCAATCCAGATGCAGTCAATGTTGAATTCTATGTCATGAGCCAATGCCCATACGGGACGCAGGTTGTTGATGCATTTGCGCCCGTCAAAGAACAACTCGGCGCAGCGGTCAATTTCCAGATTGATTACATCGCAAATGACAACGGCAACGGAAAGTTCTCAAGCTTACATGGCGAAAATGAAGTGCAAGGAGATATCGTTCAGCTTTGCGCCGCAAAATACGAACCGGACAAATATCTCAAGATGATCACATGCCAGGATGAGAATGCACAAGCGATCCCCGGCAACTGGGAATCATGCGCGAAGAGCAACGGTCTTGACGAGGAAAAAATCCGAGCCTGCTTTACGGGTGAAGAAGGAAAACAATTGCTCTCGGCATCAATCGTGAAATCCATGGCAGTCAATGCACAAGGCAGCCCCACAATCTATATCGGAGGCGAGCAATACAGCGGCGGCAGGAAGTCAAGCGACTTCTTGCGAGCGGTTTGCAATAAGCTCATAGGAGAAAAACCAGAAGCATGCAGCAGCATCCCAGAACCAAAAACGATCAATGTCATTTACCTTAATGATAAGAGATGCGCAGAGTGCGACATAAGCCAGCTCACAGGCCAGCTTAGAAGCGTATTTCCCGGAATCAAAGCCACAGAACTCGACTACAATACAGCGGAAGGAAAGAAACTGTACGATGAGACAAAACTCAAGTTCCTCCCTGCCGTGCTATTTGACAATACCGTCAAGGAAGATGAGTCATACTCCAACATCCAGTCATACCTTGTTCCTGCAGGGAGTTATCTATCACTACGCATCGGAGCATCATTTGATCCAACAGCAGAAATCTGTGATAATGGCATTGATGATACTTCTGATGGAAAGGTAGATTGCGCAGATGCCACATGCACATCATCTATGGTTTGCAGGGAAGAGAAACCAGGCAATGTTCAGGTCTTCATCATGAGTGACTGCCCCTACGGAAGGAAGGCGATCGAGGCGCTCAAAGAGAACGTTGACAATTTCGGAAGCAAGATGACGTATGAAGTCCACTACATCGCTAGCGAGGACGGAGACGGATTCCAGAGCCTGCACGGACAGTATGAAGTCGATGAGGATATCGTGCAGCTATGCGTGAAAAAACATAGCCCAGGAAGCTCCCTTGACTATCTGTACTGCAGATCCACCAAAGGAGTGCGCGGGGTTGACTGGAAAGGCTGCGCGGAAGAAACAGGCGTAAACACTGACGCAGTGCAAGCGTGCTTTGATGGAAACGAAGGAAAGGACCTCCTACGCGAAGACATCAAGATCTCGAACGCACTCATGATCGGCGCATCCCCAACGTGGCTTGCGAACAACAAGTACACTTTCTCAGGGATCGATGCAGAGACCGTGAAGCAGCAGTTCTGCGCTCGCAACACTGGCCTTGCCGGATGCGAGAACGCACTCAGCACGGCTTCAGCGACCGGCGCGGTGCCTAGCGGTGCATGCGGCTAAGGGCTGCATTATATTTTTCATTTCTTTTTTTGTCATTTCTTGTATTCCTTTTCCATCTTATTATTGATCTTGTAACAAAACACATGAGAATCGGGCGCTTTGGCAAGGACTTGTTCGGATAACTTATGATGAGAAGAGACGAAAAAAAAGAACGTAAGAATGGCGCTTAGCCGGGCAACAGTGGGCGTGCGATCTCGATTTTTGCATACCTAAAGGATTGGTATTCTGCTCTTTTATCCGGTGGTACATCCGATGCATTTTTTGAGTCCATGCCATCTTTCCTGATAACATGCCAAAACTCATCATCCACCATAACACCTTCCACTGCTTTTCCACGCAGCGTTCTCACTTCAGTTGGAGATGCGTCGGCCACAGGCACTTGCTCGCCATTTGACGGATCAATCGCATACATTCTGACCGTGGGCACCATCACACGGTCTTCCAGATAATCTCTCATGGGAGACAAAGGATCAACCACTACTCCATTCACTCGTACACAATACCCGCCCTCAAGCTCTCTGCCAATTATTTCAAGGATTGGTTTTGTATGGGGTGCGCTACGTCGCATGTACGATTCACCTAAAATTGTTACTGGCTGTGCTAATGCATAGCGGATAGCATCATCAACACTTCCCTGCTGGACGACTGGAAGATCTGCCTCATCGACTCTCAACGTCAACGTTGGGCTCTTCTCGATTGGACCAATACCAGCTTGTAACACAACTACATTATTAGATGTCATTCTTTGCCACCTCTATGAGACTCTCCATATTACTGCTATATAAAGATTTCTATACTTTAGTCATTAGTTAGTGGTAACAATTTGATGTAATTATCGAAACGATTTGGGTTGGTATGCACTCCATTGCAGATTCAAACGAGATATCTTCCAGGGCACTGCCGATTACGGCTCCTTCTTAAGCACTCTCTTCCTTACCTTTAAATACTGGTTGATAGTGTTTAATTTCATGCAACCAGAACGCATGACACCAAAGGAAGAGGAGAAACTGAAGAAGAAAGCACGAACGATCAGTGTCATGGAGGGATCAGGATACAGTGTCATGGAAGGATTTGGCATGCGGTACATTACGCCGTATGCGCTCGCGCTTGGTTCATCAAAAATCCATATCGGAATCCTTGGTTCGCTACCAAGCCTGGCGGGAAGCCTGTCGCAACTCTACACCCTACGCCTCATGGAACGCATGCCACGTAGAAAGATCGCGATCTACGGCTCGGGATTACAAGCCCTGATGTGGCTCCTTCTCCTTGCAACGGGCATATTCTACTATGTTTTCCACTTTGAGCAGGTCACTCCAATACTCCTCATCATCGTCTACACTGCGCTTTTTATCGTCGGAGCGATCATTGGACCAGCGTGGACATCATGGATGAAGGACATCGTTACCGAACACCTTGGAGCATATTTTGGATTTAGAAACAGGGTGTGCGGCACGGTTCTTCTCACAAGTGTCATCATCGCAGGATTCATCCTTGATTATTTCACGGAGTCACACATATACCTTGGATTCGTAATCCTCTTCACAATCGCGTTCCTCGGACGATTCTTCTCAATGCTATCCTTCTATCGGAAGTACGAGCCGCAGTACCGGCACTACCGTGAATACCACACCTTCGGGTGGTTCGCAGGAAAGATGCGACGAGAACTCTTTGGCAGATTCACCCTCTTTGTTTCACTGATGCTTCTTGCTACCGCGATCGCGGCGCCATTCTTCTCCGTGTACATGCTTGAAGAGTTAAAATTTCCTTACACAACATACATGATTGTCATCATTAGCTCAACTGTTGGATCCCTTATCTTCATGCCAGCATGGGGAAAATTCGCGGACAAATATGGAAACCGGAAGGTCATGATGATCACTGGATTTGGGGTTTCGCTCGTGCCAATACTTTGGCTCGCAGTGCCCCTCCTGCCGCGCCTCATGCTCGTTCCTTACCTCGTCATGGCAGAGATCTACTCCGGACTGGTCTGGGCTGGATTCAATCTGTCGACGGGCAACTACATCTTCTACTCAGTCCAACGTGAACGAGTTCCATGGTATACTGCATTCTTCAATATCATTACGAACGCAGGTGCATTTTTCGGAGCGATCCTTGGCGGTATCCTTGCATCATCGAACATTGCACTCTTTGGACTGACATCACTCCTCCTGATATTCCTCATCAGCGGCGTGGCGCGGCTCGTAGCGTTCCTGCTCACGATCCACACGATCAAGGAAGTGCAACCGGTTGAAGACTTTGGATTTAAGGAAGCTTTGGATAAATTCCGAGAGATCACGCCAGAGGACATCATCAAAATCCTGCGTTAAATGAATCATTTACGCCCATGAAGCACATCTTTAAATACTCCTTTGACAGGGATAGGTATGTCGTGGTTTATATATGACACTTGTCGAGAACGTGGTCGGGGCAGTACTCATCCTCCTCTTCTTCCTTGCGGCAGGAATCTATATCACGACGAACGTTCTCAAAGATACTGAGACAAAAATCGATATCACGGAATCAAGCTTTCTTGACGACCTTTACTCGCGGAATCTCAACAGCGTGCTTCTTGTGACAGAGGAATACACAGGACGGCCAATCGCAAACCTCCTCGGAACTGCCCTCTATAATCGTAACAGCACGATAGAATTTGACGGTAATGATATTGATGTTTATCGTGAGTTTGGAGCACTTCTCAATGCAACGTATGGCGCAGGAAAGTACTACGCAGTACTCCGGCCAGTTGTGCGACAAGTCAATCTCAAATTTGTCATCGACGGATCACCAAGCCTCGTTGATGAAATGCAAGAAATATCTACCAATATGTACCGTATCGTTGAGGAGGCCACAGAGAACAATCGGTCGGTCGACATCGCGATCTATATCCTCATGGACCAATCCACACAATGCCAGAACTATTTCCCCGAAAGCATATGGAATGACACCGCACGGCAGATCGGAATCGATCCGTCGCGCATCACAGGATCATGCATCGCGATACATGGCGAAGAATCCCATAAGGACTGGCGTTATATGTACAGAACAGCAGATGATGATTACCGGAGACAGTGGGGTATCAATGCGCCATACACACAGGCACTATTCCTCACGACCGGACGGGCACTATCAGAATTCTATCAATCAGATTGGGCGTCAGGAGCAGCATACGCTTCATATGATGCAATGAACAAAACGTTTGCCCTCGTGAACATCATCTTTCCGCTGAGCGAAGAACTCGCAGGAAGCTCAAAACCTCACGAGTGCCTGACGGAAACACGATGGTCTGGACCATACCTTGATGACCGGTATCGCAGGTTCTATTGCGACACCTGCTGGCGCAGCTGTGACCTTAGCGAGGGAAACATCACACCAACGGAAGGCCGGAGCATCAACCTCATTCGCAACGCGACGCGCTATATCAGGGAGAACAATCATATCGTGAACCCAGTACTCATCTCGGGATGCAATTACAAAGCAGAGGAGAGCACAACCACATGGCACTGGTGGAATTATTATTACAACGACTCGGTCCGAGGAGGATCCGTCGTGAACCCCCGAGACATGATCAACATCGGGATCACCGGTAATTCCTACTGCCGGGACAATCACTGCAAGGGCTGCAGCATCGAACCAGGTATTGCTGATGAGACACAATTCTACAAGCATGTATGCTTTCAGCCAGACTGCCAATTCTTCGAGCTCACACGCGAGATGAACATCATGGCGAACGCCACGGGAGGAAAAGTCATTATCCTCGAGGATGCGAGCAACCTCACCCTCGATATCCAGAGTGTTATCAATCAGAACATCGACAGTTTCCGGGTGGAACTCGGCTCGATGCATGCTGATGCAGAGCGATACTCCTACCAGCGACTCATACCCATGCCCCGACCAGGGCGCTTTGCTGAACTACGAGTTTGGGTGTACAAAGACCTTGGAGGAGATTATTCTTGAAATCCATACCGATCATAACGCTCCTGTTCCTCATCTTGGCATCATGCACTCTTGAAATGGAAGGGACAACCACTTCTGGGGGATTGAGCTTTTCACAGAAGGAGACAATGGCAGATTACGCGGCACACAACCTTGCGACATCGCTTGAAGGAGGGAAACCATACATTGGTATTGTACCTGAGGTTCGAGGGTATGACTACCTTTTTGTCACGCTACGAAACCGCACGGAGCTTCGATGCGTGGAGAGAGGATATACTGACATCAATGACTTTGCACGGACAAAAAAGGACATTGACGACGCAATCACACGATGCATCAGCAACCCATCATACAAGAAAACCTACCGTCAAGGAGAAGTGAATGACATGAGTATCGCCCTCGAAATATACTACAACCGACGGGCGATACCATTTGAGCGCCTATCATCAGAGATAGAGCTTGGTATCCATGGTATCGAAGTCAGGACGGGTGGGAAGGAAGCGTTTTTTCGATCAATTATCCCCATCGAATACGATCTGGATCTTGAGGAAACTCTCCAGAGTCTGTGCAAGCAAGCCGGAGCAGAAAAGGACTGCTATGAACACGAGGATACCCAGATATTTGCATTCCATAGCATCACGTTCATTCGGGGAGCGGATGGGACTCTTACGGAGTTATACCGGAGCAATGTACTCGTTCCAACCGAGAGCATCGACAGGAATATGATTGTTGAACGGCTGTACTACTCGTTTGACTGGTTCACTCAACATTCATCAGTGTATACGCTTCATTACCAATATTATCCAAGCAAGGACACGTATTCCTCAAGCAATAATGACGTGCGCCAGATGGCTACATTATGGGCGATGGCAAGATTACAGCGGTTTTTTGGAGAGGAAACATATACGGATTTCATCGGACGAGGAATCACTTACTACCTCAATATGACAGCCTGCACGGGAACATACTGCTTCGTGCAGGATGGTGATGGCGGAAAAATAGCGAATAATGCGTTCATGATCCTCACCCTTCTTGAAATGCCGGAGTATCCCGACGGGGAATACTACATTAATCAGTATGCGAATGGATTGTTACAACAACAGCAGGATAATGGGCGCTACAAAACATTCTTTGAGTACTCCATGGGCGGGGGGGAGGACTATTACCCTGGAGAATCCATGCTCGCGCTGATGGAACTCTACTACAATACGAATGATTCGAAGTATCTGCAGTCTGTGGAGCGCGCATTCCCATACTACCGCGCATACTGGCGTGGAAATCCCACCACTGCATTCATACCATGGCACAGCCAGGCGTACATACTTCTCTACAATATCACCCACGATCCGGAACTCGCCAGTTTTGTATTTGAGATGAACGACTGGCTTATAGATAATCACCAGATCACAGAGGGGAGATATGAGGATGAGATTGGGGGAATGCCCCTTGGTACTCCACGGTGTTCAACCTCATCTTACCTTGAAGGCCTTGCCGACGCATACCGGCTTGCTGTCATGGTAAATGATACCAAACACATCAGAAAGTACGAGGGGGCAATCCGTGCGGGAGTACGATACATCCTCCTCACCCAGTACACACCAGAGAACAGCTTCTATCTGAAACGACCGGAGCTTGCCATCGGCGGATTTCGGTATAGCCTTGAATCCAACAACGAGCGAATAGACTATACTCAGCACGCGGTCATGGCACTATTAAAACTCAGTTCAACTGACATATTCGTCTAGACTCATTATCACCCTTGCCGTAAAAAGCTTTATATACTGTATAGTCGAGGGACAGAGTACATGGGGGGAGGATATGTTTAGAAGAGGCAATGTGCTTGGATCCATTCTGATCATCTTAGGGATTTTAACGGCAACTGCGCTCTATACCACTACACAACTCCACGGACCTAGCCGACGTGCGAGCATAGCAGAACTCTCCACACAGGTGGACTATCTCATTGAGGACGCAATACTACGCGCCATCCGCGACTATATCAAGTTCGGATACTCACGATATGATCCACATGATCCTATGATGTATGGTACTGATGTATGGTACTGCGAGCAGTCAATCCCACCCCACATCGGTGAGTCATCACAAGCCCTTGCACAATACATTAAGTACTACATCTCCATCGCTGTTGACAAAATCAACAGCGATTATGCGTCCCAAGGATTACATGTGAATAAACCTGATTATACCGATATCTATGTCGAAGGAGAGCAAGCGACAAGCATCGATCAACTACCTAACGACGGATTCTACGTACGCATCACGAATTTCTACGCAACGTACACGGAAAACGGAGACAGCATCACAAAGGACCTTAGCAAAACATACACCTTTAGTTACCGTCTCTGGCATATCTACAAGAAGATGCACCAGTGGATCGAGGATGATGCAGGGAAGATCCAACTGAAAGTGTATGAGGCCATGACGGAAAAAGGATGCGAGGCACGAAAATGCTGCTGTGACCGAACCGGATCTGCAGACCGCTTCACGTGCGGCGAGGTGCAGAGCCTTATCTCACAGTTTGGTGTGACGGCACAAGAAGTGGAAGCACAAATCCAAGCATCCGTGAACGAGCTTAATGCCGAATTTGCAGGAACAAACATCCAGTGCGAATACATCATCGACGAAAAACTGGTCAATAATATCGCTGACTATAACAAGACTTTAGCGCAGGAGATTGACCAGGGACATCGCTTCGAGTGCCTCAGCGTATGCCATAAGGACAATTATCCTCTGCCGCCTGATGAGGATATCATCCATGAAGAACTGTTCATCGGTGTGGCAAACCAAGTTCTGAATCCCACATCTGCCCGCGGACAGCCGGGAAACTGGGGCTGCCCGTCACTAGACGAGACCGCATACCCAGAAACTATTGATCGGCCGTATGTATATGACAAATCGATGGACTGGTCGAATGTTGAGGAATTCCGAAACTTCACATGCCCATCAACCCAAGGCAGCGGACAACCAACGAACTATTTCGTTGGAGTAAGAAAGATGGCTGCATATCTTTACACAATACGATGCACAGACAGCAGCGCTTCCATCCAAACGGAAGACGGATTTGAACCATTCGCTCCGCAATTCCGCGTACGATGGAAGCTTCAATTCAAGTGCCCCATGCAGCGAGGTAACTATGTGCGGATCAGCGACCAATGCCAGGTGGGAGTAGGACCCGGCCAAGGCGCGGGCGAAGGCGAGGGCGAAGGAGAAGGCGAGGGCGACGGAGAGGGACCTCCACCACCCCCACCCCCAACGCCGCCGCCAGGTGGAGGAGAACTACCGACGCCAACACCTGTCGGCGGATGCTTCCCTGCAGGAAGCGTGGTCCTCATGGCAAACGGGGAGAAGCGGCCGATCGAGGAAGTGCGCGCTGGAGACTACGTTCAAGGATATAACGATCGCACTAACCAGTACATACACGCGCAAGTCATTGCCGTTGAAGCGCCCATTGTGAACAGCATCTATCACATCACGTTCAGCGACGGCAACATACTGCGAGTGACAGATGATCACCCCATCCTCACAACAGTCGGGTGGGCAGCGCTCAATCCAGAAAAGGCACTCGCGGCAACGAACGGGATAGAGATTCACACTCTCAAGGTCGGGGACAAGATTGTGGCTTACCATACAACGCCCAAGCGAATCAAGGAGATACGCGCCATACAAGGACGGTTGCAGACATACAATCTGCGCCAGGTTGAACCAGGCAACACATTTTTCGTGGACGGAGTACTCGTGCACAACAAGTACTGCCCTCCATCAGACTGCGATGTACCCCCCGGCGGAAGCCCGCAGTGCTTCCAGTGCTCGCAAGATGAAGTCACCGGCGAGAAAACATGCTCGGTACCTAATCCTGAGCTTGTATGCTCAGGAAAAACATGCGCAAAATGCGGAACAAGCGGAGCGTGCGATGCACCAAGACCTGGCGTTGTCTGCGGAACGGCAACCCAGTGCGCGCAGTGCGCGGATGATTCTACGCAATGCGTGTACAATCATCCCGACAGGGTCGGCGATAAATGTCACGGGAACGAACCATGCGTCACGTACTGTTCAACAAGCGGCTGTAATGACAAGCATCGGCTTGGCACGAGCTGCACCATCTCGGGAGCGCACATCGGATCATGCACTATTCCACCCTACCAGGGATCATGCACATCATCAGGCTCTTACCTTGTATGCACGGGAGACATACCCCCAGAATACCAAGGCAGAGTATGCTGTCATGGAGACCTCTGTAACACCGGAGAAATATGCTGCGATCTTGGCGGTGGCATCTACGACTGCGGCCCTGTTGGCGGCTGTGACCCAGACTCAGGATAATAAACACCTACTAACTCCCCATTTGCTTGCATGAGTTCTCGCAAGTCTTTGGAATAAAGAACTGCCAAACAATCCAAAAAAAAGGAAAAAGAGTTGCATGATCTTCTGTGATTCGCAGTATACTACCTAATTTACATGTTTGGTTCGCTACCGCAGTACGGACAAACCTTCGGGGTTTGCTTAGTCTTATTGAACAAGTACTTGTACTGGCATCGTGAACACGAGCGCTGAACCTTCTCCTCAGGAGCTTGCGGAATAGCACTCTCTCTCGACTCTCTCGGCTTTGGCGTGGGGACTTTCGGGTACTTCATCATTTTTGGGTCCATGTTCTCTCCTCACTCTATCTTTGCTGAATGCAACCATTCCTGATCGTAGAGGACATGCACGAGCTTGTTCAGACGGTCACGTCCACCCTCGACAAGGTAGGTTATCTTAAAATGGCCATCACGTACGGCCTCGAGCGAAAGAACATTGTATTTTGTCGTATACTCAATCAAGTGGGGCTTCAAATCCCTCTCCGCAACCGGACGGGACGTCTCGATCGTGAGCCTTCGCTTGTACGTTCCAAGACCATGCTCTTCGAGATATCCGTCGAAACGCACGATAATCCAGACGGCTGCGTACAGAATTCCTCCGATGATGTATTCCCGCAGGCCAATCGTCAGCCCAAATATCGCGAAAAACCAGACGGCTGCTGCAGTTGTAAAACCAAAGACACGATCGGTGCCTTTAATCAAAGCACCAGCACCTAGAAATCCAATTCCCGTTACGACAGCCGCGATGAGCGACGTCGTGTTCTCCATCTTCCCGGATGTTGCCAAAATTCCAAGAGCGCATGCACCAAGGGAAACGAAGATAAACGTGCCAAAGCCAACTGGCTTATGCTTGCGCTGCCGCTCAAGTCCAAAGAGACTTGCGGCAATGAACGTTATCAGAAGTCGGATCATATTTCCAGCCGCTCGTTGTCGAACTGGAAACGGTCGAACGGCAACCGGGGGTCCTCTTCATTCTTACCAAGCAGGCGCTGCCAGGCAAAAACCTTTTTTCCGATCATGTCTACTAGTATACATTTTTGTATATTTAAATCTATTGGATGTGCGTATTTAAACTGGCAAAAAAAGAGGTTATAAAGCCTAGAGATCCTGTTCTTGCCATATCAATGCTGGCATAAGCCCTTCTTTACATGTACTCGAGATCAATCCTCAGTTCAGTCAGACTGTTCACAAAGAGCGCGACACGCTTCGTATAGATAATAAGCTCAACATCCTTCTTGTTTGCTTCAGATTTCAATTTTGCGTAGACGCGGTTCATCTCCTCAGTGAGGTGATAGATCTTTTGTGCCTGAGCTGTTGAAAAATGGTACTGGAGAACAGAGTACGCCTTGAACATCCCTACCACATGATGGAACATCGTTTCGACATTCTTGCTTGCCCTCTCGCCTTCCATAAGGAGAAGGCCAATCTTCTTGAACGAATCACCGAGCAGTTCAAGCGTGAATATCAGGGAGTACATCGTCTGAGTCTTGCGATAATCCTCGTGACCATACTTATTCAGCAGCCTTAGGCACAGATCCTCAAACCTATCAAGATTTGTGTCAAGGATATGGATCTCCTTTAACTCATCAAAGTTACCTTTGAACGCTCCCTCAAGGATCTCAGCCATAGTCGTCAAAAGGTGGAAAATCCTGCGGAATGCGTTGTCAAACTCTTTTGGACTCGTCTCGCCAAGCTCCCGAATTACGCAATAACTACCGCGCTGCTCAATAATTACCATACCGACCAGGCGATTCACAAGAGCCTGCACCGCTTCGATTGGGCTGAGAGCGTCTTCGTTTGGTATTCTTCGCGAAAGGGTGTCCAGCGTGAATGCCGTATGCACATGCCCGGAGCCGTTTGAGTCAAATTTCACCCGAATCTCGTCGTAACCTGCGCGGTAGACGCTTGAGATCATGCGCCAAATGGCCCGAGTGCGCAAGGAAGATATATCAATCGAGATGGTCCTTGCCGTCTGATGTTCGACGGAGGAGACCAGGAGCTCCCTTCCTCTCTCCGTAACATCGAGCTCATCTCCTGCGCGGATCGTATTCCTTATCGCCCATTTGCTTGGGAGCGTGAGCGTAAGGGTATTCTTCCCCTGTTTGATCACCTTTCGTCGCATACTTGCTTGTGATATCAGGCAATATATTAATGCTTTATGTATATTCAGAATATATTAGATATATCTACATATATTTTTGTGCGGAAACTATATTGTATACTGCATAGCTATTTATCACCCTTCGGAGTCGTATAATTCCACGATTCGTTTGGGGTGATACCATGCACACAACTATCGATACAACTCTAGCGCATATCGCAGATGAAGCCGCAAAGCTCTTTGCGAAGCGAAAACGCACCGGCGGCGAACCAGTTTCGCAGGATTACCAGATGGCTGCACGCAACGCTGTCTATTACGGCATGAGCGGCTATACCATCCATGTCGGTCATGAAGCGCTCGGGTTTTGCGACCATGAGACAATCAGCCAAAATCCCGGGCAAGTCACCAGGAACGATTGGCACGTTCTTGCTCATTCGCTTGCCGACACACTTGACGCGCATGGAGACGTGCATTCCTCACAAGCAGCTCGTGCATACGCAGAGCGGGACTTTAGCGTCTTTACACTTGGGTGAAATTGGTGGATAGCGCTTACACATTCTCTCTCGAACGAGAGAAACATTTTCCCCCCATGGTGCAGCTCACTATCACGAATGTGTGCGATATGGCATGCACGCAGTGTGCGCATCCCGTGTATCGACGAGAAGAAGGATACAAGCCCTCGTTCATGGACATGGATCTCTATCATAAGATTACCGAAGAAATGAAGAATCATCCATGGTCTGTACTCCGAATCTTCGGGTGGGGAGAGCCACTCCTGCATCCGCATCTTGCAGAAATGATCGCAGAAGCAAAAGCACGAGGAATTGAGAGCACGAATCTTATCACAAACGGCCTCAAGCTCGATCAGGATATCAGCACAAAACTTGTACGATCAGGGCTTGACGTGCTTGAGATAAGCCTTGATGCCGCAACACCGCAAACGTACGCCCTCATTCGAGGGAGCGAACGGAACCACCAGATTGTTGCGGAAAACATCCGACGCTACGTGCAGATCCGGGATGATCTCAAAGGCTGGACGTACGTTACCGTAAGTATCATCAACCAGCCCAAAGCAGCACACGAGATAGAAGACTTCAGACGCGCATGGCAGGGAATAGCGGACGACGTCATTGTCCGCACATTCCACGACTTTCAAGGGTACGCTCTGGACGGGGGCACTATCACACTTCCACCGAGGCACCCTTGCAGATGCCTATGGTCACGATTCAATGTGAATTCGGAAGGTCTCGTCAACATTTGCTTCAATGATTGGCACAATAAAGACGTGCTCGGAGACCTAAAAGATCCGGCCGCGAGCATCGCACAGATATGGACAAGTCCGCGGTACGAAGAATACCGTGCGAGCCATCTCGACGGAAAACCAAAGGGAATATGCGGGAAATGCAGGGACTGGATAGGGGCAAGCTGGTCCACGCCGTACGAGACGCTCATTACTCGTGCGCAGGCACGCATCGCGGAGCGACGACGCTGAGATACCTTTTGAGCATGAGGTAGCGAGAGCTATGCAAGCAATCATCCTAGCTGGAGGAAAGGGAAACAGACTTTTGCCACTCACCAACTATGTACCCAAACCGCTCCTCCCAATCAGGGGAGAACCAGCGATCAAACTCGTCATCGAATCGCTTGTTCGCGCAGGAGGAAAAAACATCATCATCGTGCTACCTACGAACCGAGGAGCTCTCGAAGACTACCTTCTGCACCTCCAGACTGATGTACCGATCACGTACGCGCACACTCATCCCTATGAAAATCGAAGGGGTATGGCCATTGGCGTCATGCAAACCGAACAGCTAGTCGGAGAGCATTTTGTTGTGACCGCATGCGACACAGTGTTTCCTGCATCCTACATACAGGAGCTCTATACTTACCACACCAAGAACTTTTGCGATGCCACATTAAGCGTGAGTGACCTTGGAGCGCGAGATCTCCTCGTCGGGAAAAGCGTAGTAGAGATATCTGCTTCGGGCGACATCATCAACATAATTGAGAAACCAACACTTGAGCAGGTTACCACATCGCTCGTATCAACACCTCTCTACGCGTTCAGCAAGAAAATATTCCCGCACCTTGAGAAGCTGGAGCCGTCGAGGCGAGGAGAGTACGAACTACAGGACGCAATCAACTCCATGATACGATCAAAAGGAGTCGTCAGAGGATTCATGAATCCTCTCTGGAATTCTCTGGACGAATGGGTGATGCTGAACGACGGATACGAATTCCTGAGACTCAACTTTCCCTATCTCAAACTACCACCAAGGTGATACCATGAAACCATTTATCCTGCGAGAAGAGTATTTCGGCGCAAGCGTCATTCGGCGGAAGAATCTTACGTTCTTTTTCTTGAACGAATGGCAAACAGAATTCCTCAAAGAGATTCCGCACGCAAGCATCAGGGCGAGCATGCAAAGTGTATCAGCGCGCTCCCATGTCCCATTGTCAGACCTTGAACGATTCGCTTCTGAACAACAAGCGAAGGGGATGCTAGGCAGAGAGGGAGAGAGCGAGTATACCGTTCGAGAGATGACGGAGGACAAACAATCGCTTCCACGAGGAATCCTCAAAAGCCCGCTACGACTCTACTTTGAGGTCACAAGGAAATGCAACCTGCGCTGCAAGAACTGCTTTTCATCGTCTGGCAATGCATTCACAGATGAGCTTACGCACGCAGAAGTGCTCAAGACGCTAGATGAACTACGAGCAGCAGACGTTCTTGAAGCGCGCATCACGGGCGGAGAACCGACACAGCGGGACGGATGGCGGGATATCATCAGCCACGCAAAAGACCTCGGCCTAGCGGTATCCCTTAACACGAATGGAGTATATCCTGATCCAAATGTGCGGGATGATATCCTAAGGCTAGGAGTTGACCAAGTCATCATCAGCCTCGATGGGAACAAGGATGCGCACGAAAGCTTGCGAGGAGAAGGAACATACGCGAAAACACTCGAGACCATACGATACCTCAGCGAGCGGGCAAACAATGTTCGCATCAACACGATCCTCAAGGAAGAGACAGTTCCGCACATCCCAAAACTCATTCATATGGCGCACGATCTTGGAACAGAAATGTGTTTCATCCTCCTAAGACCAGTGGGCAGGGGGGAAGAGCTCTTCGACGCAATACCCTCCCTTCATGCGCTTTACGATGGAGTGCGGCTCGTAAAGGAACTTCGCAAGCAATACCCGGAAACAAAAATCCTCACAAGCTACGACGTCATCCAGGCAAACGCTGTTATGGCGGCACCTGATGTTGACCTAACTGGATGTGCAGCTGCGCTGCGAGGATGCGGCATCAGCAGCAAAGGCCGCGTGGAGTGCTGCGGATTTCTTGCGGAACTCACGGACGAATATACTCCTGGCAATATCCGGGATCATGGCTACAGCGTTCTTTCCATGTGGCGAAACTCTCCGCGTGTGCAAGCATTCCGCGAGCTTAACATCGCACGCAATAAAGAATGCGTCCAATGCCCCAGCTATGACGTCGCATGCTTTGGCAGCTGCGCTGCCATGCATGTCTACCGCAGCGTGAATCCAAGAGGAAAGGACCCCTACTGTGTGCGCGATCGCTCCTGCGGTGGTGGACCATGATTGATGAACCTCTTCTTGCACGCATCAGGGCCCTTGCGCACCGCATACATCCGCGACACAACATGGAAGGGCACATTCTGCCCGTCGTGCAGATATCCCTTGAGCTTGCACAAGAACTTGATACGACAGATATTTCCGTAGTTGAGGCGGCCGCGTACCTTCACGACGCTGGGCGCGTAAGGTTCGGGTGCTACAGGCATGACGTGACAGGATCGATCTATGTTGATTGGAAACTTCGGCAGTATCACGTCCCTCGGGCTGCGCGAGAGCATATCGTCTCATGTGTCCGAACGCACCGAGGAACGAAGGAGCATCCGCCTCAGAGCATTGAAGCAGAAATCGTCGCGAACGCAGATGCCCTGTCGCACTTTGAATGCATCCTGTACGAATTCGGAATCCATTACTCCCATACCCACAGCGTTCGAAAAACCTCGGAGTGGTACAAGACGAAGTGTGAGTATGACCTAGCGCGCAAACTCACGATACCAGGTGCGCGAACCCGAGCTATACACCACTACACGCACTTCGTCTCGCCACTCTTATCCACGCTTGCGAGGTATGTGCAATGAAGCGCGTTCTGCTCGTCGGGCCGCACGCACAAAACATACGTACCGGGCAATACCTTGCCCCACCACTCGGAATACATCGACTTGCGAGCTACCTACGAGCACGAAACCTCGCAGAAGTGGATGTCATCGATCCATGCCTTCAGCATGAACCTCTCGATCGAGCGTATGATTACATCGGTACTAGCATGTTGCATCCAACATTGCCAGTCGATATCGATTTTCTCTACCGTGCGAGGCAAGCCCAACCAAAAGCGACAATTATTGGAGGAGGTCAGGGAGCAAAGTTTCACGCGGAAATGCTCCTGCGAGAGACTCCGCTGGATATGATCATACAAGGCTGGGGGGAAAAACCACTCGCCGCGTTAATCAGCGGTGAACAACCTGAACGCATCCCTGGAATACTCACACGCGACATAAAGGGAATGCCCGAAGAACAAGTAACAACGCATGAATTCCGAGAAATCTCGATGTCCATTGACTTTTCAACAATACCTTTTCGACGATATTGGGAACATATGAACGCGATCTATCGACCGGAGCACCAGCGACTCATGAAAACCGAGGGCATGATGCGCACCGTGCGCCTGATGACATCAAATTACTGCCCCATGGGTTGTACGTTCTGTTCATCAACACGGTTCCTCGGTAGCCATCAGCGCTTTTATCAGCTTGATGCAGAGGATGTCGTTAAACTCATGGAATCGGCTCGGAAAGCGGAACCTGAGGTTGAGAGCTATTACTTCAACGACGATGACTTCATGATCAATACCAAACGAATGACAGCCTTCTGCACTCTTGTGCGTGAAAAGTTTCCCGAACACCATCTCATGTGCATGGGACGTATCGATGATCCTGACGGTGACATGCTCACACGGATGGCTGGCAGTGGTTTCTCCATCATCTTTTATGGCGTGGAAACATTCTCTGACCGTTTAGCCATGGAAATTGGAAAGAGCTCCATCCCAAGCTATGGACCCATGGCATACCAGAAGGTCCTTGACACCATCGCAGCAGGGATAACTCCGCAGATTTCACTTATGCTTTTTATCCCAACGACAACCGACAAGGATCTTGAGACAACCATTGATGTGACCGTTGATCTCTTGTCGCAAGGCGCCCGCGCAACAGTGTTTCCTTACGTTGAGGCTTTTGCCGGGACACCCATTGTAGACCACCATAACGTTCAAACTCAAACTTATTCCATACATGGTCAAGAATTCACACTGCCCACTGTTGTTTTACCTGATGACGTGAGTATACGCATGCTTGCGGAACGGGCAATAAAGAGAAAACATACGTACAACTCACTCTGCGGTCCGCGTTACGGAGGAGTTATACCCCAGCCCATAGACACGCTGCACCTCTTTAAATCAGTCTATGAGGAAATGGGAAAACCAACTTCTACGATCGACAACCTTCTTCTGACTATGGTCGAGTGATCTTCATCATGATATCAAGAGCGAAGTGGACACATCAAACCATTTCCCTTAACCTATCCTATTGGACAACCAATCCCGTGCATCTCCAGTTGATTTCCGCGGTAGCTGTTTCGAGATTTATGACACACGCAGGACTACATCCTTCCTTCTGAAGGTCAAGGTTGATCCAGAGCGTGCTTGTGCCTTCATTGCAGACATATGTAGAAGGGTCAAGGATGAGAGCATCGCCACACTCGCTGGATAACGCTATTGTCACAGCTTGGCCGAGCGTCATCGTGTTTCCCTTGGTATCGGTGCACGAAAATTCTGTCGTGTCTGCTGGGCATTCCCCTTGGGTGTAGCTTACGACTTTCATCGCGGCACACGCACCACAGCCGTTGCCAAATGTCTGATAGACTGTCTTACCTGAATTCAGAACAATCTCACCACAGACAGGAGCGTACTCCATCGTGCACATCTTATTTGTACTCTCCTCGGCAGTGCAGATGTGCTTGCCACAGTCCTCTTCCCAAGCACGGATGCACTTTTGCTTGTCCTCGCACCATGAGTAGCCGGCGGCGATGAGGCAGCCATGCTCGTCCTTGTCTCCGCCGATCGGTTGGGGCTGGCAGCCTATAGCAACAATACACAACACCGCACATACGATACTCATTAGTTTCATGCACATCACCTATCCGAACCTCCAGGCATGAGGGTTTAAATATGTTGGGGATACTTCAACCCCAATAGAAGTGAACGCATGCAATCCGAACGCGACCTTGTCATTTCCATGCAGCAGAAGATTTTGGTTGAGATTATCACCGGGAGGGCTGCTCGACGCGATACGAGAGTGCAAGATCTGTTTGATGCCTTTGGGCCCCGAAACTATGAGAGCGTCAGAAAGGCGATTGATACTCTCGTTAGGACCAAGATTCTCCGGCGAAGAAATGATACACTCTTCATTAACCGGAAGAAACAGAAATTGATTGACGCAATACTACGCATATAGCTTTGCATGGTCTAAACAGTATAGATTACCGATGAGTCCCTTGCGCACAAAGCCTTAAATGCACCAATGCCCATAGCTGAACACGATGGGACGGTATCCACGAATTTCTGACACTCCGGACAGTTTTGATAAGAATAGAAAGATCTGCAGGAATTGTGCGAACCTAGTCGCTAGCGGACGACGGCATTACTGCTC
>CAYVYK010000007.1:0-24457 GCA_964455675.1 uncultured Methanosarcinales archaeon
CAGTCAGTGCAGCTCAACGCGAACTAGCGATCGTCGCGAGCAGCGCGATGACCGCCCTTCTTGAACATGTCCACGACGCCGGAGAGCGGCGTGCCGGCAAGGGCCTTCTCGAGCACGTCGCCAATACCCGAATTGCGGAACATAGCGAGCGGAGCGAGCGCCTCGGCCACCTTCTGCGTGAGCGCCTGATCGCCGAACGCCTGCAGGGCGGCGACGATGTCCTTGCCGAGAGCCTCACACTGCGCCTTGAGCGCTTCCGTCTGCGCGTCGAGCTCGGTCTTGGCGTGGCGCTCGGCCTCCTCATTGGACGCCTTCACGCGATCGAGCTCGGACTTGCTGATCTCGGCGAGAGCGGCCTGAGCGGCCTTGTCCGCGTCGGTCTGCTCCGCCTTGAGCTTGATGGTCGCCGCGGCATGCTCAGCCTCGAGCGTGATCTGGGCAGCAGCGCGCTCGGCAGCGAGCACCTGATCGTGCTGCTGACGGATCTTCTGACGGCCCAGCTCGTCCTCGAGGGACTTGGCCGCACGCACGATGGTGAACTCGATCTCGGCCAATGCCGCAGCGTTCTTGTTCGCCATGGTGGTCGTCGCGAGCTCGTGCTGATTCTTCGCCGTGGTCATTGCCGCGGTCTGCTGGTTCGCAGCAGCCTTGAGCGCCGCCTGGTGTTCAGCGTCAGCCGATTCGACCTTGAGCTTGAGCTGGTGCGCAGCGGTCTTGGCCTTCTCGTCGGCCGTGTCGCGGTTCATCGCCTCGACACGCTTCGTGGCTTCGAGCTCCGCCTGAGTGTCCTGGACTTTGAGCGTGCGCTGGACGGCCGCGTGCTGCGCTTTCTCGAGCTGCTGCGCGATGGTTTCATCGCCGATCTCGAGATCGAGCACTTCGACGTCGTAAATACGCATGCCGTTCTCGGGGAAAGGAAGGCCCTTGCGAGCCTTCTTGCCGTCATCGCCTTCGATGGAGGCGCCGAGAATCGCGTCGCGGATGATCTTCGTCGCGTCGCGGTTGAACTCCTCGATGCCGTGCTGGCCGACGATGTTGCGGAGCACAGAGCGCAGGTGCTCGACGAGAAGCGCGATGTAGTTCTCGACGTTCCACCAGAGCGAGGAGTCGCCCTCGAAGTTGACGAGGTAGCGGACGCGGAAGGACACGTCGACCATGTCGCTCGTCTGGGCGTTCGCGATGAGGTCGCTCACGAGGTTGTTCGCGTGCCGCAGGAACACGGTCCGAATCGGGCTCTTATCCGTCTTCGGAGTGCCCGTCCAGAGCGTGAGAGGCTCAAGATACTCATCGTACTCGAGCAGCACGGGCTCGGGACCCATGACGACGCGGCTCTTTCCCATCGTGTCCACGACCTTCACGGCAAAGCCCGTCCAGGGACGGACCTTGACGACACCATCAAAACGGCTGCCGAGCTTGATCTGGCGCGGAGGCGTATACGTTGCCTTGCGACGGAGTGCCCGGGCGGCAACGCCCTCACCTGCCTCCTCCATGCTCCGCATCACAGCTGCGCCCTGATCAGCGAGCGCCTCGAACGCGCCCTTGGTCATGCCGTACGAAGCAGGGCGCTCGTGCTTTGCGGATAACGCAGCCGCGATGTCGCCGAGCTCGGGGACTTCGACGGCCTTCACGCCACGCAGCCGGCGGTTGTGCTCGAGGACCTCGGTGTTGCCGGGATACATCAGCGCACACTCGTCATCCGTCAGAACACGCTGGACGATGACCTCTGTGCGCGGATCCGGGAGGAACATGCACGGGCCCTTGACGAGCTCGACCTTGCCAGCTCCCTCGCCCGACTTGGTCAGCACATAGCGGCCGTCACCCTCGGGAATGGCGACCGCGTAGTGGATCGGATCGTCGCCCTGGTGGATGATCGCATGCTCCTCGCGGGGGAAGTACACGCAGGGGCCCTTCAGGAAGAGCTCATCGCCCACTCTGTGCTCACCGGCCTCGTCCGTGTAGGCCTGGACAACCTTGACATGCAGGCCCATGTTGTCGTTGAGCTCGAGAGCACGCCACTTGCGCGCACCGCCGCGCTCGGTGAACAACTCAGTAGGAGCGGGGAACACGATCTTGGGCGGGTCGCCGATCTCGAAGCGGGTCTTGCCGTTCTCGTCACGCAGCTGGCAGTACTCGAGCAGCTCGAGGCGAACGGCATCGCGGACGTACCTGCCATTCTCGGCGACGACCTCGATGCCGGTCGGCGGAATGAAGAAGCACACGTCCGTTCCAGGGATGATGAGGCGCTGGCCCATCGTGAGGGCATTGTCGAGCTCGGCCTGGACTTTCTGCTGGGCGGCATCAGCCTTGCCGACGTCACCTTCGGTATGCTGCTCACCGTCCACCTTCTTGGCCGGCTGCATGATCGCCTTGCCCCAGTTCGCGTTCGCGTCATTGGCGTTGGTAACGACGGCAACGAGGTATTGGTCCGAGCGCAGGATGTGACCAGGGATCACCTTGGCACGCTGACCCGGGAAGAGCGCGAAACTGCAGGGACCTGGAATCACTATGCGGCGGCCAATGGCGAGCTTTGGCGAGTCGTTCTGGCCACCCTCACGCGGCACCTTCTGCTCATCGTTCAGAACGGGATTGTCGAGGATGACGTACTGGCCTTCCAGCGCGAGGACGAACTGCTGGGTGGCAGCCTCGAGCGACGTGCGCCGGAACTTGCCGGTGTCGTCGAAAATCACCGGAATATCATTGGTTCCCTTCCCCTTCGCCCAGGGACCAACGATAACACGGACGTTGCCTTGGGATCCATCCTGCATCAACACATACTCTAGATGTGTCAGGATGACGTCATTAGTCGGACCTTGCTCTGCCATACATATTTCTCCTGTTAGCATGTTTTGTCTCTATCCATAGAGACTGGTTTATGAGGGAAAGCATGGGACGGCAACGCGCCGTCCCACGCACGGTGCGGGACTAGTCCCGCGGATCTGCCTCGAGGAGCCTGCGCAGGAGAACGTTCTCCCGGCGCGTGGCCTCGAGGTCGAACAGCACATACTTGATCGCCGTTCGAAGAAAGTCAACTGACTCAGCGAGCGTGAGAACGCCCGTGCGAACCTTGTTCGTGACAGCATCCTCGACGCTCGGCATGCGCGGAAGCTGTGCGCGATCGGCTCCATCCGTCGGGGAAATCTCCGCGATCAGTCCCTCCAACACCTCTTGAAAGTCCTGCTCAGTCATGGTACTCTCCTTTCGGCGAATGCCTGACGATTGGACTGGGCCTGGTCCTGAAGATTCCCCTCCTAGGGGGATTCTTGCATCTACTCGGGCGACGGGCCCTGCTGCCGACGGAGGTTGTCCCTCTCACGGCGCGTGGCCTCGAGATCAAAGAGCATGTACTTGATCCCAAGGCGCAGGGTGTCGATCGAATCCTGTAGACGAGCGACACCAGCACGAATTTCTTCGTGACGACGCCTCGTCTCGGCGGCAAGAGCGCGAAGGCGCGCCTGCTCGCCCGGAGGGCAGGAATCAATCATTCTTGCTGCGTCCTCAATCCCCTTCGCTACTTCGTCTGGAGTCATGATGGTCTCCTTCTCGGCGAAAGCTTTGAATGGAAACGATCCTATCAATCACGAACAGCTCCACGAGAGCGCCGATGAACACAACCACTCCCGTGACAGACACACAGACAAACACGACATTGCCTGCGCCCCAGCCCAGCGTCAGACCGCTTAAGCCAATCAGCCAGACGGCCAGCGACAGCAGACCGACGATGACGTACAAACCGTGCTTGGACATACAGGCTCCTCTGTCAAGGATTGCGGCTGGGAGGTCGACTCACGCTCTTTTTGATAAGCGTGCACCACGAGTTCGACCTCGTCACGAAAACGCACAATCCCCTCCAGGTACCACTCGAGCGCACGACGATCCGAAAGGATTGCTCGTGGCAACAGGGCGTCCACGAGATCTTCGGCTGCCTCGTACAAATCGTCAGCAGTGCTCCCATACTTTGGAGGAGCGGTGTCCTCATAGCGCAGGAGACGATACCTCGCGATGCACTCGCGGTACTTGACAAGATGCGCATCGCTTTTATCGACTGACTCTGCAACAACGAATAGTCCGTTCAGGACGGACTCCCAGGAGTCGAAGCTCTGGATGAGCGCGTCCTGGTACTCGTTGTGAATCACGACCTGACGCTCGTCAGCCTGTGGCGCGGTACCGAAGAAAAGGTTGAGAGGCCCGAACGACAGGTCGAAGGCGACAGGCCGCGGCGCGGGTTTCTGCTCGTACTCCGGGTGCTTGTGAAAGAAGATGTACACGATCACGAAGAACACCGGGAGCGAGAGCAAGAGGTAGATCTTGTACTTCGTTTGCATGGAATCCATTCCTTTCTAGCCGTCCGTGGCAGAGACTTACTCGAACGTGAACTTGTACGACTTGCCGTTGTCGATCTTCTCGACGAAAAACGTGAACGGTGTGGGCAACTTGAGCGTCACCTTGTACGCGCCGCGGGAGGAATCCCAGATGGCATCGTAGGTGTCGCAGCGAACGGAGATGCGGCCAGCGATCGCGTATGCGGGCTTCTGATTCTTCTCCACCTGCTGGACGACGATATCCTTGTCGACGATGATGAGGCCGACCTGATCGAACTGGGTGGCGATCTGGAGCGGCCAGGCCTCGGACGCAGTGACCGTCTGCTCGGCCGTGTCCAAGTACTTGTACACGATACCGCACGCCTTGGACATCCAGCCGATGATACCGAGCACCATGAACATGGCAATCACTGGCGCCCAATCCTTGATGTAGTCAGAGAACTCTCTGCCAACTTCCTGGAGAGCTCCCGGTTTTCTTCCCATTGCTCAACTCCTTGGCCTATTAGCCTGCTAGGTTCCTTACGCGGCATGCCGCCGGTTCCGACGGGCAATGTGGACCTTCGCCTGCCGCGTCATTTTCCGACGGGGGCGAGAGTGACCACATAGTCTGCACACGGGCTGACGGCCGCCATTCATCTTGCTGCAACACTTGCATTCCCACTTCATGACATGACCCTCCTCGGATGTCACACGGTCCCGCACGAATCCAAGACTGGACGTGAGGCTGGCCCTTGCAGTAACCGACGAAACCGCTCAGGAATAATCACTGGCGGAATAGCGGTATTGCAGCGGCCACACAAACCGTTCAGGCGGGTTGTTAGCACGAACGCATTATTGGTGAACCGACAGTGAGGACAGTCCACCACGTTTTCGTTCGAAAAGCCACGAGGCTGTTCCATATGATCCTCCACGTACTCTCGCGCTACTTCCCATCCTTGGGCTTGTCTTCCTCCTTAGGTTCTTCCCCCGAAGGTGGCTCTGGATTGAGCAACGCCCTCTCGATCGCTTCTACGGTTCTGTCAATCACCTCATCGGATGGGTACTCCCCACTGTCAATCCTCCGACGGAGGTCACTCAGATGAGGGAGATCAGGTTTTTTCTGTTCAGCCATGGCACCAATCCTTTCTATTGCTACCCCGTTTTGGCATCTACCCTGCACCTGCAGGAATACATGAATGATTGCGGAGCGTCAGCCGCAAGGCTGACGCTTTGGCGCCTAGGCCATCCAGCCAAAGAGCGCCAGGAGCAGGGTCCCGACCAGCGTCCAGAACGGCGACCAGAAGTCGACAAAGAAGAACCATGCGGTTCCGTCAGACGCCATCGCCAAGGAAGGCAGGCCAAGGACAAGCAAGGCAGATACCAGTTTTGACTTCATACAGACCCTTTCACAGTACGAACTACCGGCGACGCACGGCCAGCAGACCGATTGCCAGCAGGATCGCCGTCGCCGGCTCGGGAAGGAAGGTGACACTGTCCGCCGTGAAGATGCCGGAGACGTTCACGCTAACCTCCCAGTCGAAATCACCCCAGGGACACGGCTCGTCGTAGATGGTCACGAACGGCTGGATACTCGAGACGAATCCGCCCATGACGGAGTAATTGATGTCCGTGCTGCCCGCGTAGTATGGCTCGGGAACACTCATCTCGTAAAGCCGGGCATGCGAATTTGCGACCAATTCCACATCGGGGGTAAAGTTGTACCACTCGTCGTTGTTCTCGAAGTGCCCCCATGTGGCGCGCTGGTACGTGTGCAACCCGACGTCGTTCAGGAACTGCATGTACGGCGTCATGGGCTCGCCCGGATCGGCGAAGATCCCACGGATAGAGGTGTTGCCGTAGAAGGTGCCCACCATCGAGGGCGTCGGATCGTCCACGGGTGAGGCCGCCATGCTGGTCGTCATCTCCATGACCACCAGGTTGTCGCCCCAGATGCTGATGTTTGCCTGGCCGACGTTCGGACTGCCGGGCGAATTGTTGATGCTGCCGTAAACGTCGATCTGGGTCACGTCGCCAAACGAAGGCACACAGACGATCAGAGCCACGGAGGTGCAGAGGATGCGGTTCATGAATGTCCTTTCAGCAGAGGCAGAGGTATGCGATCAGTGTCAACCATGGAAGGAGTCGCTCCGAGGGGAAGTTGCCGATGTCCGCCAAGAGCAATTGTCTCCAGTCCATACCAGTGTACTCCATACGGCGAAGGTGATGGCTTGCGGGGCGCGTGTTACATTACTCGTCTCCTTTCTGAGCCGTTTTTCGACTTTTTATTGGCTCGCTAAGATTTATTTATCGTTTCTGTTCTTTTTTAACGTTTTCCGTCTGTTTCCGGGCGTATTACGCTGTTTCCGTTGTTTTTTAGAGATTTTTCGTAGAGAACTATCTACCATGAGAAGTCAGATATTCCGCGGGATATTTGCTAAACATCCCGTCTCCAGGGGTTTTCCCAGGTCCTACGTCAGTAACTGGATACCATTGCATTCATGCAACAGATTCCATGATCCTGACAACCCAGCCCATGCATCACTATGAGTGGAACCCAGATGGGTTTCAAGGTGTGCACAAGCACTGGAGGATGGCATTTCTTGCTGGTTGGGTTTACGTAACAAACTTCAAAGGGCTCATGCGAGCCATATCGTCGGTAATTGATACTACCCATATTAAGTACTACCTGCTAGTAGCGATTTCCTACTAGCATTTAAATATATCGGTTCACCAGGAACGCGTAGGCGTAGCCACGAATCCAGAGCCCCACAAATCAAGCAATAAAAACATTTGAGTTCGAGATCCAAAAAATCCAAGTAATCTGATTCATAAACTTGGGCATAACTCGAAAATACTGAGAGATTATCAGGTATACGGTTGGTTTGGCTTTCGGCAAAAAGGATCTACTCTCTTTGGATTATCTGCGGGAGGCTTCACAATTCACTTGTGTTTTTATCAAATCCATCTCAGTATTCATTTATTCTTAAGGACACCTCGGCGCTTCATTCACGGAAGACTTGCCTGATGTGCAGCATCAGGGTGGGGGACCTTGCAAGGGCCCCTGAGAAAACCAGAGATTGGCCATTAACCCGTAATCTCGAAAAATTCTGGAGTTAAACCAGATAGGGGGTCCTGAATACTTGAGCAAGATGCCACGCGAGGATTGGCCACACCAATAAGCAACTGCATCCCCACATTAAACATGGATGTGCTTTACCGTGAATAACAGCACACCTTTTTGTTACCATTTTTCAGTACTCCTATTACCGTAAAGTTTATATAGTAGTAGCATTTTACTACCCATTAGTTAATACATATCATGTGTTTGGGTGGGTTTTCCAACGGTTAAGATGCCTCAAGTGGCATGCTTACCGACGATCCGCACGGATCCTTTGAAGTCTCATTTAACACCCATATATGATTCAGCAAACCATTGCTGCATCCAGCACTTGGCGCACACCACTCGTTCATACACACCGTGTATGAATTGATTGTTGTGACCATCAAGGCCCGCACGAACCGTATCACTCGCTTGAAAGCGATTGATTGCGGAACGTCACTACCGGCCTTGGCCTGGAACACGGGAAAATAGGGTTTTCCCGCGGAATGGAGGTTTTCTTGTAGATGTTTCTCTCGACCAGCGTTGGTCGAACTTGGTAATACAAAGCTTATGAGCACGGAAACGCTCAATTCTGAGGAGCACAGCATGAACTGGTTGAAGAAGATCGTCCTAGCATTTCTCATGATGATCAGTAGTCAGAAGACCCCCAAGGTCACCATCAGCACGGATCCCAAGATCGCACCGAAAGACCCGCCGCCACCCAAACCACCCAAGGAAACGGACCCAGTGGATCTTTCTCCTCGTATCCAAGCGGCGGCACAACACGAGCTACGGAAGAAACTGGGAAAGGGAGGTCGTCCGCGCATCCGATAAGGAGCAAACGTGACCCATCGGCAATTCTGGCGGGACATGGTAATGGCGCTAGTTGGAGGAGCAGTTATGATTACAGTGTTCATCGCAGCACTGTACATGCTTCTCCTCATCGCCAAGCAGTGAGCAACGGCCCTTCGCCAACCGGCTTTTACGGAAGCCGGCTACGATAGGCCGTTACGGCGTTCTGAGGCGGGTAGCTTCAGAATAACTTTGGAAAGCCCAGGCATGGGCACAGGAGCAAAGGTATGGACAGGATCAAAGGGTATGTGGTCGGAATTGGACCAGGCAACAGAAGTTGGAGAGTACGCATCCGGCAGAACGGACATCCCCAGGACGGATGGAAATTCATCGTGGCAAGCACGCACGAGAACATCACCCTCGCCCCCGGGATGAACGTCAGTTTTAGCCTCGGATCCTTCAAGCAGGAACCGCAGCTCCGGGCGATCGACGTCATGCCCGACGAGCCGGAAGCGGAACTCCAGGGCCTCGAGCGGATCGTGATGGCCGGCGCCAGGACTGGCACGGACGTCAAGGTCACCATTCAGGACAGCGGACGAGCCACCGCAGCCCAATACTCACTCCCGGGACAGGGAACAGCAGCGGGCACCCCTGGCTCAGAGATCACCCTCGTGGTGACGTACGACGGTCATGAAGTGCACGTGCACTTCAACATGGACCCGGATTGGCTACGGCAAGCTGGCAGCGACGAGCAGATCATGGACACCATTAAAGTCCCGGCTGAAGGAGACCCGATGGAAGTCCTTAGGCTGCTCACTCTCATCAGCGACGACAGCAGCAGCAACAGCATCCTTTCGTCGCTCGAACTGCTGCTCACGGCTGCGTACAATGCCGGGGTGAACGCACCAAGAATCTGAACCCGCAAGGGTATGGAGAAAAACATGAGAATTCTTGTGATTGACGACATGGCACAGAACCTCGCAAGCGCGATGATGACACTGAAGGGCCACGAGGTCACGACGGTAGACAGCATCGAACTCGCGATGAAGATCCTCGAGAAGGATGAGCTCCCGTTCGACGCGGTGCTCACGGACCTGTTCCTGCCTCGGGGGAACTTCCGCGGGTGCATGAACACGTCCAAGTACTGGGTGAAGCCGGAGACGCTCATCCCCGCGGGGCTCGTGTTCGCACTCCACACGTCAAACCGTGGAATCCGCACCGTGATCTGCACGGACGGCGATCACCACAATGAATGGATCTGCACGCTCCTTGACCTCGTCGGGTGCGGCAATGAAGACACGCGCTGGGTTTCGTACGTCGAAGCGCGCTGCGCTTGCGTCGAGGGCATCTGGAAGGACGGCAAGATCGAGATGTGCGAGGACTGGTACACGCACGGCGGCCCGACCATCAAGGACCATCTGAAGGCCATGCACCAGAGCGAGCTCTTCCCGGAGCTTCGCGAAGCGGCGTAGTCGGAACCTGAACCTTTGGGGTCAGCATCTTTCGGGGTGCTGACCCCTCTTTTTGGAGAGGCACATGTCGCTTGGTGTTAGTGTTGGATTGATCGTGAGCGTATTTCTGCTCGGCGGTATACTTATCGGTATCCTGCCAGGCAAAAAATGCTCAGCATGCGAGCACTTCGGTCGCAGCTGTTACACAGCTCATGAACGCGAGCAACTCCAGCAGCAGGATGTCACCCTCAACAACCGGATCAAAGAACTTACTGCCGTGCAACAGGGACTCCTAGATTCTCTGGGGGAACCCATGCCGGCGGACGTGTATGAGAACGTTCTACTTGAGCTTGAGCGAGTGACCATAGAACTCGCACGAGCGAAGGATAGAGCGTTTCGATTCGGGTAAACTGAACACACGGGGTAATGAAAGGAACCAATGGAAGCGTTTCTCTTGGGGACTATCAAGGTTGTCGGGGGCCTTCTCGCAGTACTCCTGTTGCTGCAGGTAGTCATTCGTCTCATTGCTGGCAAGCGAATGACGGTCGCAGAACTGCGTGAGGAGGTGGCTACCCGAGTACGTGAGAAGACAAAGCTTGAACTACTGCACGGCGACCTTCAACGAGAACTTCGTGCGCAGAAAGCCAGGCTCGAAGAACTGCAAGGCACGGCAGAGAACCCAGATGCCTTGGTTAACCAGGCAGCGAGAGTCGATGAACTGGAAGTCCGGGAACGCCAAATAACGGGAAATATCCGGGACTTGAACAATGAAATCGAGGTCCTACGCATGCTCATCGCAGAGCGTGCAATGGAGAGATCACAATGACATACGTCGCACACATCGCGTACATCCTCGGGGGACTGGCTGTGCTGTACCTCCTTGTCTCCCTCGGATGGATAGCCTTTGAGAAGGAACTCCTGAACCGACGAGTGCGCAGACTGCACCGGGAGTACTCGAGAA
The DNA here is from genome assembly GCA_964455675.1 of uncultured Methanosarcinales archaeon. GTDB lineage: Archaea > Nanobdellota > Nanobdellia > Woesearchaeales > CAYVYK01 > CAYVYK01. Next base: position 10,603 of record CAYVYK010000007.1, read on the forward strand.
CGCAGAGCGTGACCGAGCGCTACGGCCACCACCAGTTCAACATCACCCACGCGACCATGCAGCTCATGGATCTCATGGACGAGTGGACGAAGGCCCAGCCACAGGACTGGAGGAGCATTACCCAGCGCATCGAGGACATGGCGACCACCATCGTCGTACATGCGCGCGCGGCAAACCAGCAAATCGCCTGGGACATCGTGGACGGCAACCTCCCAGGAAACATTCCGATCGTACACCAAGGACCAGAACCTATCATGGAGGAACACACTCATGTTTAGCGAAAGGTATGGCATGACGCCCGAACTCTTCCAGCGGACACTGCAAGCGATGGCGAGCATCCCCGACGTAGACTTCGATCCTGACTTGCTCTTCACCGGTCGCTCGGACGTTGATCCTGCACTCGAGGAACTGGAAAGGATGACGTCCGACCAGCTCGCCAAGATGCTCATGGGAGGCGAGGTTCCGCAGGGACGGTGACAACACCCGGGGGCGTTAACTCTTTTTGGCTAAGGAAATACCATGAAGATTGCGATTATGACAATTGGCATCATCACGGCAGTGGTGCTTGTCGGGATGATTGTGTTCAGCATCTACATCGACGTCAAGGCGCAGGGCGGATTCCACTTCGGCAGTCTGTTCGCAAGGAAGCCGAAGAAGATCGCTCCCAAGGTCGTTCCGCCCGAGAAGAAGTGAAACCGGGTTCATCGTGAACCCCCAGCACAAGGAGCAACAATCTTGAGAAAGCAGAACGCAGTCGCGCTTGTCCTTCTCATCGCGAGCCTCGTACTGTTCTTTGCCAATCCAAATTTCTCCGGCCACGACATCCTGAACCCGGGAGAAGTGGTGGACAAGTTCTGGAGCAACGACGGCGCGAAGTACAGCGGAGCCGTGTACGCTATCGGGTACGCAGCTGGATGGACAGCGCTCGCGGGGCTTCTCATCAACGCGGCACGGGGGAAACTCTTGCGAAAGGAGTAAGCGTCATGCAAGGGCCGACCAGTATCACGGAAGATCTCGGGGCTGAACTCACCGCAGTAGAAGTGCACCTCCTCGGGACGAAGGGAGACGCTCCTTTTGAGTACGACCCTGAGGAGGACCTGCGACGCCTCGAGGAATTCGTGGCCGTTCTTGACGGCGCGGAGTGAACAATGAGGATTCTGATCATTGCAGCGGTGATCATTCTGGTCATCCTGCTGAAAGGAGAACGCAAGTGTTGAACAACCTCTACGACCTGATGTGCAACCCGCTGTTTCGGTGGGTTATTCTCCCGGCGTCATGGGGCGCCCTGATGATCATGCAAACCGGAGCGCGTGGTCGGTGGTACGCAGTCGCGACGCGCGGCGCACTGCTCACGCTGATCGGGGTGTTGTACGGGATCTGGATCGGACGGTAGCAAAGCACGGTGCTTTGCCTAGCACTCGAGCAAAGGAAGACAACATGCCCGCTTGGATTGGTGTCAGCATCGCAGTCCTAATTGTTGGTGCTGCGGCCTGCCTGATCTACGCGATCATCCTGAGCTATCGTCTCGAATGGCATATCAACAGGATGATTCGCGGCGACAGCACAACGGCAGAGCGTTGATTCACCAGATTCTTCGGGCGGCGCCGTTAGCTGTGACCGCAGCTTCACACGCCCGGACAGCGCGGCGCCGCCCACTTTGTGACGCACGGTGCGTCACCAGCAAACGAGCAAACAACAGGGACATATGTCCTAATGGAGAAAGAAAATGCATCCTGCCATGGCAACTTTCATCGTCATCGGATACCTGACCTTGGCCTCCTTACTGGTCTTCGCTATCAGGGCGTTCTGGATGGACGTCGTGTGTGGGGGAAGAATCGAGACGGATGTGCACTTCACCCGCGACGGCCACACCTCGTACCTGATCATCAAGAATGATGAGAAAGGGGCGCACGGTCGCGAACAGGGAACCTTGGTCGAACTCCGAATCGATGGGAAACCCGGCGGTCCTGAATGGGATGTTGCGTTGGGGGAAGGGACGAGAATGCGCGCAACCTACCTCAAGATCACCAAGGGCGAGCACACCATCGAACAGCTCGTGGCGAGTCTGAACGCACGCCATGCGGAAGTTAGAATCGAGACGGCCGCAGCGAACGCCATTTGAGATACGCTGTGACCGCAGCTTCACACGGGCGGCGCCGATTGCTGACACCGAGCAAAACCACACGCCCGGACAGCACGGCGCCGCCCACCTTCGTAGAATGAAACGTGACGCACGGTGCGCCACAACAGTAGTACAAGGAGAGACAACATGTTGGTTCTGAACGCCCACTTCGGCAGCCCCCGCTTCCGTCACATCCGCATGCTGCCCGTCGAGGTGAAGGGTGTGCCCTCCACTGAGTACGACCCCGAGGAAACGAAGTCCGAGCCGCTCACGCCGCCCCCCGCACACATGGAGTCGTGGTCGCCCGAGACGGACCCGGACTTCGCGGACAGGTACGACAACGACTAGCAAGACGTTTCAGGGACGAGGTTCACCTGAGCTTCGTCCCTTGGGGGGAAAATTGTGACGCACGGTGCGCCACAACAGCAAACGAGCAAACAACCAGGGACAAAACCAGTCTCCTATAGGAGAGCCTAATGACGACTCACGGTTGGGGTAAAACCATTATGCTGACGGTGATCGGCATGCTTATTGGGGCTGCTGGACTTACTCTCGCACGGGTGGCCAGCCCATCTTTTGACCTGAAGTGGAAAATCAAGGTCTCACCGTCTTCTGTTGGGTACGATCCGGCGCAATCCTGGGCGTACAACTGCATCGTTCTCGACGAGTACGTCAAGCTGGACTTCCCGGTCACGGACAAGGTGATCGCAGACCTGCGCAAGATCGTCGAGACGGAGAAGGATCCGATTGTCGTCGCAACGGCCAGGAGCATGCTCGACAGTTACAGGATGGTCGGAAGCTTCCATGCTACGCAGACCTGGCAAAACAAGCTGAGGGACGATGAGGCCAAGGCCGCAAAACAACGCGCGATCGACGCGTGGAAGGGCAACAAGTAGGACAACGAACGCCTTCAATTGTAACGCACGGTGCGTGCAACTGAGCGTTCACATCAAACCGAAAGGATCCACCATGACACGAAAGCGCATTCAGGCAGAAGTCGTACGGCTGGTCACCGACCGTGAGCATCCGTACCTTGTGCTCATGCCCGTTAACAGGCAGCAGGGTGTGGACATGAAGGAGATCAGCATCGAAGTCGGTTGGTTTCACACCCAACTGCGCAGACGAGCCTTCAAGATCATCCAGCAGTCTGCCCATCACGACAACATCACGGTCGGGGAAGTGTACGAGATCGAACTCTAACTCGTGACGCACGGTGCGCCACAACAGCAAACGAGCAAACAAGGACAACGTCCCACATCGGAGAGAATCATGAAGACCAGACTGGTCCAGATATTCTGCGTCGTCGCGATCATCGCGTGCGGCTCACTCACGCTTGTGTACAAGGCGGAGCTGGCCGAGACGTGGCAGCGCAACAACGAGGAGATGCAACTGCAGCGCATGTTCGGACGGCCGCGGCCGGACCTGCCGAAGTTCGACTACCGCTACATCGACTATGATGCCTTCAACTTCCACTGGGCGGACAACAAGGAAGCGCTCGAGCGGTTCGCACGCATCGCGAAAGCAGGCGACATCACCGATGAAATCGTACAGGGCCTCGAGCTCATCTCGCGCCGGGACAAGAACGGAGAAGTCCGCCGCACGGCCTCGGACATGTATCAAATGTTCCGGGCGAACGGGAACTTCACCGGGACGGAAGCGTACACCGCGATGCTCAAAGAGCATATCCGGCTGGACATGAAGCTGGTGTCAGACATTCCCTACAATCCCGCAGATGCATTCATCGTCAGGTTACGAGCGCTGCGCAAGGTTGCCACGACGTATACGCCTGAGATGATCACGCCGGCCTTGCTCACGGACCTGCGCACGATTGCACAGGAGGATGATGAACACCGGATACGGCAAGAAGTAACCGACATGCTTCGTGCGTATGGCTGGACCAATGACTTCCAGTACAGCATGGCGAACGTCGACGGCCGCCACGAGGCGCGTAGGCTATCGATCAAGCTCAAGAGCAACCTGCCGTACAATCCAAAAGCGGATTCCACAGTTCGGCTGGATCAGCTCGAGCGTTACCATCGCAACTATGGCGTGGTCGGGGAGAGCGTCCTTGCAGATCTCTGGACAATCGCCTCGAACGACGACAACCAAGAAGTTGCGGGCCTCGCGTCCATGATGTGGAGCGAGTACGGCGGGAGAGCGCAGTAGACTCACATCACACATGCACCTGCAAAAAGGCCCAGCATAACCCATCGGCGAAAGGGCACGCAGGTATCGCCGACGAGGTAACAATCAATGTCAAACGACTTTCGCAGACAACATCGATGGTGGTACTGGCCGGTCGGCATCCTGTTCGTCATTGGCGCCTTTCTCCTGCTCGGAAAGGAGCACGGAGTTGTCGGGTTCATCAAGGCGGCGAACACGTACATGACTAAACCTGTTGTGCGCATCGTTCCAGTGAACACCGAACAGATGCCAGTCCAGGCACAGGCGACAGCAAGTCTCTTTAAAGGCAGAACCCCTGGTGCCGACGAGACCGAATGGCTGAAGGATCTCGAAGCGCGGAGAGCGGCGACGCAACCATCGGTCACTCCCGGCGCGGACGAGATGGAATGGTTCCAGTCCGCGCGACCCTACAATGATGTGGTGAGCCTCGGCCAGCAGGACGACTGGGTCGTGCTGTATCCCAACGAGGGAAGCAAGACCGTGTTCTGCACTTCGGAAGGGAAGAAGAACGGCGACGTGTGCATCGCACCGTGCGGTCGCATCGAGGTCGGCGGCCCCATCTTGGTCGTGTGGCAGAAGAATGAAGTCACACTCGCGGTCACGTTCCAGCCGCGCAACGCGACGAGCACGATCACGATCGAAGTCACCAGGCATGTGTACAAGGGCGAGGAACTCGTGGAAGTCCGATTCCAGCCAAGTAAACAGCTGGACAAGAACAAGCTCCGCGAGCAGATCGAGGACGCGCTATCGCGTATTCGAATGAACACCGATCAACTCAGCGGAAAAGGAGAAGGCCAGTGAAACACTGCAACGACTGCGGAGCGGAGAACAAGGATGGCGCACGGTTCTGCTGCAAGTGCGGCATTGACTTTGAGGACGGCAGCGGCGGCGGAGCGGCGATGGCGGCGATCTGCGTCGTCGCGCTTCTTGTCGCGATCGGATTTGGTGTCTACTTCGGCGTGAAAGCGCTCGGGAGCGAGGGGCCGCACAACTACACGTACCAGGGCGAAGTCGTGGACGAGGTCGAGCTGTACGGCAACGTGCTGCTTGGTTACGCGACAAACCGGGGTGGCGTCGTTGGATGGCTCGAGAAGAACGCGCACGGCCTCCTCAAGCCGGGCCCGAACGACAGATTGTATCGGCTTCGCCTGACGAAGGTGGAGTACGACACGACCGAATGGTTCAAGACCACACATCACGTCGAGGACCTCGCCGTCGACAAGGTTCCCAAAGAACTTCGCGATACGTTCAACGAGCTGTGCCTCGCATTGGACATCTTTGTCCACGAGGAGAGCGACATCGCGGACAAGGGATGGACGTTTACCGCAACACCTGAAACCTTCGGGCGGCTGCGCAAACGCCACCTCCTCCGCGACAAGGGCGTCGAGTACACGTACAAGGACGCGAAGGGAGAGAAGCAGACAATCGAGCTGCACCTCATCCATACCGATGCACGCCTTGTGTTCAAACCCAGCAAGTGACGGTAGCTTGTGTCCATAACAAGTTCCTTGCAAAAACAGGAGTTACCTATTATGAGATGCAGCACGTGCGGAGCTCAAAACGAGGACAGGGCAAGTCGCTGCAACAATTGTGGCATGACCATTCGCGCGCACGGATGGACATCAATCGTTGCGATCTGCGTGGTAGTGCTCGCCGTGGCTGGAGGCGGCATCTACTTCGGGCTGAAGTCACTGTCCAGCGAAGGACCCTGCAACTATGTGTTTACGGGCGAGATCGCGGACGAAGTCTCGCTCTTCCACAATGTCCAGGTCAGCTATGCAACGGACCGCAGTGACACCATTCCTCCCAACTGGAGGAGCACATTTGACAAAATGGAATTTGGTCCGAGCGACCGGCTGTATCGGCTTCGCCTGACAAAGGTGGAGTACGACACCACATGGTTGTTCAAGACCATCCATCACATCGAGGACATTTCCCCTGACAACGTGCCGAGCGACTTGAGGGGAACGATTGACAATCTGGGTCTTGCAGAGGATGGAATGTTCATTCACGAAGGCAAGGATGTGGGGGACATGGGATGGACATTCATCATAACCCGAGAAGGCCTGGAACGAGTTCACCAAAGCCACACTCTGCGCGACCTCGGGGTTATGTTTACCTTCAAGCAAGCGGGTGGTGAGGAACGCACCATCGAACGGCACCTCATCCACAATCTCGTCGGCAGTGATGTACAGCTCGTGTTCAAACCCAGCAAGTGACAGTGTGTCGCTTGCATTTTGTTCCAACGGAAAACGAAATCTGAGGAGATACACATGCCGTGGTTCTTTTTCTGGATGCTTTTCGGAAGACAATCGAACTGCAACGACACTGCGCCGCCGTCCTCCGCAAAGCAGGTGACCTGCGTGCTCTTGACGGTCTCCCTGATCGCGATCGTCGGCGTGTTCTGGCCGCAGGGATACGCGTGGATCACCGGCTCTGCCGAACGCGTCAACAATGTTCTTGCCGTGAGCGAGTACACCTCCTGGACGCCACTATGGGAACCGCTCGAGATGGAAGGCACGCACAACGGAATTGTACTCCAGGTGTGCCATTCATCAGCCGCGGACGCACTCGTGACTCGGCCGGCGCACTACCCCGATCTCCTCGACATGATGGAGAAACTGCCAGGAGGAGAATGGTGGGCTCCTGCATACTTCACAGGGTATCTGTTCCTCCTATTTGCCGTGGGAGTAGCAGCGGGGATCCTAACATTCGAGTGGCTCGCGCCGAGAACGGATGAAGCCGATGGCGCGTTAGCCTGCTAGGTTTACATCTCACCAAGAAAGCGAGGTGCAATGCAAGAAATGAAGTAAACTCAGAGCGTTGTGTTACGAGTGGAAGAAAAGAACGGATTCTACAGCAAATGGAGCAATGACCAATGGCAATTTCGAGACGAAGAGTACTTGGTGTGGCGCTGACAGATCTTAACATCGGGGATTTGGAGCTCGTGGGATTCAGCATGGAAGAAGTAGGCGTCGTCGGCACGATGGTCGGAGGTGATCATTCCGACGATGATCCGAACGATGGCACCCTGGACACCTTCGCCAGCTTGTGCTGTGTTGACGAAGATCCGAGCCATGAGGGCGACGATCCGAGCCATGAGGACGATCCAGACGCTGTCAACTAGACCGCGGAGTTGAGGAGCTTTGGGGGGAGCTCCTCTGCATGGAGGTCCAGATGTACGTACAAAGACTACAGCGGGAGATACAAACCTTCGGCAAGGACGTTTTTCTTTTATGTGCGGTCACACAAGCCAAGCGATGTATGGACGCGATCCTAGCTGGAGGAGAAGCGCCAAACCACCTCATCGAAGCAGTCAATGCCGTTGCGGACCTTGTCACGCACCGTAATGTGGAAGACTTGGTGCGAGGGCTGGTACCGAGAGAGCAAATCGTCCAGAGCTTTCAACGTCTCAGAGCGCGCCTCGAGATCAGCGGCAACGTTGACAATGATCATGTTGTTGCTCGCGTGCTCGAGAATCTACAAGGGAAGAAGAAAAGCACTGACGTGTGTACCGACACCGTCGCACGCGTCATTGCTGGAGGAATTAGAAGGGAGATTGCACAAGATGTCCTCGCGAAGTGCGGCACTACGTGTGAGTCCCTCCAGGAGGATTCGCTGGTTTCTCTCACATGGGGCCGCTCTGTCGCCGAGCTCATCTTCCTGAGCGAGAGCCACGCCGCGGCCATTCTCCAGGCCGAGCAAGAAGGACGTGAACAACCCTGTCACTGCGAGCAGGTCGTGCAGTGCGTGGCGCACTACCTCGCTTGCAACGTGCGCATTCTGTGTGCGCTTCAACTCACGCCAGCGGGAACGTCACTGAACGTACTCGCACAGAAAGCAGAGGAGCAGATCTGATGAACATGAGTATCACACGAGCACCCCCGAGGAAACAAACGGAAGGGAAGAAGCAACGCACTACAGGGGTCTTACCCCAAGGAGGTACCAAGTTGTGAACGAGTACCATGTCTGGCTCACACAATTCCTGCCAGGCAAACACGTCACCGACACTGGTAGCCCCAAGTGGTTCGCGATAGCTGAACTCTCACTTCACAGTCCCGAGCAAAAAGGGATCCAAGGCAGTATCACGGTGGACCTTGAAGACCCACAGGTATGGGGTCAGATCGATCCTCCGATGGCTACTGTCCGTCGGGAAATGGAAGTGACCGCAGATCCAGTATGTGAGAACCTGGTTAAAGAACGGCTGAACCGAATCGTTGGCGGTACCAAGTGGGTGATCAGGGCAGGAGACATGCGACGCAAGCCACGAGGCTGGAGGGCTTGCCGCATCGAACGATCATTCCAGCCAACTGACGAACCCAGGACTGCAAAGTCCACTGAACAACCTTTTACAGGAGCAACGAATCATGAAGCGTAACATGTTGACGATTTTCGCCGTGCTCGTGCTCGCGAGCGCCTGCATGGCTGAGGAACTCTGGACGAAGACGGTCGGCGACGTGAAGGTCGGCGACGTCAAGGGCGGAGTGTGGGAATTGCCGGTCCTCCTCTGGGGCGGTGACTTCCCGTGGTTCCTCGCGAACGGCGGCGCGGAGACCAAGCCCGGAAGCATCTTGGGTCAGCTCGGACTGAAGATCAAGATTGTCCGCGGAGACGATCCCATCGGGCAGAGCCGTCGCTATGTCGCTGGCGATAGCCCGTTCCTGCGCGGCACTGATGCCATGCTGTACCAGGCATCCCAGCTCATCGCCGACAACCAGAAGACGAAAGGCTACCTACTCTTCCAGGAGACGTGGTCTGCAGGCGACTGGTTCGTCGTGCGCAAAGGCATCACTACCATGAGCGACCTCAAAGGACAGAAGGTCGTCATGCAGCGCGGCGGCCCGCACTGGGGATGCTTCGATGATGCCCTTTTCCTGGCGCAGATGAGCTGGAGCGATGTACAGATCGTGTGGGCCGACGACCTCACGGGAACGCCCAAGAGCCCGGCGGAAATGTTCCGAAACGATCCCAGCATCAAGGCGTGCTTTGTCGTGACGCCCGACATGAACGGTCTCACCGGCGGTCCTGACAACATCCCCGACAGCAGTGTTGAAGGCCTCGTCGAGGGAAGTCGTGTCCTATTCGGCACACCGTCCATGAATTACAGCATCTGGGACGGCTACGTCGTGCGCCAGGAATGGTACGACGCGCGCCCGGCCGACGTGCACAAGCTCGTGTTCGCTTTCCACAAGGCTGTAGAAGAACTACTTGACCTCGCCGCCGGGTACGAGAAGGGCGACAAGGACAAGACGAAGAAGTACTTGCAGATCCTGCAAATGGCGCAGGACTTCTACGGCAAGAAGGACATCCCGACGCTCGAGAAAGACGCGCACGGCCTCGTGATGGACGCGAAGTTCGCTGGCCACCCCGGAAACATTGCGTTCTTCCAGGAGACTGGCAGTGGGCACGGCTTCCAGGACGTGCAGAACAAGCGGCTTGATCTCGTCGTGCGCCTCGGGTATGCTTCGCTCAAGCAAGGCATCGCCCCAAGCCCGATCAACTGGAGCGACAAGATCTTCGACGGACTCGCCACGAAGGGCGCGACGAAGAAGAGCAACATCAAGAGCGAAGAACTGTACGAGAAGCTCGAGCAGATGGAAGCCGCAGGCACCGTCGGCCAGCGCAAGATGCTCGCATTCTCCGTGTACTTTGACATCAACCAGACGACGTTTGACCCTGTGCAGTACGCGGCGGACTTCGAGCGCGTGCTCAACATCGTTGCGGTCGGCGGCAACTTCACGATCGCAGTGCGCGGCAACGTCGACAGCCATGCGACGATCGTGCACTTCATCAACGCCGGCCTCGCGAACGGATTCCTTCGCAGGGACGGCGACAAGCAGTCGGGATTTCGGTACTTCCTGCGGTCGAGTGGGAAGCAAATCACGTTCGACAACGTTGCCGAAGTCCTCGACATCATGAACAATCCGCAATTCACGGCGACGGGAGAATGGGATCCCAAGGGCTGTGAAGCGGATGGCCTACGCACGAGCAAGCAGCGCGCGCAAGAAGTGAAGGACGCGATCATCAAGTACGCGGCAAGCAAGAACTTCAAGCTCAATCCGGACCAGCTCGTCGTCACGGGCGTCGGCATCCGCGAACCTGTGCACGTCAAGCCGAATGGCCCAGACCAGAGCAAGAAGAACCGGCGCGTCGAGATCGCGATCCTGAACTTCCAGGCGGAAGACGCAAGCCTCGGGTACGAGTACTAAAGAAAGGCAGGTGAGCAGAAATGAAGACACCCATGAAAACACTACTGATCGGACTGCTCGTCCTGCTGCCGGCTGTTGCGTACGCACAGGATGCGCACGACTGCACCATCATCGTCCTTGACGCTTCAGGCTCCATGCGGAGCACCATGAAGGACAGCCAGGGACGGGAGGTGCGCAAGATTGACGCGGCGAAGCAAGCGCTCAAGAAGATTGCCGAGCAGATGCCCAAGGATGAGTGGGTCGGCCTCCTCGTGTTCTCCGCGCAGAACCTGTCAAAGGACCAGGAGTGGCTCTACCCCCTCGGCAAGCTCGATGTTCGAAAGCTTCAGCAGGCAATCGACATCCCGGAACCCGGCGGCGGAACGCCACTCTCGTGGTACATGGAAGGCGCGGCAAACGAGCTCATGAAGCAGCGCGAGCGCCAACATTACTACGGGACGTACCGCCTGCTGGTCGTCACCGACGGCGAAGATGATGATCGAGGCCGGTGCGAGAAGATCACGAAGCTTGTCCTGGAACGCAAACTGCGCATTGACGCGATCGGCGTTGCCATGGACAACCGACACATTCTCGCAACGCGCTCGGACAGCTACCGAACGGCCCAGAACCCTGAGGAACTCCAACGGGTTCTGTCCGCGGTGTTCGCCGAGATTCCGGCAAGCGGTATCGGGAAGATGACACTCCAAGAGTCGTATGAACTCACGAGCGGATTTCCCGACGACGTCGCGCAGAGCATCATCGAGCAACTGTCGCGGCCGGCAGGAAACCACCCGATCGGGACGCAGCCGCCCGCGCCAGCGGTTGATAATCCCAGCCCACCCTCCCAGGGGACTGTGGCGCAAACGTCCACACCCGCACCAGTGCAGGTCGGCACGAGCGGATTTACTGTATTCCTGATCTTCGTCGGAAGCATCTTCGTGATCGTCGTCGCCATCCTGTTCTTCAAATGGCTTCTCGACGGCGGCTGCTGTTAACCACTAACCCGCGCTGGGCAGGCCGCAACACTTGGGCGGAAACGTCCTTGTCACGCGGCCTGCCTGGCGCATGAAAGGAACAAATGAACACCGAACGCACCGGGCTTCGGCGCATCCGAGTGCTCCTCGCGTGGATGGTCCTCATCGGGATCTTCAGCGCAGTGGTGTACTTCGTGTGGCGCCCGAAGCAGGAGAAGAAGCTGGAGGAAGACACTGGCTCAGCAAGCCAGTACAACCACCGGCTCACGCTGCTTGCCGATTCGTACTCCGGATACGCGGTCTTCCGCTCCGAGCAGATGGCCGCCGATCTTCGGAAGAACGGCATCAAGCTCACGACCGAAGACTGCCCGTCGTACAACGATCGGCAGAAAAAACTAGCGGACGGGGACGCGGAATTCGCCATGTTCACGATCGACTCGGACCTCAAGTCGGGAGTCGTTGGCATGGGCGACAAGTTCCCTGGAAGCATGTGCATCGTCGTGAGCGAGTCCCAAGGTGCAGACGGCATGGTTGCCTACAAGACAGCCATCCCGAACCTGCGTGATGGCAGCCCGACGAAAGGATTTGTCGGCGTGCCGGACAGCCCGAACGAATACCTCATGAGGATCGCGGTCGCAGACCTCACGCTTCCGGGACTTCCGGACGTGTGGTTCAAACCCGAGGACTACTGCAACGACGGCGCAGAAGTGTACAAGCGCTTTAAGAACGCCGACCGTCGCGAAGCGAAAGCATACGTCCTCTGGGAACCGTACCTCTCAATGGCGCTGCAGGAAAAGGATGCTGTGCTGCTGCTTGACAGTTCAAGCCTTAAGGGCCACATCCTGGATGTGCTCGTCGTCGAGCGCAACTTCCTGCGCGACCATCCTGACGTCGTAGCCGAAGTCGTGAAGTCCTACTTCCGGGCCCTGTATTCCAACACGAACAGTGGCATGGCAGCCTTGATCGTGAAAGATGGGGAGGCCGTGAAGCAGGAAGTGTCCAAGACACAGGCTGACGCGATCGCGAAGAAGATATGGTGGAAGAACACCATGGAAAACTACGCGCACTTCAGCCTGCTTGCCGACGAAGCGTCCATGCGAGGACTCGAAACGATCGAGGACATGGTCGCGAAGATCGCAAGGACCCTCAAGAACACCGGCGGATTTGGAAGCCACAAGTTCCAGACGCCGCAGACAAGCCTCTACTACGACGGCATCCTCGCGGGACTCCAGAGCTCTGGATTCCATCCCGCGCAGAAGGTCGGCGCGCTTGCCGCATCCCAGCAGGATGAAGTCCGAGGGTATGCTGCGGCGCAGAAGCTGACCGAGCAGCAATGGAGCACACTCATGCCGCTCGGACAGCTGCAGGTGAAACGCATCGAGTTCGCGCGAGGAAGCGCAACGCTCACCAAGCAGGGCACGCGCGACCTTGAAGAACTTGGGCGTCAGATCACGTCGTACCCCACTGCGTACCTGCGCATCATCGGATACGCACGCGGCGGGGGCGAGGATGAACAAACCCGAGCGCTTGCTTCTCAGCGAGCAGCGGCGGCAGCTTCCTACCTCCAGCGGACGTGCAGCATCGACGAGAATCGCATTCACGTCGAAGGGCGCGTCGTGCAGGATGACAGCGCGCTGACCGTGGAATTCCAGCTCGGGCAGCGGCCCTACTAACCGAACGGAAAGGAGTGAGCAACGCATGACACCACGCTTTAAGAAGTACCTCATCGCGGTGTCAACCAGCTACGCGACGCTCATTCCGTGCGGACTGGGCTTCGCTGTAGCAGTACTGTCGGCAGCATCCGGCGTTCGCAACGCGACGACGGGTCTCCTTGCCGGCCTTGCTGGGATCACGTTTGGAGTCGGGATGTTCTTCACACGGCTCCTCAATCCAAGCAAGAGCATCCAGGAAAAGGTTGACGCGGAGCTCAAGCGCGAAGCACAGGAAGAAGTTGACAGCGCGCGGAGGGAGTATGAGGCTCAGCTTGACCAATTGCGGGAAGCCCTCACGCAGGATGGTGACCGCAAGACCCAAGCATTCCTTGACGACCTCCGCACGCTTCGCCAGGCATTCCTCGATGGGGAGTTCTGGCAGAAAAACATTCTCGCGCTTCGACGGGAAGAGCTCCTCGAGAAAGTAAATCAGCTGTTCGAAGTGTGCGTGCGTAAACTGCGCCTCACACTGCAGCTACTCGAGCAAGCGAGCAAGATCACAACGAAGAGTCTCAAGAAGACGATCCTCGAACGCCGAACAACGGTTCTTGCGGACATCGAGCAGAGCATTGAAACGCTCGGCAAGATGCTCCACGATTTCCAAGTGCTCGGCATCGAGGACCAAGAAGACGTGGAACTTGGACGTTTGAACCAGGAACTTGATCAGCTGCTCAC
>CAYVYK010000007.1:24557-109599 GCA_964455675.1 uncultured Methanosarcinales archaeon
CGGAGAAGACCGGCGGCGACCTGCCCACGTAACACCACACCGGGCGACACGTGTCACCTGGCGTTGCACAATCTGACAACACTGGCGCGGAAGGAGACTTGCGATGTAGACACTTAGTTCTGCGGTGGAAGATGGGGTCTTCGCGTGCGTTGCGCGAAGACCCCTGTTTTGACAGGAACAGACATTTCTGGAACTATGGAGAATCACTCATGAAGAAGTCACTCATTGGCATTGCGATCACTTGCATTCTGATGGTCACTACCGGCGCGCACGCCGTCGTCAAGCACGCGTGGAGCGAGTACCCCAGCTGGAGCGTGTACGGCGTCGCGGAGCTCATCCAGATCGATGGGAAGCCAATCATCGATGGTGCGGAGGGCAAGCGCGGGTACGTCGAGGACGTCTGGAACGTGGACATCGAGAACACGTTCAAGGACTACGACGGGTGCCTGCAGGTGTACAGCACCGGCGTCGTGGACAGCGTGAACATCACGAACCTCGACATCCTGTCGAGCTGCCAGAACCGCAAGAGCGTCGTGTACCTCCTGACGAGCACGAGCTTTGGCGCGGACGCGGTCATCGTGCAGAAGCATATCACGGACCTTGAGCAGCTGCGCACGACGAAGACCGGCGTTGCTGTGAAGGGCCTTCGGAAAACCGTGACCGAGCAGATGTACCGCGGATGCCTGCGGGCGCGCAACGTCGCGAGCCCCCTGCAGTTCAAGATGGAAAACCTCGACCCCGCGGAAGCCGCGAAGAACATCATCATGGACGTGCAGAACGGCGGCGGCCCGAAGACGGACCACCAGGCGATCGGCGTCTGGAATCCGTTCACGATGACGACGCTCATCGAAGGACAGAAATACGGCGTCCACGTGCTGTGCGACAGCACGGAAATCCCGGGCGAGATCATCGACATGGGCGTGATGAGCCTCGAGAAGGCCCAGACCGAAGAAGGCCAGCGGGCGATGTGCGCGCTTGCCCATGCGTACTACCTCGTGTGCCAGCAGCTCGCAAACCCGGCGACACAGGAACGGACGCTCGTTCAGCTCGCCGAGAAATTCTCGCGAAGCCTTGATGCCAAGAAGATGGAAACGGTCGTCCGGCAGACGCGCTTCTATGCGACGCCCGAGGAAGGCATCACCACGATGACCGGCGGTATCGTGTTCCCGTGGCAGAAGACCGTCGCGGACACGAGCACACTCTTCAACGGCAAGGGCTTCGACAAGGGCTTCAAGGGCGTGACGACGAAGACGCTCAAGGATATCATGGAAGGCCAGGGCGGTGTCGTGGACTTCGCATTGAGCATTCGGCTCATCGAGCCTGGCGCTCCGCTGAAGATCCACTACGGTCAGTTCGACGCGAATGCCCACTTGTCGTTTGACCCGCAGTTCATGCAGCGGGCCGCGAACAAGCTCGGGAAGTAACTGCGTCCCGTCGCAACGACGGCAATGCACCTATGCCTGTGACTCGGCCAACCATGGCCGAGTCACGGGCCAGCATTGAGCAAAGGCAATCTACAGGAGAATTCCAAATGATCCGACAACCGATCAGCAGGAAACGCACCATCGCGCTCGGCATGCTGTCGGTCGCGATGCTCGTCGGAGGCTACTGGTACCTCTCGTACCGGCAGCACCAGAAGAATCCCGACGACAAGACCGTGCCAACATTCACACAGCTCTACCAGGGCGTCATCAAGGCAATCGAGATGGATGACCTGGACCAGGAACGGTGGATCGTGGTGGATGGGAAGGCAACCCTCAAGCGGCTCACGCTCGGGCTTGCCATCGGATGGTTCCTTGGCCTCCTCATGGGAACGCTCATGGGTGTGAACGACTCCCTGCGTGCGTTCTTCTTCCCGCCAAACATCCTCTCAACGAAGATGATCCCAACCGCGATGATGGCGATCTTCATCATCATGGTGGGAGTGAAGCTCAAGCTGTACGTCACCGTGATCGCGTTCGGCATCACGGCGGCGTTCGCGCTCGCGCTCTCGGAAGCACTGCGGGACGTCAAGAAGGAGCAGCAGCACACGGCAGAATCACTCGGCGCAACTGATGCTGAAGTCGTGGTGAGCTTCATGCTGCCGCTCGTGCTGCCACAGATCATCAACCTCATCCGGTGGAGCATTGGGCCCGCGCTTATCTTCCTTGTCGCGATGGAATACACATTCGCGAACGAGGGATTTGGCTTTCGGCTGCGCGTGTGCCCGAGGCTCTTTACCTACAACGTCATGTACGTGTACGTGGCTATCATTGCCGCGGCAGGATTCCTCGCAGACCTCAGCTTGCAGGGCCTGATGCGGTGGTGGTGTCCGTGGCACCTTGGGAAACGGAGGTCGTCATGAACGGAAGACGCGAAAGCGACCACGTGGTGCTCACGGCAAGGAACGTGAATCACTGGTTCCGCAATCCTGACGGCACCCGGAAACACGTCCTGTACGACGTGAACCTCGAGGTGCCTCAGGGACAAGTGCTCGCCATCGTCGGGCCGAGCGGCGGCGGCAAGAGCACACTCATCAACTGCATCCTCGGTATCCTGCGGCCACAGAATGGCGAGATCATCCTGCACCGGAAAATGCCGGACGGCACGGTGCAGAACACCCTCGTACGCAACCCATCGCGGGACGTGGGCATCGTGTGGCAGCAGTACGCGCTCACGGACAACCTGAAGGCGCAGGAAGACGTCGCGCTCGGGCCGAAGTTCGACCAGACGAGCCTGACGTACCGCAGCCTCGGCATCCTGTGGTGGGCGGTGATCGGAATGCTCTTCTGGCTCCGTCGCAAGATCAGCTGGTGCCGGGTTCGGACACTGGGCAGGTTCTCGAGCATCCTCGAGCAGGAACCGATGGGTGCGCTTTACGCGAGCATCCTCACACCGATCTTCAGCGCGAAGGTTTGGCAAGAGGTTGTTCCACCGGCGATTGCCCGAGGCAAGCAACCCTGGTATAAGTCCTACCAGTGGCGCAGACTCCGGCGGCAACACCTTGCTGAAGCGATCGAGCTCCTCAAAAAGCTCGGCCTCGAAGATGCGGTCGGCAAGTATCCGCACGAGCTGTCCGGCGGTATGAAGCAGCGCGTCGCGATCGCGCGGGCGCTCAACATGAAGCCCAAGATCCTGCTCATGGACGAGCCTTTCTCGGCAGTAGACCAGACGACGCGCATCAAGCTCCAGAGTCTGATCATGACACTGTACCAAGAGAACCAGCAGGCGCTCGAACGCGGCGAGGATCCACCGCACACGGTGATCATCATCACGCACGAGCTCACGGAGGCGATCCTCGTCGGGTGCAGGGTTGCTGGCGTCTCGAAGTACTTCAAGCGCACTCCCGAGGACGAGAAGGACCCAAGGTCCAAGGGAGCGTCAACCATCGTGTACGATGCTGCAGCGCCGGTGTTTCGTCCCGACGTCGAGCGGGATGCAACTCTCTACCAGCAGTTCGGAGTGCAGCGCGCCGAGATCGAACGCACCGTGTTCTGTGATGACCCCTCGAAGTGGCCTCTGCGAGGGGAGGGCATCAGGTATTTCGACGAGGTCAAGCGTGTCCTTGTGGAAGAGAGGTGATCATGGACTACCAATTCTACCGGAAGGTAGGAAGGATCATCACGTCGGGACAGACGCACAGTGTTGTCCTCACCGGCAACATTGATGATCTCTTCCACCTGGCCGAACGAGACGATTACGTCACGATCCAAGAACTCCTCCAGGCGAAATGGGGCGGCCTGAAGGAATACATCTTCATCGTGGCAGAACTGAACGGCCCCATCAGGTTTTTCTCGGAAGCTGACCGTGACGCCGTGCGAAAGGCATGGGTGCTGCAGCGCACCGGAATGCCGGCGGCAACGTACGCGCTCTCGCGAGTGCTCGAGTCCCGCAAGGGTAAGGAAACACCGGACCACGCGGCAGACTTTGACCGCATGCTGCTGGAAGCTGCAGGCAATCCGCAGCGGACGCTCGAGGTACTCCGGCAGCTGTGCCTATGCTCGCGCATGAAGATCAAAGGCGAGCCGCTCCTGCCGGACAAGAACCTCATCATCCTGATCGAATCCGCGGACATGCTGATCCCGGCAAAGGAAATCGCCCAGCTATCCGACTCGGACCGGAGAAGCGTCTCCATCTGCGCGGACTGGTTCAGCGATCCGGGATTCTGCCGCGGCAAAGATGCGGTTGTGCTCCTCGCCGAGTCGAGAAGCTCGCTCAACCCCAAGATCGCGCGCCTGCCGCAGCTCGTCACCGTGGAGATACCATCTCCCGACATCGATCAGCGGATCCACGCGATCAAGTGGTACGACGGATTGCAGGAGGAGGGCAAGAAGCTCAAGCTCTGGCGGGAGGATGTGACCACTGATACGGTCGCGATGCTCACTGCAGGCCTCTCCGTCCAAGCCCTCATGCAGCTCCTCAGGTACGTCTGCCACTTCAACGAGACTCTGACACCGGACCACATCGTGGCCATGGTGGAAGAGTACATCAAGAGCCAGCTCGGCGAGGACGTGGTCGAGTTCCTTCGGCCGACGCACACGCTGAAGGACGTGATCGGATTCTCAAAGCTGAAAGAGTGGATGCTCAAGGAAATCGTCCCCCGCATCCAATCGCCAGCGAAGATCCAGGCCGTGCGCGGCGTCGGTGTTGCGGGACCCCTCGGCGCAGGAAAGACGTTCATCTGGTCGGCGATCGCAGGGATGCTCGGGATCCCGGTGCTCATCCTCAAGAACATCCGCAGCCAGTGGTTCGGGCAAACGGATGTCATCTTCGAGCGACTGCGGCGCGTGCTGCAAGCGCTTTCCAAGGTGCTCATCTTCGTGGATGAGGCTGACACTATGTTTGGAGGCGTTGGGCCGGACTCGCACGAGACCGAACGGCGCCTCACCGGAAAGATCCAGGCCATGATGAGCGACCCCGCACTGCGCGGAAAGGTCACATGGTTTCTGATGACTGCGCGCATCCACCTGCTGTCGCCGGACATTCGCCGCATCGGACGCCTTGACGCCATCGTTCCGGTGCTCGACCCAGTCGGCGAGGACCGGACCGAGTTCCTGCGGTGGATCACGGATGACTTCGTCGAGCAGCCGGACATCACGCAAGGGTCGGCGCTCGAGCAGGCGATCGGCGAGTGCTCGGCGGCAGGGTTTGACAACTTGCGGACCCAGTTCGCCAGGGCGAAGGACAAGAAGGGCGGAAAGATCAGCAATGATGATGCTGTGAGTATCGCTCGCGACATCATTCCGCCCGACATCGATACCGCGCGGAGAATCCAAGAGCTGTACGCGCTACGGAACTGCACCGTGCGAACCCTCCTCCCGGACCCGAACGTGGACATCAAGAGTGCACGTACGACATGGGCGAAGGAGATCGCATACCTCGAATCGGCCGGCGCGCGAGCAGCGTAACATTCAGAGCAAGGCGCACCCTGGAAGCTTTGCGGAAAGGGTGCGCCTTGCAGAGAGGATATGTGGATGATTACTAAAGTGCCCAAGAACTTCAGGCCAATCGTGGAGGCCATCGGGAGAAAGTGCCACGAGAATGGCAAGGTCGGTGAATTCAACGAAGCGCACCCCCGCAACCGGCCCGTGACATACTTTTTCCAGGAAAGCACGGACGGACTCGTGCTGTTCGTCGTACTGTACACCATGGCGTGCAGGTACGGCCAGTGCCGGGGATGTAACCTCGTGTTCTCGGCGTCGCAGTATCCGGTACGGCACCGGGACCTGTTCGCGCAGATCAACTGGATATTCGACCAGGCAGACGTGCAGGCGAACGCAGGACGAATCGAGAAGGTCATCTTCAGCAACCAGGGAAGCGTGCTTGACCAAGTCACGCTACCGGGCACCGTGCTCATGTACTTTGTGGGCATGATGAACGACCACTTCCCTCGGGTAAAGATCTTCTGCCCGGAAACCCGGATCTCGTTTATCGACAGCCACGAGATTGGTATGCTCCGAAATGCACTGCTTCAGGAGCGCCATCTGTGGGACAGCACGAAGGCCGAGCTGGAATTTGCCATCGGCATGGAAGCGTTTGATCCTGAAATCCGACGGTGGTATGACAAGGGCTTCCACCGGTCGGAATTCCAGATCATGCTGGAACGGCACGCACGGCCGGCGCGGGACACCGTCCGCATCAAGATCCACTTCATGCAGAAGCCGATTGTCATGTCCGACGAAGACGCCGTGAGGGATGTCATGAACGGCATCGACTACCTCGCGGAACAGGCAACGGCCCATGGGGTGCGCATTAACATGCACCTCAATCCCACATACGCGGCGCGTCACACTTTCCTCGAGGAGAAGTTATACGCCGGCGATTGGGATCCGCCCAAACTGGAGGACGTCATCCGGGCCGTGCTCCACGCAAAGGGAAAGAACATCACGGTGTTCGTGGGGCTGAACGACGAAGGCATGGCGGTCACTCGACGCCCGGACGGCACTCCTGTGCAAGGCACGTGCCTGCGGCCGGAGCATGAGCACCTGCATGTCGCGATCGAGCAGTTCAACAAGACGGGCGACTTTACAGTTCTCGAGCGCGCGGTCGCGGCGTAACACGTAGCAGGTCACCTTAGTACATAACGGTGAGGATCTCCTCACAGAAAGGACACCAGCATATGCTCGCGGTAATTATCACGGGCACGAACATCCTGGCCACGCTCGAGGGGCTATTGTTCCTCGCCGGATTCGCAGCTGCAGCCTTTATGGCATTCCACGGTTTCGCGGAAGGATTGGACTACGGCAGCTCGAGGAAGGACAGGGTGATCGCGATCGTTGTCAGCAGCTTCCTGGTCCTGCTTGGTCTGCTGCTCCTCGACTTCGCGCTGTACATGTTCATCGAGCAGCGACCGATCTTCTACTGGTTCACGGGACACAGTATCGGGGCGTAACCGCCACCGATGTTACTAACACAGGGACAAACACAGGGGACAATATTCCCCAAGGAGCATGTATGAGCAAATGGAGAGACGCCGCAACGAAGATCGGGGATGGATTCGGGGAAGCATACGCAGCGGCGTGTGAGTCGCTCGGCAATCTCGTCGATAGCGCACAGAGCGCTGCCGCCGAAAGTAAGACCCTTCAATCGCTGCAGGAGCGTACGGACCAGCTCGGCAACGTCGCCCGGCAAAGCGTCCACGATCTGCTGCGTGTTGTGCAACCGCAGATCAAGGCGGTCTTGCCGGCACTGCGCAATCATGCACAGATGCTGCGCAGGAGCATCGAAGGGCTCGGGCATTTGCCGCAGTATGCGGAAACCGAACAGCAGACGCTGCAGCGATTGGCGGAGATCGAGGCGCAGATCCGCACGATCGAGGAAGGACTCGCGCAGATGCCCGAGCACGCGCCCGAGCCGATCATCACACCGCCACTGCCCCCCCTCACACCAGTGCCTGGCCCCTCAGACCAGCTCAAGCCGACGAAGATGTTCCCCAAGACGGCGCCGCGCACGAAGGGCAAGACGAAGAAAGCAGCGCCGCGCAAGAAGCCGATCAAGGCGACGCGGCGGAAGTAAGCACACCCACCGCAGCCAGCGGAGAACGTTTGTACTGATTCACAACTGCAACGAAAGGACAAGAACAGATGATAATTGCGCAAGGCTGGTTCACATTCGGCAACGTGATCACGTTCATCGTTATGACCATTCTCGCGGCGTGGATCGTGAACAACCTCAAGATCCCGAACTACCACATGGTGTGGATCATTCCCGCCGTCTGGGTTCTGTTCGGGATCGCGAAGTTCGTCATCGGCTGGACGCTCGCCGTCCTCGTTCCGATCATCGCCATCGCGGCCATCATTGCGGTCGTCCTCCAGATGCAGAAGACCGCAGAAGGGAAGAAGGTGTCATGAAGACCACCACGAAGCTCGCGGTCATGCTCTGCATGCCGCTCCTCGTGTTCTGTCTTGGGGCTGACGGCGGCTGTGAGAATTCCAACGCTACCTTCAAGGACCCGAGCCAGGACGACCTCAAGAAGGGCGAGAACATCGACATCGTCCGGATGACCGGCGTTGTGATCTCCAAGGAGGTGAATTACTACGTCGGCGACCGGACCGAGACGAAGGAGAAGATCGGCAAACCATACTACACGATCGGCATCCGCCGGGACGTGCAGAACACCCAGGCGCCGGCCGAGCTCTTTCACGGGGTCACGCCCGAAGTGTTTGACTCACTCAACATCGACCAGACGCTCCCCACGGACCGGATCTACACACTCGAAGAAGTCGTGCGGCTCGAAGGCAAGATCGTCGACAAGATCGTCGATGGGAACGAGTGGGGCATCGTCATCAACCAAGGCCTGCGGAACTACAGATACTTCCGCCTCACGCCGAGCGCGTTTTATGACGAACGCATCGGCGTCGGCGCAGAACTGCCACTGCGGATCGAGTAGTAGCGCGTACACGCGCAGAAAGGATGCATGCATTAGATGTCAAGTATGACAGAATCAATCCACGCAAGTGCTGCGGCACTCGTGGCGTGCGAACGATTCCTCGGAGAGAATCGCACGTGGATGCCCTATGGCAAACATGCCGACCGACAGACGGCATTCCTCGTTATGTTCGAGCAGGCACGACGCGAGCTCGGGCAGCTGCCAATCGAGTCCATCGCGGAAATCGGCAACGAGGCGCCGGTCAACGAGTTCCTCGGAAAGAAGGGCGTCGACATTCGTCTGGGCAAGATCGTGTTCCCGCACATCGCAAGCGCAGCCGTGCTTGACTGCCTGATGACATGGGCAGTTCCTGGCACAAAGTGCAAGCTCCGGCCTGCAGGAAGTGGAACCTTCTATCCGGCAGCAAGCATCAAGGGCGGATGCATGGTGTACAAGGTCCGCGGGCACATCGTCGTCTGCATCAGAACGACCGGCGCAGACAAGGTGTATCTGACGTGTCCGAACGGCGCACCGGCGAGCAGTCACGAACTCTACGAGATCGGACGAACGCTTGCCAACAGTGAGAACCACGGCGAGCCAAGCGACTTTTCCGGCGTCCAGTTCCCGATGGTGAACCTGAAGTACCGCCCGGACATCAGCTACCTGCTCGGCCTCACGTGCCCAGACACCAAACTTGGGGTGCCGGGCGTGATCGAGCAAGCGCTGCAGGAAGTCTCAATACGGATGAACCACCTCGGCGCGCGTGTGAAGGACGCAGCAGCGTTCGAATCCAGAATGCTTTGCGCCGAGGATCCGTACGTGATCGACCGGCCGTTCGTCGCGACATTCCATCGCGACAATCTCGTGCTGCCGTACATGGTCGCATACTGCGACACGGACTGCTGGGCGGATCCTGGCGACCTGAACGCCTGACCCGCGTTCCACTGGGTCGGCTTTTGAAGCACGTCACTGCCGCACAATCATCAGGAGGAAATGTCATGTAACCAAAAAGTTCCCGCGTAGCACGGGGACGGTAACCTTCTAGGAGGCAACATCATGTAGCATGGAACACTGCAGAGAGGAGGGGACGATTCACCAAGGCCTTTGGAGGATCTGCCATGTAACCACAGCGAGGGTTGGGACGGATACGTAATCCATCGAGGGGTCTCGCGCGAGCGAGACCCCTCCTTTTACAGGAGGCAGCAATGCCAAACATTGAAGTTCACGGAAGATTCAACAACCCAGACGGAAGCTTCACGGAAGCGTACACCATCTGGTGCGAAGTCGTACGGCGCGTTGCAAGACTGCCATTCCACAAGGATGCTGTCGTCACGAAGTGCGACTGCACATGCCAAGGATGGAATGACCAGGATGAGTTCGGCATCGAGATGCCGTTCATCAGGATCTGCGCCACGAAGCGGAGCCAGATCGACGACCTCATCTCATTTCTCTCTGGCATCGCGGACATCGAGATCCTCCCGCTTCAGGAGTTCATCCCGAAGCGGTAGCACACGAGCAAAAACACCTCTATGGAGGACACAGCCATGCGAAGAAAAGGGTTCACCCTCGTCGAGTTGCTGGTAATACTTGCGATCATCGGCCTCCTTGTCACGATGGTTATCGCAGGAATCAGTAACAAGCGAGAGCAGCTCCAGAAGCAACAAGCGACTCAAGCGACCGAGCAGCCAGCGGCGCTTCCTCCGATCACGTTCTCGCTCTGCAACAAGGACCAGGGCGACCTCATCACCGCCGGCGACGTGATCGTCGTGACCTACCGCGGCGATCAGCCGACAGGCATTTACACGTGCAGACGCGCGCCCGTCAGTTTCGCGCAAGGGTCACTCGAGATCCAACACGTGGAGCGCCTCAAATACCGCGTCGAATACAAACCAGTCCTCGGGACGAAGACATACTGGTTCACAGTCGAAAGCGTCCCGTCGGGACTTCAGTTCTTCTTTGACAAGGTCAACTAGCTCCGCTCAGCGGCGCACATTCAACGAAAGGACCCCATGAAAACTCTTATCGTCCTCGTGTGTTGGGCCATTGCCGGATACTTCATCGGCAAGGTCATCAACCAGGCAGCGAAGAAGGAAACGTTCAACCTCAAGCGCACGATCATCGGCGCGATCTTCCTCGCGCTACCGTTCCCAATCTTCTGGGTGCTCGGCTTCTCTGCCGAAATGTTCTGGTACGACCAGCTCGGGTATAGCGCAAGGTTCTGGAAGGTGGTGTGGCTCGCGAAACTCACGCCAGTCGTCGCCGCAGTGGTGTACGGCCTCGTGATGTATCTCCTCACACTGCCCCTGCGCAAATCGCGCTGGACCAGAATCTGGCCGGAGGCCGTCGGCGCACTCACTGGGCTCATCGTGTTTCGGGTCGCGTGGCAGACGGTGATGCAGTACCTCAACGGCGTGGACGTCGGCACGGTAGATCCGATCTTTGGCAAGGACATCGGGTTCTACCTCTTCACCCTGCCGATTTACAACATGATGTACTGGTCGCTCATGTTCCTCGCGAGCGTGCTCGTCGTTATCGGAATCGTGCACCTCGTGGAAGTCCACCCCGAGGACCGGTACTCCAACCGACACAAGATGTACAACGACGATGACCGGCGACATTCGTGCAACGTCATTTCGTACAACATCGGTTGGCTCCTCATCGTGATGGCGTTCGGCTTCTGGCTCGACAAGTTCGACCTCCTCACGAGCAGCTGGGGATCCTTTACCGGCGTCAACTACGTGAGCGACCACGTCCGCATCCCGGCATACGGCATCCTGCAGTGGGTGTGCCTCCTTGCCGGAATCCTGATGTTCTTCCCGGCACTGCTGCGCAAGATCCCCTTTGTGGGAAGGTTCAGAGTAGGTGACGAAGCAGAATCAGCAATTCCCGCGGGCTCGATCCTCTGCGTTCCGGCACTGCTCTTCCTTGTTTACGTGATTGGGTTCTGGGTATGCGCGCCCATCACGTACTACCTTAAGGTCAAGCCGAACGAGTACGCGTGCGAAGAGCCGTACATCAAACACAATATTGCGTTCACGCGCGCGGCATTCAACCTCGGCCAGGACGTGCTGACTGAGCATGACGTCAAGCTCTCGGATAGGGTCACAGCCGAAACCGTTCAGAGCTACCAGGATGTCCTCAGTCAAGTACGGCTTCTTGACTGGCGGCCGCACGAAGAAGTTCTGCACGAACTCCAGCGTGGCCGCACGTACTACCGCATCGGCGACGTGGACGTCGATCGCTACTGGATTGGCGGGAAGTACACGCAAGTCATGATCGGCCCGCGCGAAATGGACATGAGCGCGCTGCCCGATGGCGCGAAGACATTCATCAACACACACATGCGCTACACGCACGGCCTTGGCGTATCCGTCGCGAGCGTTAGCGACTTTGAGGACTGCAGAGCGAAGCTACTCGTGCGCGACGTTCCGCCCAAGACGGACCATCCGGAACTTACCGCCCCCGAGTGGAGCATCTACTTTGGCGAGCTCACGGACAGCCACGTGTACGTGAACACGACCGAACAAGAACTCCACTACGAAGGCGACAACGTGGATCACTTCTCCACGTACCAGGGACTTGGTGGTGTACCAATTACGAGCTTCTGGCGAAGGCTCGTCTTCGCGTACGAGCTCGACGGCCTCCGGCTCTTCACAGCGAGTGCTATCACGCCGCAAACGCGCGTCATGTACCAACGGAACATTTTCTCACGCGCAAAGAGCCTCGCGCCATTCCTGACGTATGACCAAGACCCGTACGTGGTGATCGCTCCTACTGTCACGAACATGGATGGAACGGACGAGATCAACGCTCCGCACGGGCTCTTCTACATCATGGACGCGTACACATCAAGCACCCACTACCCATACTCAGAACCGTACAGGACGCATGAACACGACGGGAACCCGAACAAGGATCTCGACGGCGTCAATTACGTCCGCAATTCGGTGAAAGTGGTGGTCGATGCGTACAACGGCACGGTGAAGTTCTACATCAGTGACCCTACCGACCCCATCATCCAGATGTGGTCGAAGATTTTCCCCGGGATGTTCCTGCCGCTGTCGGTCATGCCAAGCGAACTGCGCGCTCACATCCGCTATCCCGAGGACATCTTCAACGTCCAGGCACGGATGTACGCACGCTACCACATGACAAATCCGAGCAGGTTCTACTCTGACTCGGATCGGTGGGTTCGTGCGACAGAGACATACCATCAGGAATCGCAGCACCGCGTGCAGCCTTACTACATCATGTGGCGAGCACCTGAATCCCAGCAACCCGAGTACGTGATCATGGCTCCCTTCACGCCAAAGGACACGAACGTGATGGTGGGGTGGCTTGCCGCGCGGTGCGATCAGCCTAACTACGGCCAGCTGCTCGCGTACAAGTTCCCGAAAGAGCAAACGGTGCTCGGCCCGCAGCAATTTGACGCGCGGATGGACCAGCACGACCAGCTCTCCGCGCTCTTCTCACTCTGGGACCAGAAGGGCAGCACAGTCATCCGTGGGAATGTCCTTGTGATTCCGCTCGGCGACACGTACATCAACGTGAAGCCGATCTACCTCCAGGCGCAAGGAGCTAAGTTCCCGGAACTCAAACGCGTGGTCGTCGGCAACTCGAGTGGCATCGGCTTTGGCACGAGCCTCTCGGAAGCGCTTGATGACTTCCTCCACAAGGGAGGTTTGCGCGGTGAGTCCCGGATCGTCGGGATGCCCGAGAGCATCAACGTCGAGAGCAGGGGCTTCGCCCTTCCGACGGAGGTCGCTCAATACCAGACCCTCGCGACTGCCGCGAACAAAGCGTTTGAGCAATACCTGAAGCTGCAGGGCGAAGGTAAGTTCGTCGAGGCAGCACAGGAACTCGAGAAGGTCCGAGGGTACCTGCAGCAACTGACTGGACAAGCCGGCGACTAGTCGCTGACGCAATACGGCCCTGTTTCGCTTCCACACAGCAAGCCAGATTCTTCCCTATGAGGGTTGAGTTTGGCTTGCTTTTTTTGGTATTTTATTTCTATATGGTAATTATTTATGGAAAAAAAGGGGATACCCCCGGGCGAATGGCTCGCCAAGGGGTATCCGAACGGTCAGACCTACACGCTCAACGGAGTCCTCCCACGAGATGTGCACCTGCGCGACTGACGATGGGGTCCCACGTAGGCATCGCAGCACTTGTCACAGAAGGTGCGACCCCTCGGAACCTTGCGCTTGCACAGGCGACACGTGGGCTCGGGCTCTGATGTGGTTTCCTTGCCCTGATTTCCGTTTGAGCTAGAAGGAACACAAACCGTCATCTTCCACTCAATCCTTTCTGCGGAATCATTCCGCTTGGGACAATTGCCTCTTCTCCCACTCCGACCGTTTCATACCCAATGCTTCCTTACCCACTCCGGAGAGCACCACTACCAGCCACGGTAGTATCCAAATTTCTCCCTCACTCGCTAAATTGCCTCATCATAGTACCAACCCCGTTGGGTTACGTGTATGTATACTTCCTCTCGGAAGGTTATGGTTACCACTAGCAAGAATTAGTACTGCCCAACATCCGAAAAACGATAGTTCTCCGAATTCCAGCAAGTTCCAGGCGTAAGATATGCCCTACCCGCGACACCCGACCGCAAAGCTTCCGTGAAGCAAAGCTGGAAAGGACCACGATGAACTGGAACGGCGTCAAGCCATCTAAACACAATTAAATTTTTGAAGGCGAAAGGAGCCACAGTCCCTTAATAAAGGTTTCATTTATATGCAAAAAACCAGGCAATAGCCGAAAGATTCTTATTTGGAAAGAAGGCATCCATTATCATGAGTGAACTCGTTGTTCCAGAATATGAAAGCAAGCATCCGTTTGTTCGACGATTGTTTCATCGCAGGCTCCGAACAGCCATATGCATGGATGACCAACACGGCGCAATCCTTGACGCCGGATGCGGTGATGGATACCTTGGAACTCGTATTCACAACAGAGAGATCATAGGCATTGATATTTCTCCAGAAAAATGTGTGTACCCTGCAAGGTATCGATCCGTTGTTGGAGGAGCGCTGAACGCACTCCCCTTCTCAGATTCTAGATTCCACACGATCTTCTGCCTTGATGTACTTGAGCACATCCCCGATATTAACAAAGCAACAAGTGAGCTTGCGCGAGTACTTGCGCCGGGAGGATGCCTCATTCTTAGCATCCCAACAGAAAGCTTTCTCTACCGAGTAAGTAGACTCCTCACGAGCGGTCGATGGAACGAACCGAGCACGGGCAAGGATGAACATCATTACCATACATCCGAGGGGGTCCTCAGGGCTATCCGAGCGCACTTCATCATCGACCGGAAGAGAGTGCTCCCGTATCGATGGTTCCCGCTCTTCCTCATCGTGCGATGCAGAAAACGCTAATGCAGTTTCTTATTCATGTCAGCAAGAAATCCAAGCATGATGATCTGCAATCCCGACAGCAAGAGGAACAACATCAACACGAGCTGACCAGTACTCAATTTCCCAGGAGTAAAAAAATGAAGGTATGTAAATCTCAGCCCGAGAATAAATCCAATTCCAAAAAGAAAAGATCCGACACGGCCAAAGAATTTCAACGGCTGATAGTCACGATACACCCGAAGGATGTTCACCCAAGCACGCATTGCATAACCAAAAGGGTTGTTAATCAATCGGCTCGTTGTGCCACCACCACGCCGTGCAAAATAGGTCGGAACTTCCGCAATCTTAAACTTCGCCCAAACTGCATGAATGATCTGCTCCTGGGTGTAAGTGTGATCTGAGGTGATCTGTATCTTTTCTGCAACCTCACGCGTAAACGCCCGAAATCCAGTCTGACAATCAGAAATAGGAAACTTCACGATCTGCGAAATCACATGAGAAAACGCCTGGTTCCCCCACCTCTTAATGAGCGGCATCTCCTGAATGCCACCTCGGAATCTGCTACCAAGCACAAGATCAAAGCCCTCCTCCACTTTCTTGACCATCCTTGGGATGTCAGACGCCTGATACTGACCATCAGCGTCGGTATGCACAATAATATCCGCCTTTCGTGCAATACACTGCTCCATCTCTGTCCTGAACGCAGCAGCAAGACCAAGATTCCTCGGATGGGAGATTACAATTGCGCCATGAGCTTTTGCCACCTTCACCGTCCCGTCCTTGCTCCCATCATCTATTACCAGCAGTTCATACTGATAATTCGTTTTCCTCATGACTGCATGGATCCCATCAAGCACGGAAGCTAGCGTACGCTCCTCATTGTACGCGGGGATAGTCACAATGACCTTCTTCATGGCATACACAAGTTCCTGGTCGCCATAAATATCTTTCGCCACAACACATAAAAACATCGAGTCATTCAGTTGGTGTATGCGCACTGTGGCAATCATTCCTGCATATAATGAAGAACGACGGATAGAGGAAGTGATCAAGGGAGCCCGCAAACACGTTGACAAGGTTGTCGTCGTCGATGATGGAAGCAGTGATGGAACTGCACGCCTCGCAGAGAAACTCTGCATGGTCATCCAACATCCACGCAATAAGGGCAAGGGCGTGGCCATACGGACAGGCATATCTTACGCATGCCGCAAGTTTGACGCGATCATACTGATCGATGCTGATGGAGAACACGATCCTTCGGATATCCCGGCACTCCTTCGCGCACTTTCGAATCATGATCTGGTTGTTGGACGACGAGGGCAGTACCGCAGCCCGGCGCGAGCACTCCTCAATAGGTTCGGAGACCTCTGGTTTGGCATCCTCCTCCCCAAACACATCGATGTCCATTCAGGATTTCGAGCTATGCGCTCTGGCCTAGCTCGAACCATGCACCTCTCAAGCAGAGGATTTGAAGTTGAGGTAGACATGCTCCTTGAAGCACGATACCATGACGCACGCATGGCCAGCGTCCCCATTAGTACCAAGCGCGCAAACAAAAGTGGAGTGAAGTTTAAGGATTATGTGAAGATCAACAATTTCTTCGACCGGTGGATACTTCAAAAGGGAAAATCTTTAAATATCAACCCGGCAAAAAAAACAATGCTCATCATCGGAGCAGGTCTCGGATTGTTTTTTGGTTCAATCCTTGAGAGAGTATAAGAGAGTATACTTATGGGAATCATCACGGATCACGCACTCGCGTTCACACATCTCGCATATGTATTTCTATTAATCATACTCCTCATCTTTGCGCGCAACACGTATCGCACACTAAGGCAGATCAATGAGAGGTTATAACCTTGGGCACAACAGCACTTGCCATCTATCTTACACAAATTCCGATTGGTATCGGCATATTCATCGGCGCATATTATTTGCATCGATGCAGAAAGGAACTTGTGGAGATACTGCAGAAGCTTGGGAGATTAAAATAGTCCAGAATACTACCAAGCTATTGCTCACTTAAGTTGCTCAAGAACTGCCGCTTTCGAGGGAAATTTCTTCTGACAGGAACTGCAGACATAACGCTTCTTGTATTGATGGTCCTTAATCACAGTTCCCACTACCTTTTTCAGGAATGTCTCAGCAATCTTTTCCCGGCAGATATCGCACTTCATATAAGAATGGAGTAAGTAGGCGTTTATATCCTTTGCTACTTGCCTAGCATTGCAGGGTAATAGCGCTTGACGAAATCAACGCACGCAATGCCTGTGCAATTCATCCTCGTGATCATTCCCTCGAGAATCTTCCAGGCATTCTCACCAGTGTTTCTCCGAGAGAGATTATCAACAACAAAACCCGCATGATCGGGAACATTATTTCCCAAGAATTCATGAGGATGCATGTTGAACACGGCGAGACGACCAACCTTGCCAAATGGGTACATTGGATGGAAGGCACGCATGAACGAAAGGCCGAAGGGGATCTTGAACATTGAGTAACTGGTGATCGGGATTTCCAAGAAGTAGTTACCTTGTTCCTTAAGCGACGCGACAGAGCAGAGGTATGGCCGGTTTGGAATGTCCCGGTTATTATATCTGCCAGGGAAGTATGCTCGCGCAAGGCTGGCGTCATAGACATAGCCAGCCTTCTTCAAACCTATCACATCAGCAGGATCAATCATGTTGTAGGGTGCTCGAAAACCATGCACAGGAATCCTTAGTTCCTCAATAGCCTCCTTTGATGCTACAAGCTCCTTCATGACTTCAGCTTTCGTGAGCCTTGTCATATCACGATGCGAAAAACTATGCGAGGCCACCTCGTGCTTCCTTGATATCTCAAGCAGTTCATCCTCAAAAGAGTGTACAATGCTTGCCTGAACAAAAAACGTGCAGCGAATGTGATGATTGTCAAGGAAATCCAGAATTTTCGGGAGCACCTCTTCAAGAGCTTGCGTATCCTGGGTTTCCCAATCAGGTTCCAAATCGCAGGTAAAAATGATCGTTCGCATGACACTGCAAAGGAGCGTGTTCTATAAATACTTACTGCTAGAATTTTTCTATCACCCGGTGGTTGCTTTTGGTTGTGATCCTGATGACAATTTTTTTAAAGGCGAGGCAAGTCTTCATATATATACGCCCCTGTAGCATACACAGCAACACACTGCTGGTCGCTACATGTGCTCCGCTTCGCTACGCCCCTGTAGCATAGTAGCTATTGCGTCTGCCTCGTAAGCAGAAGGTCGAGGGTGCAAGTCTCTCCAGGGGCTTATTTCTTTTTTATCCGCCGCAGGACATATCTACCAACAAAGAGCACAAGAATACCGAGGCATGAGATCCACAAACCAAAAATGATGGAATCAAGGTAGAGATACCGGCAAATATACGGTGCCGACTTTGCAGCAAACGGCCCACTGATACCACAGATGACCACTTTCGTACGCAGAAAGTACCATACCGAGGATGCGATCAGCAACACAAAAAAAAGAATCAGCGCAGTCAATGTGAATCGTTTCATGCATTCAAGATTATCACTAGAGGATATAAAATTTGTGCGGTGACTGCGCCTACCTATAACCGCTAATTCACGCTAAAACCACCCCCGGCGTACACCGAAGAGGATCATAGCACAGCATCTTCCCCTTGTTCTCGCCATCGATGATCTAGCGCGGTCTGAACCGGCAAGTTCACCAAACGCATACTCCCACCTCCCATGTAAAAAGTAAGCACACGATTATAATACCCTTATCAACATGGAATCTGTACATCAGATGCATAAGGGTTTTAACGGGTACAACGGGCAGGCGGAGTACATTACCAATGTGTTCTCTGTGCTTTACGTCGGTGATTTAAGGATAGTATCCGCGCTGATGTGTATCATTTATAAATAAATAAAGAGTTATATCTACTAGCAAGTAGTGTATTAATACAAACAAAGGCATCACTAGTGGTGTTCATAATCACCACATTTGATTAAATCGTTTTGAAGACTATCAATACCATACTACATAACAACCAGCCACACCACGAATCTTTACGCGTGCTCAACCATTGAGCCAAAAACCTTTGGCGGGTCATGCGCAAGGATCAACCCTTCGCCATCATCGCACGGCATCTGTGGACTATCACATGACGATGTGCGGGATGAGAAACACTATGGAGGAGCCGGAATACGGGAACAAACGCGTATTTCGATGGTGAAACGGACACCATAAGACGTAGCGAAAGCTCTTTCTTGGAAATTTCCCTCGTTGGGAACAAATATTCTCACTATTCGGCGCGGCCGAGAAAGGTAGGATTCCATGGCACGAAAAGCAGTAGCAGACAGAAGCGATGTACGTGAAGTCGTGTTCTGCTTCGACACGACTGGATCAATGTATCCTTGCATCGCACAGGTGAAGCGCAAGGTTGAGAGGATGGTTCGCCACCTGATGCAGGAAGTTCCCGGCATCCGAATCGGGTGCATGTGGCACGGCGACTACATCGACATGCCGAACATGTTCGGTAAGCTCGAGCTCACGACGGACATCGAGAAGATCTGCGCGTTCATCCGGAACGCACCCCAGACGGACGGAGGCGACACGGCCGAATGCTACGAGCGGATGCTCCATGAGGGCCTCGGTTTTCGGTGGACACCCGGCGCTCGACGAGTGTTCGTCCTGATCGGCGACGATGTCCCACACGAGCCCTCGTATCCGCAGAACAAGCAACGCCTCAACTGGCGCGATGAGCTCGATCGGTACACGGAAGCAGGCACGCAGGTGTATGGCGTGCAGTGCCTCGGACGGCATCACGCGGATCCGTTCTACATGGAAATCGCACGGCGCACGGGTGGCGTTCGCATCCAGCTCAGTCAGTTCCACCTCGTGGAAGACCTGATCTTCGCGATCTGCATGAAGCAGATTGGCGACGATCGCGTGGCGATATTCGAGCAGGACCTCATCCGCGAGGGCAGAATGAGCCGCGCCGCCGAAACGATCTTCGACGGGCTGCTCGGTCGCACCGCACGGAAGTCGCGCTGGGGAGAGGCAGGCCTTGAAGCGGTCGACCCTGCGCGGTTCCAAGTGCTCAGTGTTGACAGCGACCAGGCCATCCGCGAATTCGTCCAGAACAACGGTCTGCGCTTCAAGACGGGACGCGGATTCTACGAGTGGACGAAGCGGGAGACGGTGCAGGAGAAGAAGGAGGTCGTTCTCGTCGACCGCAACACGGGAGACATGTTCACGGGCGGGCACGCGCGCGAGCTGATCGGCCTACCCTACGGCAACCGCGCGGACATCAACCCGAACGATCTTCCGGCCGAGCTGCGCAATCGGTTCAAGTTCTTCATCCAGAGCACGAGCTACAACCGCAAGCTCAAAGCTGGCACGCAGTTCCTGTACGAGGTCGAGGACTGGGATCGCGCTGACGCAGCGTAAATCTGCGCGGCAATCATCCTTCCGAGGAGGCGCAAAGCCATTGCTTTGCGCCTCCTCATGGAGGAATTCATGACAAGAATTAAGACGTACGTGTTCAACGCTGCCGTCGCAACATGGACAGGCATTCCCCTCGGCGTGCTGCTCGGCATCGCACACATGCACATGAAACTTGTTGACGACGACGAGTGGCTGTCGCTAGCTACGTTTGCGACGATTGCGGTTGCGATTCTCTGCACCGTCGTTCTCCACGAGGCAGTGCACAGTATCGTTGCCCGGTCATACGGACTTCGCGCGAAGTACGGCGTCAAGTACATCTTCGCATACGTCACATTCACCGAGAAGATGCCACGCAATACGTTCCTTGTGATCGCACTTGCGCCACTCATCATCCTAAGCCCAGGGCTATTCCTCCTCTACTATCTCGACGTGCTCCGCGTGTTCAGCTGGTTCTGCTTCGTCACGAACACGTTCGGAGCGATCGGTGATATCTGGATGGCAGCGAACGCACTGCGGCACCCACGAAAATGCATAATACAAGACACGGGGGTTGGCTTTGAAATCTGGGAAGGAGAATAACTGCCATGCCCAAGATGGAGATCACATCACTCCTTGACGCGTGCATCAGGATGGACGCGTCAGACATCCACATCTCACCCGGGAAAGCACCGTGCCTTCGTCTGCACGGCGAGATCACACCCCTCGAAACGATACCTGTCACAGAGGAGATCGCCGTCCAGCTCATGAAGGCGATTACGCCGGAGCGACATCAACAAGAGCTCATGGAAGAGGGGACAACTGAGTTCGGTTTCGACTATACTGAGGCAGCGCGCAGATTTCGCTGCTCGATTTACAAGACACGTCAGGGAACGTGCATGGTCCTGCGCCTCGTGCCAAAGGACATCCTCACATGCCAGGAACTTGGGCTTCCGCCCAAGGTTTCTGAGATCGTACTCAGCAAGGCGCGAGGCATCTTCTTTGTCACCGGACCCACGGGCTCGGGCAAGTCCACGACGCTTGCGGCGCTCATCCACCTAATCAATTCCACGCAAGCGTGCAAGATTGTGACGTTCGAGGATCCGATCGAATACGTGCACACACACCGCAGGGCGATCATCGAGCAGCGAGAAGTGGGAACACACCTAGTCGGGTACATCGACGGCATCCATAGGGTGCTGCGACAGGATCCGAACGTCATCCTTCTCGGAGAACTGCGCAACCTCGATACGATGGAGGCTGCACTGCGCGCTGCCGAGACAGGCCACCTCGTGTTCGCGACGCTGCATACGAGGGGTTGTTCGAGCGCGATCAACAGAGTCATCGATGCGTTCCCAGAGATCCAGCAGAACCAAATCAAGACGCAACTCGCCATGTCGCTCCTTGGCGTGCTCAGCCAGATCCTCGTCCCCCGAAAAGGGCCAGGACGC
Organism: uncultured Methanosarcinales archaeon; assembly: GCA_964455675.1. Taxonomy (GTDB): domain Archaea; phylum Nanobdellota; class Nanobdellia; order Woesearchaeales; family CAYVYK01; genus CAYVYK01. The sequence goes on from CAYVYK010000007.1 coordinate 46,107, forward strand.
GTCGCCGCGTTCGAATTCATGTACACGGACAACGGCATCCGAAGCATGATCATGCAGGACAAGCCCGTGCAGATCGACAGCCACATCCGCACGCACACAGGTAAGGGCATGATGCTCATGGATGATCATCTCTTCCGGATGGTTGAGGCGAAAGTCATCACGAGGGAAACCGCGATCGAATACGCGCGGAACACTGCCGAAATGGAGGAACGGCTCAGTCGGTAGCGCGTGTGTGCACGTCTGGACAGCACGTTCTCCAGGGTACGACGACTGTTGTCGTACCCTTTTTTTATCTTATATCATTACCATATAGTAAATATATTTGAGAAAATACCAATGACTTAAGGTGACGCATAAAGATAAAAAAAAATCAGAAAATCAAGAGTGAAGCAGTAGAAAAGGATTACTTCTTCTTCGTGGGCTTCTTCTTCATGGAAGCACAGGAACCGCCACAGCAGCAACCAGCCATTCAATCACCTCCATAAACTGATGACACGCTTCTCTTTTTAACCTCTTCGTTTAACAGAATCCCTAGCGTTATTCCCAGCGCAGTGCATCGACGGGATTGAGCTTTGCCGCCTGCCACGCTGGCCAGGAGCCAGACGCCGCACCCATGATAAACGCGAACGCTAGTGTTCCTGCGACCAGCCACCAGGGGAAGTGAGGAACAATGATTGTGTAGCCGGCAACCGCCGCACCCTTGGACAATCCGACAGAGATTGAATACCCGAGAAGCACGCCAAGAATTCCTCCCACAAGTCCCAAGAATCCGGATTCGATCAGGAATATCCCAAAGATATCACCGTTCTTGGCGCCAATTGCTTTCATGACACCAATTTCCTTTGTGCGTTCCAGAACAGCAGTGTACATGGTGTTCAGAATTCCGATTGCACCAACAATCAAGGAGATACATGCGATCATGAAAAGTATTCCCTGCATGACGAGCAGCACAACAGTAAACTGCTGGATAAGTTCCTCAAGTGTCTGGACAAAAAATGTCTCCTTTCCCTTCTCCTCACCTCGATGACGACGGAGCTTTTCAGCAACGACGTCCGCCATCTCAGAGGGGTTCTGATCAGGAGCAACGCGGGCATAGAGCATATAATACGTTTTTGATTCTCCAAAAATCTCCTCATACCCCTCCTCTGAAATGTACACCTGCGCGTCGTCATTTGGATTCCCGATCTGCTTGTATATACCAACAACATCCGCGCGATTGTCATTGATAAGCACGTGGTCACCAACTTTGACGGGCCGAGTAAATATCTTATTTGGCTGACCATAATTATATCCAAGAATCACCTTCATCTTGTCGCCCTGCCGCAGCTCGCGACCCTCGATGATCTCGAGCTGGAATGACTCTCTCACGAAGAAACGCTCTTGGCCCGTAGGCATTGCAAGCACAAAGACATACTTGAACTGATCATCCTTTTCTATCTTAACAGAATTGAAGCGAAAACCAACTGCCTCAGAAATCCCATTGATCCGACGCACAAAGCTCACATCACTATCCGAAAGATTGAAAGGCAGCGATGTTCCAGGAGCCGCAAATCCACGCCCTTGAATCATGAGCTTATCTCCCCCCATCTTCTCGAATTGCTTGTTTAATTCCGTGCTGAGTCCTTGTCCCAGACTCACGAGCGCAACAACGGCAGCAACTCCAATAGTTATCCCAAGGACAGTAAGCCAAGAGCGCAGCCTCCGATGTAGCAAATTTCCAATTGCGTACGTAAAATAGTCAGTGATCATTTGATTGCCCTCAACGCGTCAACGGGTTTTAGTTTGGACGCCTGATATGCGGGAAGAGCACCGGAAGCGAGTCCAACTAAGAAGGAGAATAGAAGAGCACCTGGAACAAGGTACCAAGCGATATTAGCGCGCACCAAATCCGAGGCAAGGTATGCAGCACCAGCGAAGGCCAAACCTTTTGCGAGTGAAACACCAATCCCAACACCGATGAGGCCTCCAAGCATGCCAAAAAAACCAGACTCGATTGCGAATAGCAGAAATATGGTTCCATTCGTTGCACCGAGAGACTTCATGATGCCAATCTCCTTCGTACGCTCAAGAACAGAGGTGTACATCGTATTCATGATACCAATGCCACCAACCATGAGCGAGATGAATGCGATGAATACAAAGAAAACTTGAACCGCGAGAAGAACAGTATTCAGCTGGCGTAGAGCGGCCTCAGGTGTCTGCACCGTAAAATCTTCCTCACCTTCCTTCACGTCCCGCTCCTTTCGCAGCACGCGCTCCACTTCCGCTTCGACAGAGTTGAGATTGTCAACATTCGCGACTTCTACAACGATGGAATCATACCGGTCAGGAATGCCATATAGATCTCTCATGTCCTCCTCGTTCATACTGACAATATCGTCAACGATAAATGATCCTTTACGTTCCAGAATCCCAATAACCTGAAATTCTCTGTCATTAACGAGGATTCGATCGCCTGTCGATACAGCGCGTCCGTACTCATTGTCTGCCTTAGCGAAGTTCGCGCCAACAATCACCTTGCTTCTATCGCCATCACGAAGAAATCTTCCCTGCATGATCTCAAGATTATCGGAACCTTGTATCAACCTACGTTCCTCACCGTCAGGCAGGCTGGCCACATACGTGTAGGACAGTTTGTTGTTAAATTCTGTCTTTGATAAGGTAATTATCCTTCCAGCAACGCCGGAGACACCTCTCACTGATGAAATCTTATTCACATAACTTTTATCCAAAGGAACGACCGCACCTGCTCCGGGCGGACCTTGACCGGTACCTGACGCTTGCACAGTAAGTTTATCCGCATCGAGAAGAGCAAACTGCGAGGTAATAGCATTCCTCATTCCATCCCCAAGCGCGATGAGACTTACAACAGCTGCTATACCTATGAATATCCCGATAAGAGTAAACCAGGAGCGAACCTGACGCTTCCGGATACTTGCCCAAGCATACTGGAAATAGTCCGTGATCATCGTGACTTTTCGCTACGCTTTTTGCGAACTGCGCGGAAGATGAGGAAGCCGATCACGACAATCACCACGACAATAATGACGCCAATCCAGGGATTGGTCTTACCATTATTGTATTGCTTTGCCTTCAACGCAGAGATTATAGGGACTTTCACCGAGGAAGTCATTGTATACTGCTTGTTCGTGGAGTCACTGTACGTCATCTGTACCGGAATCGAAAGTTCCTCAGTAGCCGAAGGATGGACAAAGATCTCCAGATCGGCAGTCTGATAGTCATCAGAGTCAATCTCACCGATATAATTTTCTGCTGGCGAGAGTATATCATATTGCACAGTATTCCCGATTGTAGTGTACAAGAATTTGACACCCGTCGGTCCCTTGTTGATGTAGCGCAAACTCAGTTTCGCTTTCTGACCGGGCGTAATCATTCCGTCAGGCTCAGCAGTAACGATGAGATCGGGAGTTCCTCCTACAATGAGCGATGTGAGTACCTCTTTTGTATAGTTGCTCTCCAGGGAATCAATATACTCTATAGAGATTGGTACACGATAAATCTTAGCGATAGCGTCACTTTCTGCTATCAGATGAAATTGTACTTGCATCGTCTGCCCAGGATCAAGGAACTGTATTGTTTTTTCGTTAATAGAATCAACTGGCGCGAAAGGAGTCGTGTCTGAGAGATCCAAGCGAACACGTACGTCCCTCACATAGGTACCTGCTTGGTTATTCACCTCAAGCGTGAGGAAGGTCTCGCCCCCGGGTTGCACCCGAGAGGGATCGGACTTTACGCCACTGATCTCAACATTCGCTCTGCTTACCTGAACAACAACATAGAACGGCGTCAGATCAGCCCATGTATTGCCACCATCCTTAGAATAGCGCAAATCCAAACGGTGGTTTCCCTGAGGAGCGTTCTTATCGACTTGCAAACGATAACGTATGATGTACGCATCCCGCCCTGTATTCAAATTGTCCACAGTTCCAAGGCGTACCTCTGCAGGTGTTGAGGGATCAATAGTAAAAGGATACTCAGGATCAAGAGCGACAACGAGATTGCTGATTTCACCACTCAAGACCTGCACCTTGAAACGCACATCGACAAAGGCACCAGGACGCACAGGATCAGGATCCTGATTTACAAAGTATGTCGGCAGATCCCCAGTGTTATAATTGGAATCATGACGAATGTCAACATACCCTGACGCTTCGGCAAGCACAACCGGCGCTAGTATGAGCATAACACTGATTATTCCAATGGATGACAGTACATTTTTCATAGATATCCCTCCAGGTTCATGATTTCACCATGACTGATCTCTCAATCTGACCATCCTTCAAATATTCGATACGATGCGCAAAGTGGGCAACGTTATCATCATGCGTCACGAGAATAATTGTTTTTCCCTCTTCCAAATGCAGTTTCTTAAGGAAATCCATCACGATCTTCCCTGTTTTTGAATCAAGATTTCCTGTTGGCTCGTCCGCGAGGATCACTTCAGGATCGTTCGAAAGCGCCCGTGCGATCGCCACACGCTGCTGCTGACCACCTGACAACTCCGTAGGACGGTGATGCATCCGATCCTGAAGTTCCACAAGCTTGAGAAGCGCGGTCGCCTTTTTAATCCGCTCATCCCTTGGCACACCCTGAAATGTCATGGGCAGCATCACATTCTCAAGAGCTGAAAGCGTAGGAATGAGATTAAAACTCTGGAAGATAAAACCGATCATCCTCCCCCTAATCTGAGCAAGGTCTGACTCATGCAGCTGGGAGATGTCCTTGCCATCCAAAAAGATCCTACCCTTTGTTGGAACATCAAGACAGCCAACCATATTCACTGCGGTGGACTTGCCACTTCCTGAAGGGCCCATGATGCTGATGAAGTCACCCCGCGTTACTTCAAGGTTCAAGCCTTGCAGGGCAGCTACCTCAACAGCGCCCATTGTATAAATCTTCCACACATTCTCAAGCTTGATGACTACATCTTTCTTCATAGCAGCAACCACTCTCACGTATTCTATATGCATCACAATTCCTTACTTATAAAGATTTGGTCATAGATTCAAGATATGTATGAGAAAATACGTTCTCGGTACAAGAAGAGTCGATTCTTCTCACGAGTTTTTCCGACGGCTCGGGGAAGCTTTGACACAAGATTTATAAGGGAAGTTTCATCCCCCAGGAGGCATGACAGACAAGCAAATAAAGCTCAAAGTGGCAGAAGCAGTACAGGACGATGTCAATAAAGGCATTGCTAGGATAGACAACACCTATCTTCGCGAAATTGGTGTCAAGGCAGGAGAAATTGTCGAGATTGAAGGCGACCGTAAGACTGTCGTCATCGCAGACAGAGCATACCCAGGCGACATCGGGCTGAACATTATCAGAATGGATGGTATTTCCCGTAGAAACGCAAAGGCAGGAATAGGAGACCTGATCACCATACGGAAAGTTGAAGTTAAGGAAGGTAAAAAAATTGTCATTGCCCCTGTGAGAAAGGGGATCATCGTCAAAGCAAACCCACTCATATTCAAACATGGCCTCCTCGGAAGAGCCCTTGTCAAAGGAGACATCGTCGCGCTTGGGGGAACGTCACGGCGCAGAACAGCTATGTCAGCATCACCATACTTTCCTGAACTCTTCGACATCCTTGAGGACGACACCCTCGGGATGGGATTTGGTTTTGGAGATCTCAAATTTGTCGTTATCGATGCGCAACCCGCAAAGACTCCAGTGTTTGTCAGTGAGGGCACGGAAATTGAGCTCAGCCCAGAAGCTGCGGAAGTCAAGGACGAAAAAACATTTGCAGAAGTCAGCTATGAGGACATCGGCGGTCTTTCTGAGGAGATTAAAAAAGTCCGCGAGATGGTCGAGCTACCGCTCAAGCATCCTGAGATATTCGAACGGCTTGGCATCGACCCACCAAAAGGAGTACTACTCCACGGCCCACCAGGAACAGGAAAGACACTCCTTGCGAAAGCTGTCGCAAATGAGACGAATTCGCATTTCATTCTCATCAATGGCCCCGAGATCATGAGCAAGTTCTACGGACAGAGCGAAGAGAACATCCGCAAGAAGTTTGAGGAAGCGGAAAAAAGCGCCCCAAGCATCATATTCATCGACGAAATCGACGCGATCAGCTCGAAGCGCGAAGAGACTCACGGTGAAGTGGAACGACGCGTCGTTGCACAACTCCTCGCACTCATGGACGGCCTTCAGAGCAGAGGCAAGGTCGTTGTAATCGCGGCAACGAACATTCCAAACTCGCTTGATCCAGCGCTTCGAAGGCCAGGACGGTTCGACCGCGAGATTGAGATAGGCGTGCCCGACAAGATCGGCAGGCACAACATCCTCAAGATCCACACGAGAAACATGCCACTCGCTGATGATATTTCCGTACTCCGCGACAAAAAAGACGTCGACAAAGAATATCGCGACGCCCTCGCTGACCTTTTCCAATATAGCAAAGGGAAAAATCTCAAGGGAATGGAAAAGCGCATCAGTGCGTACCTAGCTGATAATCCTGGAAAATCAGAAATGTTCACAAAACTCGACGCAAAGAAACTTAAGAAAATCTATGAAGAAGTTGTCAGCGATCCAAAATCAGTGAACATGCATGAAGTTGCCAGCATCACGCACGGATTCGTCGGAGCAGATCTCTCTGCACTGAGCAAGGAAGCCGCGATGATCGTGCTGCGTAAGGTCCTGCCGGACCTCGTGCTCAAGGAAGAGGAATCGATCCCGCAAGAACTCCTCGACAAACTCCTCATTACCATGGATGACTTTAAGGAAGCACTCAAAGTCGTTCGGCCGAGCGCTCTTCGCGAGGTACTGATCGAGATGCCGAGCATCAAATGGGAACAAGTTGGGGGACTAGCCGAAGCAAAACGCGAACTCAAGGAAGCAGTAGAGTGGCCCCTCCAAAATCCAGTCATGTTCACACGGCTTGGGGTACGTCCGCCAAAAGGGATTCTGCTTTATGGACCGCCGGGAACAGGAAAGACACTCCTTGCGAAAGCTGTTGCGACAGAAAGCCAGGCAAATTTTATTTCGGTCAAGGGTCCGGAACTTCTCAGCAAATGGGTCGGAGAGAGCGAAAAAGCAGTGCGAGAAGTATTCAAGAAAGCCAGGCAGGCAAGTCCAAGCATCATATTCTTCGACGAATTTGACAGCATTGCACCACGGAGAGGAGCACACCAGGACTCAGCCGCGACGGAACGCGTCGTGAACCAACTGCTCACTGAGATCGATGGTATCATTGACATGGAAGATGTGGTCATTATTGCCGCCACGAATAGACCAGATATGATCGATCCAGGATTACTGCGACCAGGACGGTTCGACAGGATCATATTTATTGGCATGCCAAACGAAGAGGCACGCAGAGCAATCTTTGATGTCCATAGCTCAAAAATGAAGCTTGGAAAAGACGTCGACCTGAAATCTCTTGCAGAACGAACAAGCGGTTATGCGGGAAGCGATATTGAAGCTGTGTGCAGAGAGGCAGCGATGATGGCATTACGCGAAAACCTCAATGCTAGCGCAGTCATGATGAAGCATTTTGAGGAAGCGATGGGAAAAGTCCCTCCATCACTCAACGAGGATATCGAGAAGCAGTACTCCGAACTCAAGGATAAACTCACATCGGCGCGAGCACGACAAATGAAGGAAGAAAAGCCTAGCTATTTTGGCTAACTGTTGTCACTATTTAGTGGTTATTTTCCGAAAGGTTTATAAAGGAGTACTACCATTTACTTTACAATGGGCAAGCGTTATCGCATCGGTGTCGTTGCAGATATCCATGAGCATCCTGAATACTTAGCTCCAATTCTCTCGAAAATGAAAGCAGCAGGAATAGACGCACTCATCGGCAACGGAGACCTAGGGCAGGGCGCAGAGATGATCACCGATACCGTTCGGCAACTCGGTGAAACCGGGAAGCAGCTAAACATTCCCGTGCGATGGCACGAGGGAAGCCACGAATCAATTCTCGACCACCTGCGCGTTCGCGGCGCACTAGGCGAGGCTTATGAACAGATGAAACATAGTATGGAAGCCCCACTCATTTCATTCGGCGATGAATTCCAGGTTCTCACGATACCAGGATCAGACATTCTCTCAGGAAGCGGACAGTTTAAGCTGGATAATAGACTTGCAACAGGACTCTACGAAACAACACAGGGAGAACCGCAACGCATCGCACCTGAGCAACTTCAACTCATGCTCCAGAACGGATACGGACAGTACCTCATGCAAGTCTACAACATCAACGACGTCGACCAGGTTCTTGCGGGAAGCAACATCCCGTCGCGCAACACGCTCGCAGTATGTCACGTCCCTGCAGCATTTGAAGACCTAGAACATGGAGTTGACAGGGCATATTACTCAACATTCAACACGGCACAAGGAAGAAGCCTTCGACCTGCAGACGCGGTGGAAGCACTCGTCGTGGAACTGTGGGGAGACCTTGGAAGCCTGGACTATCGAGCATATGAGACAGGCCACAGCCTTGAACACGGAAATGTCGGAAACAAAGCGCTCCGAAGATCCCTCAAAAAGAATAGAGTGCCATCCGCAGTGAACTCCCACATCCACGAGAGCGGATGGAACGCACACACTGCTGATGGAACACGTGCGAATGAACGCACAGCATACAAAACACTTTTCCACAATACCGGAAGCGTCGATCAAGGAAAAGCCGCGATCTATACGGCAGAGGTCACCGACAGAGGAGTCACATTCTCATACGAGAACATCCAAGTTTAGAAGTGACAGAATATCGTACTCGCAGGTTTTATAAAACACAGGATACTCAAACAGCGCATGAAGCGAATGCTCCAGCAGACAATCACCCTCAATGCACACTGTGCAATATCAAGTGGCACACGACAGTCACATCAAGGTCCCTATCTTACACCTTGGACCGCTAAAAAAGAGGAGACCAATGGCACGACATGAAATCTCCGTCATATTCCCAACATACAACGAAAGGGGAAACATCAAGGAGCTACTGGCGGAAACAAAAGCAGCGCTCACCAAGATTGGAACAACGTACGAAATCCTTGTCGTTGATGACAACAGCCCGGACGGAACAAGTGATGCAGTGCGAACAATTATGAAGAAGGAGAAGCATGTCCACCTACTGCATCGGAAAAACAAACGAGGACTAGCAACCGCGATCAGGGATGGCATCGAACGAACGGATGGCAACACCATCATTATATTTGACACCGATCTCTCGCAGCACCCAAGATACATCCCATCACTCTACCGAAAGATGCAGCAGACGAACGCAGACATGGTTGTCGCATCCCGATACCTGCCTAAAGGAGACATGGAAGGGAACGCATACCGACATACCCTCAGCGCCATGCTCAATCGGGCACTCCGCATGATCCTAGGCATCAAACTGACTGACCTTACGGGCGGCTTTTTCATCATCAAGCGCGACTCCCTCTCGGCAATCGATCTGCAAACATCGTTCGTCGGGTATGGTGACTACTTCTTTACCATGACATACAATCTCAAAAAAGCAGGCAGGGACAACTTCCAGGAGATACCGTATGTATATGAACCTAGAAAGTATGGACAAAGCAAGACAAAAGTGCTGCGTGTTGGAATAGCATATCTCACAACAGCCTTACGAATTCGGTTTACCTAAAGACCTCGAGCTCCAGCGATCCATGAACGCAGGGACAAGGTTGTTCAGTTGAGCAAGACGCTTGACAGAAAATAAAGGATCATTCTCCTCATCGCGCTTCTGCACGGGCGGGTGTTCATAATCGACGCTCACAGACACGACGCGCCTCCCATCGATGATGGCGTCCAACACAGGCACATGCAGTGAGTCCCAGAGATCACCGTATTTTCCGTCGTATTCCAGAAAGTATCTTGATGATTCACGACTCCATGTGCGCGGCCCAAACCACATGTCGAGAGGAACTCCCGTGATCTGATGCCATACTAGGTTACCGAGAAGCTCAGCATACGCTTGAGCAGTGGGATACGACTGCAGAGATACCCTCGCAGGAACGACAAGGTCTGCGCGACCCTGCACTATGGGAGAAGCAGTACTGGGCAGAAAAGGAACGTATGAGAATTTCTCTGGTTCTGCCCATGCGATAACTGACCTATGTGTATCATACGCGGCGCGAATACCCTGACGCCGGCCAGCACCCATTCCTTTGTCTTGCTCCTCAAATACCCGCGCGCCTGCCAAGGAGAAATGGTGCCTTGTATTATCATCTGATGCATCGATCACCACGCACTCAATACCTGATGCCACCGCAGACTGCACTGTTTGAATGGCGCACTGATACCTATTCAGGTCAATACTTGCAGAAGAGTATTTTGTGGCAGTTACCAGAACGATTCTCTCTCCGATCGAATCTGCTGATTGCATTTACCCATAGGGGGAACAAGGGAGATATAAAGTTAACCTTTTTTTCATCATCTGTTAGTAGTAATCCCCCGAACCCGTAATTTTTTAGTCCTGATCCTATTCGTAGGATTATGCTCTATAAGGTTTTAATAGTACCATACCACAACCACAGAAAGGTGATTATGCTTGATACACATCCCCGTGCTTGAACCAGACATTGGCAAAGATGAACAAGAAGAACTCATGGACGTCATACGGACACGGTGGGTCACTGAGGGGCCTAAGACCAAGCTCATGGAGCAGAAGTTTTCGGAGATGGTTGGAGTCACTCATGCCATTGCGTACGCGAACGGAACACTCGCGCTCTATGCACTCCTCAAAGCGCATGGCATCAAGGAGGGCGATGAAGTCATCGTGCCGGATCTCACATTCATCGCAACAGCAAATGCAGTCATTCTCGCAGGAGCAACACCAGTCTTTGTGGATGTTCATCCCTACACATATTGTATCATGCCAGAAGCAATCGAGCGCGCAATCACAGCACGAACGAAAGCGATCATGCCCGTGCACCTCTACATCCAAATGGCAGACATGCCACGAATCATGGACATCGCGAAGAAGCATGCGCTCATCGTCATCGAAGACGCCGCCCAGGCAATCGGCATGAAGATTGCGGGAAAACATGCTGGAAGCTTCGGGCATTCAGGAATGATCAGTTTCTATGGCAATAAAACAATAACCACAGGAGAAGGAGGAATCGTCCTCACGAACGATGACGAGATCGCACGATCATGCTATCGCCTCAAAAACCATGGAAGGGACAGAAAGGGAATTTTTGTCCATGAACATATCGGGTACAATTTTAGCTTTACCGATCTCCAGGCAGCGGTCGCACTTGGCCAGCTCAAAAAGCTACCTCAAGAACTTGAACGAAAAAACCAGATACGAGCGTACTATGAACGTAAGCTCCATGGCATCGTCAAATTCGCATCGGTCGATCCACAATGTACACCTGTGCACTGGCTAACAAACGTACTCGTCGATGACCCAGGAGCACTCGCGCAGCACCTCGAAACCCTTGGAATCCAAACGCGAAGATTCTTCCTCCCACTTCATCAGCAGCCATGCTACAAGCATCTGAAGATCAAAAACAAATTTCCAAACGCAGATGCGGCATACGATCACTGTCTCTCGCTCCCTTCGGGAACAAGACTAAGCCAAAAGGAACTGGACGAAGTGTGCACGGCAATACAAAAGTTCTATGCACGAACCGCCACCAAGAGATGATCCTTGGAATATACAATCCTCCAATTGGGAGAATCTCGTACTTCACTGCGCAAATCCTCAAGGGGCCTACGTACAACGCTCTCTTGATGGGCACTCTCTATAAAACCCAAGAAACGATCATTCCGAATAATTTTCCCAATACCATGAGAGACACTCGCGAGAAAGCGGGATCTCTCGTCACTTGACTCAAGAATTATGACGGTGTTTACGTCCTGCGCTTCAAGTACATCTTGATGCTGTGAAAAATTATTTCTCATTGCGAGATACAGGTTATGCAGCTCCAGCCACTTCGTATCAAGCTCAATCGTATGGCCGACACTTTCTGCGTAGAGTACGTTATGAGCTGCAATCAAGGGCACAAGCCGTCCATCAGGGTACACAAGATCATAACCACGAGAAGGAACATTGTCCCTAACCCAACGCAAGGCCTCATAGTCATTGTAGGACAAGGAAAAATATTTCTCAGAGTAAGAGAAAAGGAAGAGACTCAGGAAGACACCATACACGACAAGCAGGATGATCAAATGGAGTCTCCAATGTCGTGCCTCGAGAAACATCCGCGCAGCAAGCACGGATATTACTGGCGAGAGAAGCATGAGATAGTAACTCCCTATCAAAGGGTAGATCACAATGTAATCGATACCCATGCCGATTGAAAGCAGAGCGGCTGCAATACATACCAGAACGACCGGCATCATAAAATCAGCGTCCTTTCGAATCCGTGGGATACATACTAAGAGGAGAGCAGGAATCAACAATAGGCCATACCTGATAAGATTACGCTCAATCCCACCACCCTCATTCCACTGGTCAACATCGAGCGACAAAGAACCCTGGTCGTGAGAGACTATGGCCATATAGTTATCACCGTTTTTTACGAGGAATGGAACAAGAAGAATCAGAACACCAAGCAGGACAGCAGCGCCGTATTGGATAACCTTCCTACTCGCCAATGCTCTCATGCCCACTCCATTTCTCACCCACATCCCAAGATAAGCCATGATCAAGCACACCACCGCGACAGTCGCCATATAATCATGAATCGCTATCATCGCACTCACTAGTAAACCGACGAAAAACGCAGACGCCCGATCGAACGGGTCATGCATCAGATACACACACGCAAAGAAAAGCAGGATAACAACAAGGCGCATGCCGTTCGAGTAGAGAAGTATCGTCTCTGTAACACTGAGGAACGCAACAAACCCCGCGCTCCAAAGGGCCCATGTCACATTTCGTGACCAGACCAATACCATGCAATACATCACGAGAGGCAGGAGTGCTGCGAGGCAATGTATCAGAACACCAAAAACGAGTTCTGGAGGAAGATGAAAACCAATAGCAGGGAACGCTGCAAGGTAGCTCATGCCAGGGGGTATGACCTGCGGCCTCTCAATTGAGAAGCCAAGGGATGAAGTGATGGTTCCATCGTTGACGAGCCCTGCCATGACGAGCTGCGAAAAGCTCATGTCGCCGGACGATACTGGCGTGCGAACATAGCTTGCCGCATGAAGCAGGAAACCTCCCAGAACAAGCAGAGCAATCCATTTCAATCCTTGCGGCCTCCTCAGCGTCCTTAACTCCAAAGAGTACTTCCAGAGACAGAACAATGACAAGAGGATCAGAATCAGGTACAGAAGCAGAATGATCGGCTGACGAAACGATGCTGCGAGATCAAGCATCAATCCAAGGAAGATGAACAAAGGCAAAGGGAGCACGGCAGCAAGGAGAAGAACTCTTTCCCAGTGCTTCTGAACGAATCGTTTCCTTACCAGGGGAAGAAGAAACGGAATGAACAGGATGTAGTGAGCAAGCAACACAACCAATATAAGAATACACTGAAGGACCACGCCTACTGCAAAGTTTGTCATGCACCAAGGGTTCAGGATTCACTATAAAATCCTTTAGGATGAAATGCCCAGCAAAGCAGATTTTATAGTGGAAAGATCTTCTTTTGACATCTCCGGATTATTCCCGCAATAGAACCCGCAAGCATGAACCACCGAGGCATTGGGCAAAGAACTCCTATCCTTCACGTACTTTCGATAGAATGGGTGACTTGCAATGTTTCCGGCAATCACAGGACGAATCTCGACATCCCTTGACTGGAAAGATTCCTTCAAACGCCTAAATGAAGCATCCGACTTGCATACAAAGGGGTATGCAAAGTTGGATATAATATCCATACGATCGTTCTTCAACGGAAAGATATCCCGATCAGTGCAACACTTCCTGATATACATGAAGTTATCGTGCCGTTTCTTCACGATCTCATCCCAATACGGGAGCTGCACATTACCAATGAAACCGTTGATTTCCGTCGGACGAGCGTTATACGCAAGATCATAGAAGGTGTACAGAGCGAAGAAGTCATCAATCTTATGTTTGCTCCGAATCCTTTGCTGCGACTCACGACTCAGGTTACGATCCCAGCCATGAGCGCGGACGATCACGAGCATTTCGGCGAGGTCTTCATCATCTGTGCACACCATCCCTCCCTCAATCGTTGAGAGATGATGCCCCACAAAAAAGGAGAACGTTGACGCAACACCAAAATTTCCAAGCAGAGTCCCCTTATATTTCGAACCAAGAGATTCACAGTTGTCCTCGAGCAGAATAATCCCTTGGTCTTTGCAATACAAAGCAATCTTGTCAATGTCAGAACACAAGCCAAGAACATTAGTCAGGAACAAGGCCTTCAATCCCTTGCCAGCAGATTTTAATGTTGCACTACTGACATTCAAAGTATCCAATTCGCAGTCGATAAGAACAGGATCCAGGCCGAGCTGAATGACTGGCATTACATTTGTCGCCCAGGTGACACTTGATACTCCCACGCGGTCTCCCTTCTTCAGACGACCTAAGTTAAGCAATGCCTGCAGAAGAACAAGGTTTGCCGAACTACCGCTCGATACAAAGACAGAGTATTTACGCTGCTGCTTTTGCGCAAACGCTGCTTCAAACTTTTTACACTCGGCGCCCATGCTCAGCTGACCAGCCTTCCTGATGAAGTCACACAAGAGATTCTTTGTCTCGGATTCATGATAAAATGTAGACTTGATGAGTTTGACTACCATGGGATTCACCACGGTTCTCTAGCTTGGATTCGATATTTAATGGTTATGCTAGAGTAAGGCTGCAGAAAAAGAGAAGGACTCTTGGCATATCAGAGCGGAATCCATAAACCTTATAAAGAGCCCTGCGCTCCTTGAGGCTATTGCTACTACTGTAGGATAGGTAAAATGAAGAAGCGTGCGTTAATCACGGGGATTACAGGGCAAGACGGTCCATACCTCGCCCAGCTGCTGCTTTCAAAAGGGTACACAGTCTATGGCACCTACCGACGCAATTCAACCCCTAATTTCTGGAGACTGCAAAGTCTCAAACTCATGGACAAGATCATCCTCATTCCAGCAGATCTTGCAGACATGAGTTCGCTCCTAGAAGCCGTGACAATCGCAGATCCTCACGAGATCTACAATCTTGCCGCACAAAGCTTCGTTGAAGCATCTTTTGACCAACCGCTCCTAACAACAGAAATTGACGGCGCAAGCCCACTCAAATTCCTTGAGATCATCAGGCATCTCAACAAGAACATCAAGTTCTACCAGGCATCAACAAGCGAGCTGTACGGAACAACACCACAGATGCCACAAAATGAGAAGACCCCATTCAATCCTAATTCCCCATACGCTGCGGCAAAGCTTTACGCATTCCATCAAGTCAGGATCTACAGGGAATCGTATGGCATTTTCGCAACAAACGGAATCCTATTCAACCATGAGTCACCCTTGCGAGGACTTGACTTCGTCACACGAAAGATCACGAACTCAGTCGCACGGATCAAGCTCGGACTGCAAAAAGACCTGAACCTTGGAAACCTGCAGGCAAAACGAGACTGGGGGTTTGCACCTGAGTACGTTGAGGCGATGTGGAGAATCCTTCAGCATAATCGCCCGGACGATTTTGTAATTGCCACAGGAGAAACACATACAGTTCAGGAGTTTGCAGAACAGGCATTTGCTGAAGTAGGACTCAACTGGAAAGACCATGTCAAATTCGACCAGAACCTCTGCAGGCCGCTTGACGTACCAGTCCTTTGCGGGGACCCAAGCAAAGCACAACGCGTACTTGGGTGGAAACCAAAAGTTACGTTCAAAAAACTCGTGGCAGTCATGGTAAACGCAGACCTTGACCGGTGGCAACGTTATCTCAATGGTGAATCCGTAACATGGGATGCCCCAACACACCCCCATGAGATGTATATCCGCAGAAGAAGCGGAAAACGCAAGTAGGAGGCCCTTTTGCCTGCCATAAGGTTTTTATACACTCTTCCATGCATGAAGACTCATGGTAAAAAAGTTCTCACTTACGGCGGAATGGATTGTACTTCTCCTCGCATCCGCAGTAATCCTTGCCGGACTCCTCTGGAGCATTGGTATCTATAACAGCCTCATCTCGCTCCAATCCAATATTGAAGGCCAATGGACCCAAGTTGAAGCGGAATACCAGCACCGGGCAGACCTCATCCCAAATCTCGTCAGTACAATCCAAGGTTTTACGGATCAGGAGAGAGTAATCATACGTGATGCCAACACTCTCCGCGCGCAATGGGAGACGGCGAGAACACGCGAGGAGAAAATTCGAGCGGCAGAACGAATCGATCAAGAGCTTGACGGCAGGAACGGAGAGAGCATTTTGGGCAAAATCATCTCCGTCGCCGACAATTATCCCCAACTCAAGAACGGGGAAAACTTCCTCGCGCTGCAAGCAGAGCTATTCAACACAGTCAACAAAGTCGCAGAAGAGCGCAGGATCTATAACGACGCAGTCATCCAATACAATACGAAGATTAGCACGTTTCCCTCAAACATTATTGCAATACTTTTTGGATTTAAGGATCAGGCAAGCTTTGCCAATGGTATTATACCAGGAACAACACCGCAGGATATTCCCCCATAGGAAATGATCATGGACCTCACTACACCACGTACGGGAGACAGAGTAGCAATAACCACCTTTGATGAAAGACTTGAGGGTATGCTCATGCCACGACCAGAACTCCTCCCAACAGGGTTTACCGTTCTCAAACTCGACAACGGATACAATATCGGAATCCAGGATTCCAAGATACGGAACGTGGAGATTATCCGAAAGAGAGTAGTTGCAACTCCGCGAATCCACACATCAGAACACAACCCAAAACTGCCCACCGTCGCGATGTTTAGTACAGGAGGTACAATCGCCTCGCGCATCGATTATGCTACAGGAGGGGTCGCAGCTGACTACTCAAGTGAAGAACTCCTCGACCTCGTACCGGGCCTTCGAAAAATTGCTAACATTCAGACAACAAGCATCATGAACGCCATGAGCGAGGATATGACACCAGAGCACTGGAAACAGATTGCACAATCAATCTTACCAGCGCTCAAGAATCCCAAGATCAGCGGAATTGTGATCACACACGGAACGGATACCATGCATTACACAAGCGCCGCGCTCTCATTCTTCATCAAGAACCTTAACAAACCAGTGATAATAACAGGATCACAACGCAGCATCGACCGCGGAAGCAGCGATGCATTCCTCAACGTCTATTGCAGTGTGACAGCCGCTGCACAATGGGACGGAGCTGAAGTCGCCATCTGCATGCATACGAACATCAACGACAACACTTGCGACCTCCACCGCGGGACCAAGGTTAGGAAAATGCATACCTCACGCAGGGACGCGTTTAAAACAGTCAATGATACCCCGCTCGCACGTATTGATGACGCTGGAGAGATAAAAGTACTCAATCAAGAGTATTCCAGAAGACGGGAACTGTCGCCAGAACTTCTTGCCGCATTCGAAGAGAAGACAGCGCTCCTCCAAGTGTATCCAGGCATGGACCCTCTCCTCATAACTACACTTGCTGACCATGGATATCGAGGGATAGTACTCTCAGCAACAGCTTTGGGCCACATCTGCACCAGCGGAAAGACAAACCTCCTTCCCGCCATCGAGCACGCCCAGAAGAAAGGAGCGCATATCATTATTGCTTCACAAACACTGTATGGCAGAACGCATCCTTACGTTTATACTAACCTACGTAAACTGTCCATCGGGCGAGGCTGCCTATTCGCGGATGACATGCTCCCGGAAGTCGCATACGTGAAACTTGGTTGGCTGCTTGGAAGGAAGCTTACCCGAGAAGAAGTAAGTTTGCAGCTCACCACAAATATTGCGCATGAGATCAACCACCGACATCAGCCATGCATGTTCTAAATACCGAATACGAGAAACTAATTCCTCACATTCTCAAAGGGAGGAGTACCAAGATATTGCCGGACTCTCTCTTCGGTGCGCTTCGCAAAGATGTTGTCCTTCCGATTAAGTCCAGTGCCCTTCAATGGAAGCTTATCCGCGTGATAGAATTCAATCCCCTTGCGGTGCAACTCAAACCGATACGTTGCCAAGTCATCAAAAGAGGAGAAATAAACTTGCGAAAAATCATCGTGATAGTGCGGATTTGACCGGATCACAAGACTATCTTTCTCCTTTAAGAAAAAATATCGCGCACCTCTTCGGAGCTGGAGCATGAGGTTATCGGCGGGAACCCTTGTCCTTAGCTCATGATCAACAAGCTCACCGAGAACAAGAGGGCAGTTGCCAAAATTATATATCGAATGCGCAAAGCCGCCAGGCACGACCATCTTGTCCCCAGCTTTTGCGATAATCAATTGACACTTCTTGTCTCCTTGAATGAGCATCCCGCACAATCCATAATACACTTGGTATATCTCGGGAAAATTCTGGAAATGCCCTAAAGTCTTGTTAAACTCGGAACCGAGAAGCCGCTTATCAAACACAAAAACATTGTGATAGATTGTAGACTCGGTATCCTTCCTTTGTACGAGATCCTGATAGCATACATACGGAACAGCTGGAGCACATACCCCTCGATCGGCAAGCACATACCGCATGTCCAAGATGTCCCTCCGCAGCTCAGCACGCCACTTCCACAATCCATTATCAAGAACAAGAGAATCCTCCTCCAGCTCCAAGGGAATACCAGAGTATTTCTGCAGAGAAACCATACTCCCAAGAGAGCCCATATTTTATTTAAAGGTTGCCGAAAGCTTATTAAGCAGAGATTTCATTCTCGACTCAGTGGTATTTGACTATAAAGAACTGGGATTCAAGTGCGGACTTGAAATTCATCAACAGCTCGAGGGTCTAAAACTATTCTGCAACTGCAAGACACTCAATTCGGCTGAGGGAACAGAGAACAAAGCACAACGAAGACTCCAAGCAGTAGCGGGAGAGATGGGGGACATTGATATTGCAGTAAGCCATGAGTTATCCAAAGAGCGCAAATTCTTCTACGAGAGCTCATCTGCGGACACCTGCATCATGGAATACGATGAGGAACCGCCACACTCCATGAATAGAGAAGCGGTGAAGACATGCCTACAACTTTGCAAGCTCATGAACTGCACAATCGTGGACGAGATCCACACAATGAGAAAGGCAGTTATTGATGGGAGCAACGTGACAGGATTTCAGAGAACCGCGCTCGTCGGAAGGAACGGATGGATCGAGACAAGCCAGGGGCGCGTCGGCATCGCCACCGTACTCCTTGAAGAAGAGGCAGCACAAAAAATCAAGCAAGCAAAAAAATATACCAAGTACCGGCTTGACCGCCTCGGGATGGGCATGATCGAAATCGCAACGCAAGCAGAGATCAAAGATCCTGATCATGCAAAAGAGACAGCAGAAAGAATTGGGCTGATGTGCAGAAGCCTTCCAAGCGTGAAGCGAGGCATCGGAACCATCCGGCAGGATGTCAATGTCTCGATCAGCAAGGGAGCGCGCGTCGAAATCAAGGGATTCCAGGATCTACGGAGCATACCAAAGGTAATCGACAACGAAATAGCCCGACAGCTTGACCTCATCACGAAAGGCAAAGCAGTACCAAAAGAAGTACGAAAGGCAGAGTCCGATTTCTCAACAAGTTTCCTTCGCCCCATGCCAGGAGCTGCACGACTTTATCCCGAAACTGACGTGCTCCCCTTCGTCCCCCAAAAGGAAAGCATTGAGGTGCCCGAGACCATTGAAGATGCAGGAAAGCGCATCAAAGCACGCGGCATAGATCAAGAGCTTGCCAAACAGATAGCAAAAAAAGGTCGCACTGACTTCTTCGAGAAGGTCATTACCGACCACCCAACACTCAATCCTGCCTTCGTCGCAGAAACCATCATCTCACTTCCGAAGGAAATACGCCGCAAACACAATGTGGATGTTGAGACCCTTAGCGAGGAGCAATGGATGACAATCTTTAGGCACCTTGCCAGTGGAACACTTTCAAAAACAGTATTGTCCGATGCGCTTGTTGACCTTTGCAAGGGAACTTTTGACATAAAGAAATACCAGAGCGTGAGCGATGAAGATATTGAACGAGAAATAAAAAAGAGTATTGCGGAAAACCCGACTATCACAGATGGCGCTCTCATGGGCAGAATCATGGGCGCATTTAAAGGAAGAGCTGATGGAAAGAGAGTAAATGAGCTCGTAAGGAAACTGAAGAGTTAGCGAACCGGAACATACTCTTGCTTTCTTGGCCAAAAAAAACCAGAAAATGTCTGCCAGACAAAGCGCAAGAAACCATGCTGACGCTGCCTTCTCATGGACGTACGGATAAAAGAACTTGAGATATACTTAAGCCGCCCCCTCTTCCTCAAAGCCAAGAGAAAGTATGTATCCTCCGCGATATCCTTGGATTCGTCATATGGAATGAAGAAGTTCTTCCGGCAAAAACAGAACCCGCTCGCAGCGGGAAAAAAAGCACGGCCAATGTTTCCTAAAAACCACATGAGAGAAGTCGGAAGAGAGGAGTCATCGCCACGAGTCCTCGTGTAGCCACCGACAGCCCCACGCGAAACAGCGAGCACAACTTCCCCCAGCAGATCAGGCGACAATTCACTATCAGCATCGAGAAAACAGAGTATCTCTCCTTTTGCCGCACGAGCCCCGATATTGCGAGCGCGCGAAACCCCGCGTTTTTTCGTCGAGATGGCGTGACAACCAAGCTTCCTAGAAACAAGCAAGGTATCATCCTTGCAATCGTTACAGACAACGATCACTTCAACGTTCTTCCAGGAAGATTTTTTCACAGACACAACTGCCCGTGCCACGTACTTTTCCTCATTATGCGCTGGTATGATTACTGAAATGAGAGGACAAAAATCCCTTGATGACATCGAAAACCTCCTCCGGCTTCTTAAACACGCCCTCATGATTCATCTCACCAATGCGAACAAGCTTGGATTTAGGAATCAACCTAGCCATCTCTAGCGACGCACTTGGATTCAGAACCCAGTCTCTACCTCCAGTAATGAGGAGCACTGGCATCTCCAAAGAATCAAGCATACCTGTCACGTCATAATCAAACAACGAAATCGTGTGGTAAGCGTAGGAATCAAGCCCGGCGTTCTGAAGATCATAAAAGAACAAGAAGAGTTCAGGAGTCTTTTCATGCTTTGCATAATCAACATACCGAGAAAGAACTCGATGGAATGGTTTTCCGACGATTGCACAGAATCCTAGCAGCGACTCTGCGATCAATCGAGGAGCTCGCGGTATCACAAAGTGATTCAACGGCGACGTGTGGCTCGAACTTACGAGCACCATCCCGAGCGGCTTTTTTCTCGAGTGCAACGCATGACCAAGAGCGATCATACCACCTGATGAAAGTCCACAGACAATGAATTTTGAAACTCGCTCCTTTGCCAGAACCGCATCAACATCCTCATAGTAGCGCTCCATCGAAAATGAACGCTGAGCCTGAACAGTGCGGGATCTGCCATGACCCCTCGCATCAATGAGCAAAGAGCGATAACCCATGGCGGCGCAACGCTTCGCAACCGGGACCCAAGATGTCATGTTACCACCGAGGCCATGAAGGAACACAAGCCATGGCTTACTGGAATATTTTTCAGGCAGGAGCTTCTCGTAATATATCGAAGAAAGATCCTTACTTGTCACGAATTCCTGCCTTCTCTCCATGATGATCACAAAAAAAAGCGCACCTGGGGGGATTTTCGTAACTTTTCGAACCCCCGACCTACAGCTTAGGAGGCTGCCGCGCTATTTGCCCTGCCCGAAAGCATCCAGGCTGCGCTACAGGTGCACTCTTCCCATGAATTCTTGGAGCTTTTATAAAGTTTGATGTTTTACGAATGAGATTGATGAGGGTACTCTCAGAATCCAGAAATGTTACCCGTCTGGCTTAAAATTGTTCCGGCAATCAGATTGAACAGTATCATGATCACCCCGGTCGTAATCACATAAAAGACCGTACAACGGATCAAGTTTTTTCCTAGCAAATAGCGCTCGCTGATGCGGTCAGGACCGTTATCAATCCCATTCATCAGGATAGTGAGAATGTACACGATCTGCACAACATAAATTCCGACAACAATCTGAAAGAAAAATGTGGGAATACCATCACCACCACCAATAAGAGAAGCACTCGCAAACCCCCCAAAACCTGCGGACGAACCAGAATCGCCGCCAATCTGGCTTATCATCTTTGCCTGATTTGACAAGAGCCCAAGGATGTTTGTGATCATAGACGTGATACCAACTACAACTCCAGAGATGATTGGCGTGAGGAAATTAATTTGCGACTGCATGGAGCTCACAACATCCTCAAGAATGTCCTTTAAACGCTCATTCACAAGGTGGATCTCCTTGATGTAGCGAGAGACATTCATCACAGCCTGCGCAGCAATCGCTGGACCTTTCTTCACACCCTGGACGAGCACCTCCATGGAGCTCTCAATTAGGTTTGAAGGGAAATACGCAAGCGCACCATTCCTTGAACTGAAGATCGCCTCATGGACACTAAGACCCAGGCGGCGGATATTATTGTCCACAATCGCGAAGAATCTTCCCGATTCCGTGCCCTGCATGACATCTGATACTCGCCCAAAGGCAATCTCCGCAGGTATGCGGTCACCAAGACGGTTACCGAGCTGGAATAGGGCGGAGGCAAACTCCTGCTCAAGTTTCTTCGTTTTCTCACGAATATCGATCACGTTCTCCGAACGCATCTTGTAGTACACACCTAAACCCAAGCCAAACGCCAGTGTCACGCATAAGCTTAAAAGAGCAGCACCGAGGCCAAACGGACCAACCTTATCGTCACGAGTGGTCTCCTCAAGACCTGCACGGTATTCCAGCAGGCAGAACTGCTGCTTGCACGCACTGATCTTCTCAAACGCCTGAGCGTTTGCCGCAGAAAATGTGATACCAAAATCAAAATCAGGAGCAACAAGATGGATCAGCAAAGGAGAGAGACCAAGCAAGAGCAATATGACGAATACAGCCCAACCAACAGAGGCAGGTGACATCGTCCTCTTCTTCCCAAAAAAGTTGAACTTGTACTCGCGCTCTTTTACGACAGCAGAGCTCTCCGAGATATCCGTGCTGCCATACCCTGTTGGCCTTGTCGCAAGAATATTCTTTCCCATGTAGAACACAACGAGTGGAAGCAGAACGTTATAGAGCATGGCAATATGATACCAGCGAATGCCACCCATAAAACTCACCATGAGCGGAAGCATGACAAGACCAAGGATTGGCAGTACGACTCCAAGCATGTTCAAGGTGGAAATCGGGGACTTGAGATTATGCGCAAAATGCAGCATCTTCTCGTATGTTTCCTCAAGAATTATCTCAAGAGACTTGTCAAGCAACGCAAGCCTTCGCTCCTCAGCAGACTCATAGAGCGATGAAATAATGAGATGGAATGACTCTAAAAACTCTGGATTGTCCTTGCGCCACGTCTCAAGATAGGTATCAATCGCGTCCTTTACCGTATCATACTTTTGCGCCTCAACGTCCCAGAGAATCTTACGAAAGTCAAGACTTAAGGGCGGAGCCATGTGTTGAGAGGCAAACTCAATCGCGAGCTCAAGGTTTGAGGTGTGCCGCATATACGTGACAAGATAAAAAATGCAAACAACCATCTGATTGGAAGCCTTCATCCGCCAACCATTCGCCATATACTCAGGAAGCTTTTGCAGAGGGTAGAGTAGGATTACCGCGAAAAGAAGCGCAAACATGCTAAAGAAGAGCGTCGTCTTATCTAGGATAAGGGCCGGAATCAAGTATCCGAGAAGCCCTCCGAAGAACGCGATCATGATCGGCGCAAGATACGCAAAACTTATCGCGCCAGAGGGAGTGATGTCGAGATGACAAATATTGATATTCTCCTGCAATCGCTCCGCCTGCTTTGGATCTGGCTTAATCCCGGCGATCTTCTCGCTCCATGCGCAAAGCTTCTCATAGATGGAGAGATTCTTTGGCATGAACTCCCGCTTGAAAATCTGATACTCAGAACTGTACACCGGCCTAACCGTCTCCTTCTCACCCGAAAGGTCCTTCTTTAGCTGAGACTTATACTTTCGAGCAATCTCCTCATACGATGCGTTTGCCATATCTATTGTGACTCAGTCATCCGAATCTTCTTAACCTGGCGCGAAAACCAAGAGTCCCACTCTTCATAGATGCGACGGGAGTCAAGAGCGCCAACCTCCTCCCTCACTTGGTCCGAGATGCGGTGGAACTGATCATTTGCCTGCACGATAAACGCGGCCTCCATTAACTCAGGCATGTTCGTTGAATCTGCAACTTCCACTATCCGCTGCTTCATGTTCGCGCGAAGCATGATATTATCCCACACCGCATCCCACTTCCCTGCCCATTCCCGAACGTTACCCGCGATCGACTTGAGGATGTCACTTTCGCCCTGGATGAAATCCTTCGTAGGCTCAAGCTTGTCAATCAGGGGATTGTACTTCATAAGGTCACCAAAGCCACCCTCACGAAGAGGATCATCCACCCAGAACTTTCGCACCTCGGTAACCTGCGTGACCCGACGGAAACGATGCATGCCATCGGCACTCTTGATCGGATTTGCGACAATGATAATATCAGTCGCCTTGAAACTCGTGCGGGGAACCTTAAGATCATTCACAACACGATCGAATACACCATAGGGCGAATCACCGTGGATCGTACCCGCAACAACGTTCGCAAGCGCGCCAACACGCATCGCTTCATAGAGAGCAGTAGCCTCTTTGCTGCGAACCTCGCCAACGATAAGGCAAGAATCACCAAGGCGCAAGGTCGTGCGAATCCCGGTCTCGGCGTCAACCTCAGACGTTGCAGCACCGATAGCGGAACTCACCTTCATGGGCTGAATGTTATAGCCGAGCGCGCGCATCGAGCCAACAGGAAGCTCAAGCGTGTCCTCAATCGTGATGATACGATACTTGCGCATAATCTCAATCAAGAGCGCGCTCAATAAAGAGCTCTTACCCGCAGAGCGAGTACCTGCAACAAGCATCGTCCTTGAGCCGTCAATAAGGAAACTCATCAGCCCTGCGGAAAGTGGGGAGATCATTCCCTGCTTGATGAACAAAGGAAGCGTCCAAGGACGGTCACGATGACGCCTGAAAGCATACGCTAGACCTGAGGGGTTGAGCGGGGGAGAGATGACTGCGATACGCGCCTTTGATCCAGGAAGCTCAAGTTCAGTGTCAAGAATGGGATTTGCCTCATCCAAGGGGCGGCCAGAGATCAAACGCAGCTTTGTCGCCCATGAATCGGACTCGTTTGGCGTCGGATAAATGTTGGTGCGACAATCCTCAAAATCCTGATGAACGATAAATATGGGAATCTGGCCCATGGGAGAATTAATCGTAATATCCTGAACCTTTTCGTCCTGTAGTAGTACCTCAACAAGCCCAAAACCAATCGTGTACCGTACAAGAATCTGCGTCAACTCATCCCAATCCTTTTCCTTTAGATGCACGCCCTTGAAGTCAGATAGCTCGCCAAGAAGGTCACGACCAACATTTGAGAACACCTGACGCATACGTTCAGGATCGATAAATTCGGCTCGCTTTGGCTTATGATCGGCAAGGATGTTTCGTGCCATATCAAGAAGCTCATACTTATCTTCACTTAAGCGAAACTCTGGAGGCATCATGTGATAGAGGTACTGTACCGTCTCTGGAATACTGAAGATGGTCACTTCAGTCGAACCAACCTCATAGCTCTCAAGCTCCTCACCGTCAGATGGATAGTTCGCCATGAGCTTTGTGTACATGAAGTCAGGCTTAATCGTCGGCGCAAACAATTTCCGATAGATCTCGCGATCCCCGATGTGATAGTCAGAGAGATACGGCTTAGCCATAATGACAAGCTTTGTCTTGTCCAGCATGAGAAGAATGTAATTCAGCAGTTTCACCCAACGCTCCAAATGCTCCTTTCGCGATTTTTGCTCCTCGACCTCATAGTTGATCTTCACATGACGGTAGATCCGCTTGAGCTCGACGTACGCAGAAATCGGATCTCCCTTCAACCTACTGAACACGATGTGCTGCAGCTGAGTGTATGTGGAGCTATCCTTTGATAGCCCCCGCATCTGGAATGAGAGAAGCCGCTGCCTCACAATATTTGCGTAGATACGCGCGATCTCAGCGACCATCTGCGTCTGATCATAATCATACTCAAAGTCTCGCTTCTGAGCAAACACGATTTTTGTCGCGGCACCAGCCTCCGCGAGAATCTCCACCGTCTTTGACATACATAAGGAGTCGTCCTCAAGCGATGGAGTCTTCGTGTACGCCTCAAGGTCGATGCGAAGAATGATCTCCTGCCCTTCGCGGACCACTTCATACTCAAAAGGCTTCTTACTTGACGTGGTCCCTGCCATGCTTCACCTCTTTTCTTCGCTGTTCCCTGTACTGCTCAAGGGCCACTTCAATCAAGTGCGACTTATTCCGAAATTCCCGAGAATTCTTAGCGCTCTCCTCAATCCAACGGACAAGGCCTTCATCAATCGTCGCGGAAATAACCTTCTTGGGCATCCCGCTTCTCCACAGTGCAGTGGATTTATAATAGTTTCTATTAGTAAATATTATATACTATATTTTATATTGTATTGTATATCTTATAATAGTCTCATTTGGATAGTGAGTTTATAGGCATACCATTGGATGGAATTATATTAGATGGAACCATAATACTGCTGCATAAGCAACGCGTCCCCTTCAATACTCGGGGACTCGGAAATAACGATGCCTTTCACACGATAGGTTCTCAGAACGCGCAACAGATCCTTCCATTCCAAGTCACTTTCTTCTAGGTTCAGATGATAGCGCTCACCTTTCTCAGAGTACTCAATACCGGAAACGTGGATGTGCATATTGTCTAGCCCGCCACGACCAAGGTAGCGCTCAATCGTCTCCAGAACCACGCAAAACTCCTTTTCAGAATTATATTTCCCCTCACGCGCATGAATATGCGAAAAATCAACGCAGGGCATCACCTGCTCCACTTCAGAACTCAAACGGCACAGCTCGATAAACGACCCAAACTGAGATGCCTTGCCCGTCGTCTCAGGCCGCACCATTATGGGAATCGAACGATCACGAAGTATGCCCACGATGGAACGCAGACGCTGCTTGACTGCATCATACACGAGCGCTGGATCACGCTTTTGGTAAAACGCAGCGTGAAAACACATACTCACTGCGCCACACTCATATGCCCGAGCGGCGGCATCAACCACCCTTTGCATGCTCGCAGAAGTGATTTTCGGATCAAGAGAAAAAAGATTGATAAAATACTGGCCGTGACACGTGAGCATCAAGTCATGCTGGCGCGCTAGAGTACACACGAGCGGAGCTTTGCTCGCGGAAATATTGATTGACCGCACAAACTCCAATTCCATTCCGCCAAGCCCAAGTTCAGATAGGCGCGCAAACGCATTCTCAAGCGAGCGCGGAACTGTGGATAGCGGAGCACCAGCAGTACCAAAGCGTAGCATCATGCAACGAATCTAGCTGATCACAATCTCTGGAGGCAGATTATTGCTATCCTCCGCTGTTGGCTCCACCGTAGGAGCGGGCGTCACAACCGGGGTTACCGAAGGTGCTTGACCAGCTGGGGCCTCTTCTGCCAAGAGAGTGTCCAGAATCAGCTCAAATTCTGCCTTCTCCTTGCCGAGGTCGTCCTCCTGCTCATAACCTGTGCCAACGCGCACATACCTGCAACCGAAGATGAATGTCGGGATTGATCCATCGGGATTGTATTTCTGGTACACTGCCATTTCCGCATCAGGCACAGTTCCTTCTTGACCAGTCACCAATTCTTTCCCGGTATCAACCTCCCAATGGTATGCTGTAATCAAATCACGGTCTGCGTAGTCCTTGAGAACCGCGTCAACTGTGTCCTTTATCCACTGGCAATGCGGGCACCAGCTTGTCGTAAACACACGCGCAATTGGCTTACCCTCTGCATCACGGCAGATCGGATCGCTATTCATCATGAATGTCAGATCACCGACGGGAGCCGACTCCACAACAGAGGGTGTTGGCGTCGCAACCATCGATTGCGAGAAGACAATCTTTGCTGTGGATCTCAATTCAGAGATGTAATCATCGATCGCCTGGCGCTGCCCCGCAATCGCAAGTACGCGCTCAGAAGGATCTGAGATGTCGGTCAGGAGCTTCTGCTCTGCCTCTAGGTGGCTTGAGACTTTGATGATGTGAAAACCAAATTGGGTCTGTACAACATCAGATACCTGACCTTCCTGTAGAGCAAACGCAGCATTCTCAAACTCTGGAACCATCTGACCTCGCACGAAATAGCCAAGGTCACCAGCAGTCTCTTTCGTAGCATCCATGTTATACTGAGATGCCAAAGCTTCAAAGCTTGTGCCCGATTTCAACTGCTGCAAGAGATCAGCGGCAATGGTCTCATTTCGCACGTATATATGGCTTGCCCGGATACGTTCAGGAAGCTCAACAGGCTTTACCTTAAAGACCGTCTCATTAATCAGGATTGCAAGCCTATTCGTGTCCTGGTAAAACGTAATAAAATCTGTCCTAGATATGTTCCTGCTCGAGAGCTCCATCTCAATCTGCGAGAACGGAATCGGGGAAGCATTGAACAGACGGCTCACAAACGCCTCAGCGTCCGCGTAACTGTAGTCAACACCCTGCTTTTCCGCCTCCTCTGACAGAAGCTTTTGCACCACAAGGTATTCCGACAAAAATTGTGATTTTGGCAGCATATCCTTCTGGGAATCCGGAATACCCGACAGGAAGAAATAAAGTTCATATTGCTTGTTCAATTCCTCCTCTGTTATCGGCTGACCATTCACTGTCGCTGCAATACCAGCTTTCAGGTCACCAACGTCTGATCCTGGTGGTTCGGCCGTTTGAGGAGTGAGCAACCTTGGAAATACAACCATGACAAGTACTGCCACGACAATCAATACTGCAACAAGAATAGTGATAATAATCCAAGCGGGAGTCTTTTTCTCATGCTGATGGTGGGAGTGGTTCTTCTTTACCTCAGCATCCTTTGATCCGTTATGCTTGTGACCCTCATGATGCTTGAAAGACGCACTTTCCTTACGATCGTCCAGCGGCATGTCATCATTATCCTCATCCATCTCTTCAGTTTCTGTAGGATCCTTTTCATTCATGAATAATCCCCCCTTGTGATACCCCCGTGGAGTCCTTCCACGATTAATAAACTTTGTGCATTTTTCCCACCGAGAGAGATTACCGATAAGTATAAATAGAAAGCAACCGGCCTTTCTCATATGTATGAGATTGTTGTGGGGCGGAGCGATAGCGATAAAAAACAGTACGGAATGGCCGGCACGATACTTCTAGGTAAACATTATGTCAAGATGGGCCAGACAACATCACTCTCAAACGAAGTCTACATGGATGTAACGAGAAGCCATATTGTCTTTGTCTGCGGAAAACGCGGCGGGGGAAAGAGCTACACCATGGGAGTGATTGCAGAAGGCATGTCAAACCTCCCTGACAGCATCTCCCACAACATTGCCATCGTCATGCTTGACACGATGGGAATCTACTGGACAATGAAATTCCCGAACATGCGGGATGAAGAACTCCTTAAAGAGTGGGGGCTCAAACCCCAAGCCCTTGGCATCAACATATATACACCGGCAGGATACTACTCGATCTACAAAAAGAAGGGCATTCCAACCGACAAACCATTCTCGATCATACCATCAGAACTCTCGCCGATGGAGTGGATGATGACATTCAATGTTGACATATCGACACCCCTCGGTGTTGCTATAGAGAAAGTTGTCATGAAACTCAAGGATGAGCGCGAAAAGTTCTCCATCAAGGATATCATCATGGAACTGCGCAAAGATGAGGAGATCGATGCGGCAACAAAGCTATCCGCAATCAACCGATTTAAAAGTGCGGAGCGATGGGGGCTATTCTCAGATGAAGGAACACCACTAGCCGACCTCGTGCGCGGAGGCCAGGTCACAGTACTTGATGTCAGCTGCTATGCAACAATACCTGGCACTGAAGGTATTAAGGCACTCGTCATCGGGCTCGTCGCACAAAAACTATTCATCCAGCGCATGATAGCGCGAAAGAACGAAGAATTCCAACAAATCCATCAATCCATGAACTTCCTCTCTGAGGACGCTGACAGCACGAAAGAAATACCTCTCGTCTGGCTAATCATCGATGAGGCACACGAGTTCCTACCAAGGGAAGGCAAGAACGCGTCAACTGACCCACTTATCACCATACTGCGGGAAGGTCGACAGCCAGGAATATCACTCATATTAGCCACACAGCAACCTGCAAAAATCCACACCGATGTTATGACCCAGAGCGACATCGTCATCAGCCACAGGCTCACAGCAAAAGTTGACACGGACAGTCTTGGGCTTCTCATGCAAAGCTACATGCGCGAAGGCCTTGACACTCAGCTGTCAAATCTTCCAAGCTCCAGCGGATCGGCGCTCATATTTGACGACAACAATGAGCGAGTGTACCCCATGCGGATCAGACCAAGATTCACGTGGCACGGAGGATCAGCACCAACAGCGATCCCAGAGAAGAAAGAGATTTTCGAAAACCAAATCTAGAATGATCATATGACAAAGACATTCAGCCCCCGAACGGTCTACGCGCTCGTATTCCTGAGCCATTTTACCATGATTACGCTCGAGATCGCAGGATTTCGGCTGCTTGGCCACACGTTCGGCGTCTCACTCTACTCGTGGGGCGCCATGATCGGGATTATCATGGTCGCGATGGGCATTGGAAGCCTCCTTGGGGGGTGGCTTGCAGACCGGAACAATGGCAGAGAATGGCTTGCAACACTTAGCCTCCTATCGGGAATTCTCCTCTCCTTTACCGTGATCGGCCATGACTATATCCTCGCTGTGGTCTCAAACCTAGCGACTATCGAGGGAGTGCTCTTATCCAGCCTCATTTTATTCTTCCCTCCAGTCGTACCGCTCGCGATGATTCCACCGCTCGTGATCAAACGACAAGCAAAGAGCGCACAACTTGGCTACAGCGCGGGCAGCGTATGGAGCCTTGCAACATGCGGCGATCTCTTTGGCATCCTCATCTCGGTATTATACCTCATCCCACACTTTGGAAGCCGCGCAGTGCTATATCTCTGCTTTGTCATCATCCTCGCATTTGGCGTTGTGGGCATGATGAAATCACACAAGGCGTACATCATCGCGCTTCTGCTCCTCCTCCTTCCACTTATCTTCACAACACCATCACTTCCGGGGATCGTCTACGAGAATGAATCGTTTTACAATTACATCTATGTGCAGAATGTCAACGGATATCTCCATCTCAAACTTAACCAAGCAGACCTCGTGCACTCAAGGCTGCCAACTCCTGCAACAGAATACATGGCAGGTGGATACACGGACCATGTACTCGTCAGCAGGTATTACCATAACAGACCAAGCAATGTTCTGTTCCTCGGATCTGGAGCAGGCAATATGATCATCCAGTGGCAGCATTACTTCCCGGACGACCGGATCACTGGTGTGGAAATCGATCCAAAAGTCGTGCACGTTGCGCGGTCGATCTTCAACGTAACGGAGAATGAGAAAACCATCATGGTGGTTGATGATGGGAGGCCATTCCTCCATCGCTCGAATGAGGTTTACGACATTATCATCATTGACGTCTATCAAGGCAGCGCGTATGCCCCATTCTACATGATGACCAAGGAATTCTTCGCAGATGTCTCGCGGCATCTCACGTCTGACGGCGTCCTCGTCATCAACGTCTTTGACTTGGGCGAAGGGGAACTTGCTGACGCAGTCGCAAACAGCGTTCAGCCATCATTTGCATCAGTCCACATCGTGCAGGCAGGTAACCGGATCCTCTTTGCGACAAAACTACCCTCAGAACCACAAGACATTGGGGAATCAATACCGCCCGATTATCCGATCGACACCAATTACGCGCAGATGTATACATTCTCGGCGAGCCCGTCCATTCCCACATTCACGGATGACGACTCCAACATTGAAGCGTTGACGTACCGAATGCTCAAGAAGTACCGCAATGCCAGGTAGCACAGTCAGTTGTCAAGACTTTCTTAAAGATCTCCACGCATTAATCGTGGCATCAACCATCACGTCCATCGTATCCATTCCTTTGAAGGAGGACTTTCGCGCAATGCATGATAATTCAGTACACGCAATAAGCACCTCGTCAACAGGATATTTACGGCTTATTTTCCGAAGCGTTGAACCCATCGATGGCGAGTATGCCCCATTGTTGTACACCAATATGATATCATCAATCTCCTGTGCATCCCTCTTTGAAAGAGCAACTTTTCTGATGTCCTCATAGTTGAATAGCAACCGTTCGGTTTTCATAGATCCAAGAACGATGAAAGATTTTACTTTCTTTTTCAACAGACGGACATGAACCTCCTTCTCAATATCGAGCAATGGAATGCTTACATACTTGCTCAATTCGTCCAAATACGCGTGAGCAGTATTACAGACAATCACAATAAAAGAGCACCCGACCTTGTCCAAGTCCCTCAACCCAGCAACATACATGGAGAGATCGGGATTATGCACGACAACTGGCTCAGCCGGGATACTATTGATGACCAGATGAGGATAATCCTGATTAGCCCGAATCATTCCTCGAGACTGAACCTCCCGGATCATTCGGGCATAGAAATCAACAGATGACTCAGGACCAAGCCCACCAAGCACGCCTATCTTCACGTCCTTTACTCGATCCTGTGAAATTTTTTCCTGCACCTTAGACTTCCGCAATTGCAGTTCACCTCCGACTCGCTCATCTCCGTACGATCATAATCACAGGTGATCTCCTCTCCAGCAAAAATATTTCTCAGCGCGACAAGCCGAGGCTGCTCATGCGCAATGTCAAACAAAGCGTTTGGATCACAAGAGTGGTTAATCCAGTTCAAAACTTTCGGATCATTCAACCAACGCTCATTACCAATAAAAGCACATCTGCGTTTTGGAGCGGGGAGAATCGAATCCATTGGGGCTTTGTACAATACCTCACCTTTGAGAATATTACTTGCGGCAAATATACCAAACCCATGAATGGCACTATGCTTCCTAATAAGATTGGCCATACGACGACACTAAACAGATGAAGATATTAAAACTATCTACTTGATATCGTCATATCGTTGATATCATCATTATATCGTTAAGAATCATTCCACCGAATACGAAGTCACCCATAAGGCATATAAATCGGATGCACTTCCCATTGCACCATGGGGGATGAATTTTCTTTAGAGGAACAGGAACTTCTCAAACCGTTCGTGAGCAATATTGACAGTCCCATATTTGTGCTTCGAAATCTTCCTGAAGTCATCAAGGGAGCGCTTTTTTCAAGATACAGCAGAAGCACGAAAGGCCTTCGCAGACTGCTGCTTGATGAATTCATCCAGGGAACAGAAAGCGGATTTAACGCACGAGCAACGGATACGGAAGACCTCCTTGATATCCAGAGAGCGCAAGCATTCTATGACAGAATTCTCGATGGATACGGCGACGACTCTATTGGAGAACTTGGGGGAGCACACTTGGCGCTCGAAAACGTGAGCATCCTTGCCACCAAGAACCTGGAAAATCCACGCATCGGAGGAAGCCCCCTTGAGAAATCAACAAGATATGTCTATTTCGACCAGCAAGTCCATGGGGACTATCTGTACTACAAGGAACCAAGAATCATGGATTCAAGATTTGCTGACGACTATGTCCGCATCAACCGGCTCCTCTTTAGCACGTACAGCAGACTCATCCCTGACATGATGAAATTCCTTGAAACAACATATCCAAAAGACGCCAATATCCCGGAGAGCGCATACAGGTTCACGCTCCGCGCAAAAGCATGCGATGCACTGCGCGCGCTCCTACCGGCCTCAACGCTCACCAATATGGGAATCTTCGGAAACGGAAGGTTCTTTGAGTCGCTGATCGTCCAGATGGAATGCAATGAGCTGACAGAGATGAGGAACATCGCAACAGACATGCGCCAAGAACTCGGAAAGGTCATACCCTCATTCATCAGAAGATCTGACCCCCAGCATATGTTTTTCGAGCCATTCCAGCGGTTCATCGGGCAAACACGAGAAGATGTACGCGACCTTTCAAGAGAGATCACAAGCACTGAACAATCACGGCCAGCAGATGAAGTCAGACTCCTCCACTTTGATACGGATGCAGAAGAGCGCGTCCTTATGGCAATCATCTATCCACACTGCACGCTTGACCGAAGCCACTTAAAAAAGGTAATTGCACGACTGACACCAATCAAGCGGCAGGAGATCATCGACGCATACTGCAGACAGCGCACCAACAGACGGCACAAGCCAGGACGCGCTTTCGAGAACGCAGTCTACAGTTTCGACCTTCAGGCGGATTATGGAGTGTACCGTGACCTTCACAGGCACCGGATGCTCACCCAGGAAAGACAGGAACTTGGAGTCCAGCACGGGTACATCATTCCTCCAGAAATAATCGCTGCCGGAATGGAAAAAGATTTTGTCCACTGCATGGATGAAGCTGCACACGTATACCAGAAGATCTATGAACAATTCCCTCGAGAAGCGCAATACGTCGTGCCGCTCGCATACAAGATCAGGTGGTATGTCACGCTCAACCTTCGGGAACTCTACTGGCTGTGCGAACTTCGTACTGTGCCGCAAGGACATCCCAACTACCGGAGAGTCGTGCAGAACATGTTCAAGCAGGTCCAGAGCGTTCATCCGAACCTTGTGAAAAACATGACATACGTCGATATGAATGATTATTCGCTAGGCCGGCTGAAATCTGAAATCGAGAAAGAACAGCGCAAGATGGACCTACAACACCAGTAAGCGACAGTAAAAATTAATAAAGAGAGAGCACAACAACAGAAGGATGCAGCGCACCGGCATTCTCGTGGCACTTCTCGGCGTCCTCTTCATAGGCCTTCTCATGATCGGACGAGGAATCACAGGGATGGTCATCTCGGGACAAGAAGTCAGCAGTGACTGCAGTAGCAGCATCGAATGCGGAAGCGGACAGGTATGCTGCAAATTCTACGGAAAAGAGTTTGGCGTCTGCCACCTGCAAAGCCAGTGCCTCAAGATCACCGAGATAACGCGAGAAGAACAGGAGAATTACGCAGACTTTCTCAACATCATAAACACGGAAGGTATAACCGTCGAGGAGCCGGCACAACTCTATGTTCACACCATCGTTCGGGATCCAGAGGAGACACCACACCTCACACTTACTGAAGGAATGCTCGGGCTCATCATCGCGATGCTCGCATTCATCGGGCTGTACCTCTTTCTCCACTACGATCAACATCTCATGAAGACACATTGATAATACTCATTCTAAGCGACGAAGAATGCAGAGCACTAGGAAAAAGATAATTGGAGAATACAAGATAGAAAATAAAGAGAAAAAGGAAGCTACTTCTTCACAACTTCCTTAGATACTCTCATCGCCTTCCAGGCAAGCTCGAAGAGCTCTTCTACTGCGCTTGCAAAGAATGGAGTATTCACCCAGATTCCAATATCATATGTCGGATGAACCTCAGTATCATCGAGCACCATGAAGATAATCTCCTTGCCATCAACAACGATAAAGCGAGCACGGCTGTCCGAATGGCGCACTTCCGCAACATCACCCAAGTCCTTCACGGCATTGTGAGTTTCTTTTGTGAGCGGAGCTGCGATGCGGATCTTGACACCGCGTTTCTTGAGTTTCTCAAAAACGGGTTTTAAACCCTCGATCTTTCGCATCAGACCTTGGGATGTCGTCATTATGGTCACCGTCTCCTCGGCATTCCTGATGGTGAGCTCAATATGATTGTAGAGATTATGCCTCCCACGCAGGCTTCCGGAAATATCGGCTGGTTCCACGAGTTCGACACCTTGAGTGTGGAGAGAGTTCAACTCGCCAAGCACATCAGTACTCTTCAAGTCCTCGAGGCGCTTGACTTTCTCGTCAGCTTCCGACTTCATATTCTTCTTCACGCGTTCAACAACTTCATTTGGCGGAACCGCAATGTACTTGATCGGCTTACCAAGCTTCATAATCACAAATCCTTTTTTTTCGAGGCTTTCGAGCACATCATAACTGCGTGAGCGGGGAACATTCGCAATATCGCTTAATTCACCAGCAGTAGAAACCCCACGGGACAATAACGCAGCCCATATCTTCACCTCATAAAGGTTCAACGAGAAATACCGTCTCAATTTGCTTAAAAACTCCTCCTTAACAATCATCGTTCCATCCCCCTCTTTTTTTAACCAAAATGAGTAGTTTCGAACGAACTACATCCCCCGACCCAGGTTAATCAACATGGTACTACTATTAAAACATTACGGTTTATTACTCCACTCCAGTACTTCCAAAACTGATCCCTTGGTAAGTACTAGCAGGTGATTAACCCCACTCTCTGGTAACACCTTCACAAATGCAGACTATATAAATTTTGTCATTTGGGCGCAATAGTAACGACTTCCCTATGTGTGTTCCCATGCCGCACATTTTCTGTTCAAGTATATGTTCTGTTGTTCACTATAATGTACAATATCATTTTCTAGTAAATAAACCCTGTTTTTTCCCCAATAATTATAAATACGTGAAGATTGTTTGTTCAATTTTATATACAATTGTATTAATAAATAATATGCAGGCTAGAACACCGTGCTTGTCGAATCAAACATCTGGAGAATCCTGGAATTATTCTTTGAAAACCCCGCACGAGAGTTCTACCTGCGGGAAATATCGCGTATTACGCGCATTCCCGCAGCGAGCGTGCACGTCACGATGAAAAAACTTGAGAAGATAAACCTCGTGACACGTGAAAAAACTCCGGCCGTTGACAAGTTCAAAGCACGAATTGATGAGCGGAGATTCATCGCACTCAAGCGGGCCCACAATCTTCACAAGATCCTTCAGAGCGAGGGTCTCGCACAGCTCATCACGTATGCAGATCCAAAAGCAGTCTGGATGACCGGGCCATATTCACAGGGAAGAAATGAGACGACCGATAACCTCACGATCTATTGCATGGATAGCAAAAAAGAAAGTTTCCAGCAAAAAAATTGGGAGAAGGAGATTGGCACCGCAATCACCATCACGCATATCCCGAAACGAAGAATTCTCGCTTATGCGAATATCCTTATGGAGGGGGCACTAGTCTATGGACATGTCGACTAAACGAGCAGCTATCATCGGAATTCTAGTTGCAATCGCAAGCTCAATGCATGCATACGCCTTTGGCATAGACTCATTTCGAAACGGACTTTCAAAGATCGGAGAATCCGCGCATGCCGTCGTGAGTGATGATTATGCAGCACTTGCGATCGTCGTTATCCTTGGTATACTCCTTGAGATCGCAGCGATCAATTCTGCGATAAAAAAAGTAAAGATCTTCGAAGGGCAGGGAGGAGCTGGCGTTAGCAACGGAGGAAAAGTCATCTCGATCGTGCTTTCAGTCTTCACATGGGTTGCGATACTACGATTCACCAATGTAGGAATCATCATCGGAGCGGTGCAAAGCATCCTTGGAAAATTCGGAATCATCGTTGGCATCATCATCGGTGTAGTGAGCTACCTCGCATGGCGAAAAGCATTCCCAAAACATCCATACTTTGGATTCATGATCATTGGACTACTGGAGACACTCCTTGGGATCTTCCTCATCGAAAGCCCAATCATCGCGCTTCTTGGCATCGCAAGCATAATCCTTGGACTCCTCCTCATGTTCCGCGCACGCCGCAGCGGGCAAACAGGAAGAGATACCACAGAGCTAGGGCGCACTGTTGACCGAGGAAGAGATAGAGCAGCACGTGATTCTGCACGCGATGAACAAAGCAGACGGGAAGCTTCGCGAGCGCGGCAGCAGGAACAGCAAGCAGGCCTTGCCGAGGAATCAGCCGCACAGGATGGCAACACCATTGCACGAATTCTGAGGGAGCAACGATGACTAACTACAGAGCACTCCGGACGGCGCTGCAATCACAGCTCGAAAAGCTCGAATTCAGCATCCATGGCATGGATAATTCACGCATCATCGACCAACGAGTCGCGCTAAGAGAACGATCGATCGAAGGCGATGATGACCGTCAGGCAGCGCAGGAAACCGGATGGATGTACCGCGTTCGACGAGATATCAACAAGGGATGGGCTGCGGTAACATGGCAGGTCCTCCTTGATCGTATCAGTGACGCAGAACGACTGCGAAAAAAGATCCATGACGCACGCACAAACATCCAAGCCACGGAACGAGATCTTGCAAGCTTGCGAGACGAGAAGTATAAGATTCTTGAGCGCATTGCTCTCAAGACTCAGGAACAACTCAGACTCTGCGACGCAGGGGAAGAGACAAGATCCCCTGTGTATATCCAGAAGATGCTCAAGCTCGAAATGGAAAAAAGAAACCTCTTCGTGCTTTCAGCGCAACTCAACATCCAAATCAGATCAGTTGAAGAAATCATCGCACGAAGCATGCAGAGTATCAGAATTTCTGAACAGGAGCTTTTGAACAAGCTCAGCCAAGTATCCCGCGACAAGAACAGATGGGGGCTGTAAGAACCGATTTTCTTCAGATAATCACAAGAGAATATTAACAAGAGCGTTCACAAAGCCCGCGGCAGCCATTGCGCATTACAAAAGAAGGCAACAGTCAGTTCATTCGAAATCTCAGAAAGGCAGCAATCCCAGAAATTCCATCAAGACGCTTCCCACCATCGTGGTCAGAAGAAACCATATGAACCGTTCCCTTCTTTATCTCAACGCCACGAAGCAAGGACTCAAGCTTCGCATAGGAACCAAGCTCACGCTGTTCCTTGATAAAATTCGTGGAGATGAGCAAGGTCTCGACAGCGGACGCTGCATCCGCAGCCACCACATCAGAAAAACCATACGCAACAGCCTTGTTCTTCGCAATGGACGCGAGGAGTTCCTCCACAAGAAATGATTCCTGACTCACACGGCTTTGCTTCAATGCTTTTCGAACCTCGGGACGCTTCAAGAGCTCATTAAAGGAGGAAGGAGTCACATCACTCACGGAAGCAAGAATCCATCTCTTCTTTATCTCAGGATTCTGAACACGCTTGAGCAGCTCCTCTTTCCAAAAAGACGGAGAAGCCACAACAACCGCCGATGGTACCAGACGCTGCTGGTATTCATCAATTACTTGCACTATTCGCGCAAAGAAATCTTTTGTCATGGCATTGTCAAACCCCTTCTTTTGCACAAGCCCCTCCTCGTGAACGAGAACTTCATAGCCCGAGCGCTTGAGCTTTGCCACATAGAGTTCCTCGCGATCGAATATGACGAGCAGAATAGGGCTGGTAATCTCTGATGTAGCTTCCAGAAGGCGATCCTTCTGCACCTTCAGCCATGATTCCTTATTTAGGGTGAAGGTGGAATTGGGCTCGAGCGCGAACGTGTGGTGCGCGCCATGAGGAATATCCTCAGGACCTTGAGTGATCGTGCCGTTCACGCGAATGCTTATGGCATCAGGACTCCACTCAACTTTTTCCACGCGGATCTCAAGGAAGATGGACTTACGAACACCAGACTCACCTTCCCTTCCCGTGGTCATTTTCCGGAATGTCTTACCCTTGATAAGGTCACCTTTGTCAATCATCTGCGACAAGTACCAGAGATCATCAAGGTTTTCAGCCTTGAGCGTAACCTCTCCCTTCTTGAAATTCTCGGAAATCAGCTGCATAGCCAGGCTGTAATGCGAGGTCTCTAATAAATTACTCGAAAAAAACCTCACGGGCACATCAGGTACAAGAACTTTGCAACAGCAACATTTATATATACTAGGAGCCAAGAAATGCCCATAGATTTTTGTAACAGGTGACAAGGTGTTCCGAGGAAGACGAGGCCAGGAAGGAACCAGTGGAAAGACAGCCAGCCTCATCGCCATCATACTCGCGTGTATTATCCTCTACATTCTCTTCCTTCCGCCGGACGAAAGGGAGGAGCTTCTCAAGGAGAACACGACGGATAGTGATGATGACGATGACATTAGGTACAAGAGCGAGCAGATACTCCTGCGCGAATACATTGGATCTCTAGAATACTTCAACCAGAGGGTGTGCGACTATGATGACACAAATAGGTATTGCGAGCATCCCGTTCCGAATATCAATCTGTTTGAGACCAGGTCAGCAATCGAGCTAGGAAAAATGAACGCTGTTTATGTGAAAAGCGGAACATTCGAGAAAGAACACAAAACCATGACATTTGCCATCGAGGACCTTGAGAAGACAAGCAACGTCCAACTCAGCTTTGTTGCAGAACAGCGGGAAGGCCGACTCGTCATCAAGCTCAACGAAGAGGTAATATTCGAGAATGAGATTGACAAAAGCAATCCAGAACCTATTGCGCTACCGGATGACTTGCTCCAGACCACGAACAAGCTCGAATTTGCAGTATCAGGAGTTGGAGGAGCCTTCTGGGACACGAACGAATACCTGCTATCCAATCTCAAGGTCATAGGAGAAGTGCAAAACAACGACCGCCAAACAGGAACGTACTCATTCTCCATAAATCCAACTGAAAATGAAAACCTCGAGCGTGCATGGCTTGAGTTCTACCCTGTCTGCAATCCACGAAACGTTGGAGTGCTCTACGGCTATGTGAATGGCAATCGCGTGTTTAGCGCAGTACCAGAGTGCGAAGTACGCAACAAGCAGGAGATCAGGATCGGATACCTTGACTCAGGAAGCAACGACATCAGTTTCACGACAGAAAAAGGATCATACCTCATTGAAAAGATACAAGTCCTGACGGAGATTAAGGAAGTAGACAAGGCAACGTTCTACTTCGAACTAAACTCAACGGAATATGACAATGTACTCGACGGAGAGCGACAGGTCAATATCACATTCTTTTTTGTTCATGACGATGACTATGTTGATGATATCGAATTCAAGCTCAACGTGAACGGCCACCTCGCATACATCGACAACAGGTATCTTGAAGGCCGCAGCCGAAACGGAGAGAGGATAACACGAGGGTATTACTCACGAATCATCGATGAATGGGTAGAAGAAGGAAACAACTACATCCAAATCGAACCCAAAAGCACACTCGAGATCAAAGAAATGCGAGTCTCTATCTATGATGTCGATTAACCATGGCACGGGACAGCAGCGCGATTACGCCAAGACTCAGAAAAGAAGTAGATGAAAGACTTAGCAGAGCTCTTGGCAGACCAGCCCGTGAGGAAATAAACGTTGAAGTGCAGAGCCCAAAACCAGACCCGCGCGACGATGAATTACGGCGACGAGAAGCAGAAATCGCCAGACGAGAACAACAAATTCTTGATGAACAACGGAGGGTTCGGGACGACATCCGTGAAAGGGATATCGAAGCCAAGAGAACCCTCGATACGGCAGGCGATGCCCCACCAAAGAGAGGATTTTTAAGCAGAATTGGAGGCGCAGCAAATTGGACGGGAGGAGCGGCAAAGACCACCCTTCGAACAACCGTGAATGTCGCGCAAGGAACCACGCAGGTCCTTTCTAAAAATTACACCGCACTCTTCATCGCGGCAATGCTTATCAACTTTGTCGACGGCCTCATGAACTATGGACGGCCGTACTGGAGATTTTCCATGTACCTCCTCCTTGCCGTGCTCAGCTGGGCGTTTGTCATCAGGCATCCAGGGGACAATTTCAAGGGCCATCTCTTCACATTTGGTGAATCGCTTGTCATGGCAGCAGCAGCGTTCTTCTGGCCCCTCTTCTGGTTCCGGGTTGCAGGGTACACACCAATCGACATAGAAGTATTCCGCATACTCGTCAATATCTTCCCGTTCTATCTCATCTATATCTTCATGTCAAATGACCCGGATTGCAGAAAAAGCACATTCATCCGGATATTCAAATGGGTCTACTTCATCACAATCATCCTCCTTATCGTCTCATTCTTCCCAGCACTCGCGGAAGCACGAACACTCCAAAACATCCCATTCCTCCATCCAGCCGAGAATGCTGATGTGTACGGCACATACTCACGATACATCAGCCTCGTCTCCAACGGATGGAACTGGATCAAGGGGACAACCAAAACAACCATCTCAGATATCGACAAGTTCTGGGAGTTACAGCAAAAAGCGGCACTTGGAGACCTCTATATAGGTGATGTTGACAATGAAGCTGACAAACCGCTGGGCGTCGTACTCAGGGATGTCAAGATGAGCCAGAAGATATACACCACATTTGATGACGTGGAGATCCAAGGCCAAATAGACTCAATCAGCCTTGACAGAGATGTCGCGGTAATCATTGGCTGCATTGCAGACAAAGGCAGCAAGACGCCGATCGAAGCAGTAAGCTACCCCGCAGGAAAGGAACTCGAACTATCAAGAAGCGAAAGCGCAAGTGTCAACTGCATATTCCCCGCAGGAACGCTCCCCAGCGGATCGCACAGACTCGCGATGACAAGCAGATTCGGATTCACAACATCAGCGTACATGCCAGCATACTTCATCGATAAAAACCGGGCAGACGCCCTGCGCGAGGAAGGAGACAACATCTACAAGCAGCTTCGCATCACAGAACCACTTTCCGACAACAAGATATCAAACGGAGAGCCAAAAACCGTCACTACGAGCGGACCTGTCAATATTGGCATGGGAATACCAAACGTGCTTACTGAAGTTGATATCCAGAAAGACCAGAAAGTGTTCAACCTCAAGATCACATTCACCAACTCCTGGGGCGGAGGAGAATTCCCTGGAAAGATCAAGAATGTCCGAGAATGGTACATCCAAGTACCAAAGGAAATGGAGATCGCGGCGGACACGACAGGAAACACGAAATGTTCGGGCAAGAAATTCATCGCCACAAGATGTCCATCGGGTGATAAGAGATGTGACGATGTGAATTACAAGACCTATAAGCTTGACCCAAGTGTCAAACTCACAGAAATCGACTTTCTTGATAGTATTGCATGCACGATCGTCATTCATGGCAACAGCTTCAATGATCTTCTCGGCACAGGACCCCTCGCCGCAAAGCAGTTCCGCACATGGATGACGTACGATTATGAATACGAGCGCGGCAACCTGAACATCAACATCAAAAAGGAGGAAACAAACGATGCCGTCACGTAACACCCAGCTTATCTTCCTCGTAGTACTCACAATTCTCAGCGGGTGCGGATCAACAACCCGCACCGTCTATGACGAGAGTGTCCATACGGGAACGAAGGGGCTCGAGATGACGTTCCTTAAGAACTATCCAGCAAACAGAATCGATGAACAAAGCGTTTTTGACATCGCATTTGAAATGGAAAATGCAGGAGCGAGCGACATCGAGGATGGCATGATTCAAATCATCGTTGACCCTCCGCTCTCATTCATCGGATGGGATTGGGGATCACTCACGACACAAGGACAGGACCCCTCAACACCGTTCTATCTTGAAGGACGATCAAAAAGCAACCTTGTCGGGGACAGGGGAATCGTCACCGCTCGCCTTCGATCAGCCGCGCTACCGCTGAATACACAAATCATGCACCCAAAAATATTCATCAATACATGCTACGCATACGAAAGCATATTCAGCAAAGAAGTCTGCATTGACCCAAATCCCCTCCCAGGATCGATCGGAGAGGAGACATGCACGGTAAAAGATGTAACCAGTTCAGGACAGGGAGGGCCTGTAGGCGTGAGCAAGGTTGAAGTCCTCCTCTTTGATCCGAACAACGGCGACCGGTTTTTAGGATACAGTGGTGAAAGCGACAGGTATACTGACGTCGGAACAGAGC
Organism: uncultured Methanosarcinales archaeon; assembly: GCA_964455675.1. Taxonomy (GTDB): domain Archaea; phylum Nanobdellota; class Nanobdellia; order Woesearchaeales; family CAYVYK01; genus CAYVYK01. The sequence goes on from CAYVYK010000007.1 coordinate 89,930, forward strand.
TCGTACAGCCAGAGTTTAGGATCTACATCAAGAACTTCGATGACGGTAACGTCATCAACGCACAGCATGTAAGCCTTGCATGCGGCGAAGGAAGCGAAGGAATCGAGTTCAACAAGGTTGACGTTCAAGCATTCATCTTTGACAATGAACTAGAATGCAGCGAGCCAACCGTCTACCTCTCGCGCGACGACAACAGCTATCTCTCATGCTGGCCGCGCGATGGCGTCAGGAGAAAACAAAGCAGTTACTACGCCCCCCTCGTCGTCAAGATGCAGTATGGATACGTTGACTACATCTCAAAAAGCGTTGATGTACACAGAAAGTTCTACGAAGATGAAGATGATGAACCAATACGGCCAGTCGGTGAAGCAGACTACCATCCAGAGCCAACCATAAATGATCCAACATGGAATGTGGACAGCAACATTTAATAACTTTGAAACGAAGGTGAAAACCATGAAGCCAAAACTTACGGTGGTATTCATTCTTATGCTTCTTGGCATAATGGCCTGTACCTCGACAACGAGACCAACACAGGACCAGGAACGCTTTCGGATCGGAACTGAAGGACTTCATATCGAATTCCTCCAGAACACTCCTGCCGCAAAAATATATGACGACCAGGAACTGAATGTCCTCATCCAGATACAGAACAAAGGAGCATCAGATCTCGACGGGACTGCGAACAGGATATACCTCGACGGATTCAGCACTGACGTCATCACGGGAACCCCGATCAGCGGCAAGCAGATCGGACGACTCGAAGGAAAAGACAGGTACAACCTCGATGGAGATCTCACAATCATTGATTTTCAAGGAAATATCCGCAACCTTGGCTCACGAGGAATTGACAGGCTCCCGCAAACGATTAAAGCGACTGTCTGCTATGGGTATGAGACCATCGCAAGTATCCCAGTCTGCATCGATCCTAACCCCTTCTCAACACGCAGCGAAGAAATCGTATGTACGGGAGGAAGAGGAACGTTCTCCTCAGGAACCGGCGCTGGCATCGGGAGCACGAATCTTGCCGGAGGGCAGGGAGCGCCTGTTGCAGTAACAGACGTACAGACAGAATCTCTCCCTGGACGAACAAAGTTCCGCATCACAATCAAAAATACCGGAGGACAGAACGGCAAGGGCGTTGCATTTCGCGATGGATTCGCGTACCTTGACCGATGCAATCCTTACGACCCGACCGGCCTCGATGCATTCAGAGACGCGGGATACGTATACCTTGAAGATGTTGACATCGATGGCATGTCCATTGCGGGAAGCTGCACACCTATGAAGCCAGATGGCCACATCCAGCTTTTCAGCAACCAAGCGATTATCTTCTGTGAGTACAGCAACATGCCACAATCAAACCCGTATGTCACACCACTCACGATCAAGCTTCGGTACGGATACCGAGACTCCATTGTGAAGCAAGTCACGCTCCTCTCCCTACCTGACTAGGAATACGGCCTAGAAGACTTGTATTCTCACCAACAAATGGCATGAAGCACGCCTCATTTCCAAAAAGTTTAAATAAGTAGCCTACTCGGGGGTGAGGTATATCAGTATATATATTCATTGCACGGAGGAATCATCATGAAGAGGATTGCATTGCTCTTATTACTCGTTCTTATGGCAGCGTGCGCTGGCGAACAGCAGACACCCATCGGAGCGAACCCCTACGTTGGAGGCGATATCGGCATCGAGGCAGAGTTTGAGCCATTCGGTGTCAGAGACCAAGACAGCAGCCTCTATGAAATTTTTGAAGGAGAGGCGTTCCCCATTGAAATCACCCTTAAGAACAAGGGAGAATTCAAGATAGAACCGGGTATGGTAACTGCCACGCTCAAAGGAATCAATATTCAGGACTTTGCAAATATTGCGCAGGACGGCATCCTCCAGAACACCGAAAGCATTGATGAAGTCACGGAACACAACCTTGATGGAGGAGAATCAACCCTTGATTTCACGTCAGCAGCAGAAGACGCAAAATATCTCATTCCAATCAGCGGAAGCTCAATGGACGTCAGTGTGTATGGTGAAGTGGTATTTGAATACAAGACATACGCCATCGTCCCACAAGTCTGCTACAAGCAGGATCTCAAGGATGAACGAATCTGCGACCCTGAAGAAACAAAGACCGTGTACTCCTCATCAGGACCAATCCAAGTACGTGTCGCAGAAGAAAAACTTGCAGGGCATAACAAAATTGCTATGGAATTCCAAATTGAAGATATGCATCACAAGGATGATTACACGACTGTCGCAAAACCCACCGAGGAGTTTGATAGCCGGTTTGACCAGCTCTCATTCACCGTGGAGCCAGCCGCGGACTGGGAATGCAAGAGCAGCGGAAAAGTTAACGAAGCAAGGCTTGACGATTCCGGAAAGGCAACCATCAGATGCGTCCTCAAGAACGAACTCGAGGATGGAACACTCTTCACACGACAGATGGACCTTATCCTGCACTACAAATACCGTGACTTGATCAAAGAAGTGGTGCGCATCAACTCAGAGGATTAGCGCTTCTAATATTTTTCTCTTTTTTACTTTTCGTGAGCAGCTAGAACTACGCTTGCGAGTAGGGTCTCAAGCTGAAGGTACTCGTCGCTCCCTTCCGTCATGCGAAACTCTATCTCACCGCAGCGCTCGATGAGCTGCATCTTCTTCCGGTTATCGATCTCAAGATTTAGGATCTCACGGTATAACTGCTTGATCATGTCAAGACCCGAAAGACCATTATTCAGCATAACCTCAAGGAGCTTCTTCCTTGCGTCCACAAACTTACCCTTAACACACAACGCCAAGATATCAGCAACCTCCTTGGGCTTTGCAAAAGAGATTGTGGAAAAGACTTCCTTCTCAGAAATCTTGCCATTCGCCGTCGAAGCAACAGACTGGAGCACGTTTTCCATGCGCCGCACGTCACCACCAGAGACTTCAAAGAGCGCGTCCCTTGCGGCTCCGTCAAGATGAAGACCCTCATCCTTCGCGATACGGTCTACGAGCACAAGCATATCATCCTTTTGCAGAGGCTTGAAATGAAAGATGGCGCACCTTGACTGAATAGGATCAATGATCTTTGATGAATAATTGCAGCTTAGAATGAAGCGGCATGATGTAGCATAATTCTCCATTGTGCGACGCAAGGCCTGCTGGGCTTCCCTCGTCAGTGCATCGCACTCATCAAGGTAGATAATCTTGAATGGCACATCACCCATTGCCATGGTCCTTGCAAAATCCTTGACCTTCACTCGAACAACATCAATACCTCGTTCATCACTTGCGTTCAGCTCAAGAAAATTCTGCCGCCAGGATTCGCCAAACAACTGCTTTGCAACAACAAGAGCAAGAGTAGTCTTACCAATACCAGCGGGACCTGCAAAGAGAAGGTGAGGGATATTCTTTTTTTCCACAAAAGATTTTACCCGATCAACAATGTCCTTCTGACCGGCCACATCCGAAAACGTTTTCGGACGGTATTTTTCAGTCCAGATCTCGCTCGTCATGATTCCTGTGGGGTGCTGGACAGTATAAATTACTTACGATTCAGACGCAGAGAATACACAATCGTTCTCAGATGATGTCTTCTTCACTAATGACAACGAAGTCGCCAACAGCCATCACAGCGCTGAATGGCACGAGCAAGCGGCCTTCCTTGTTCTTCTCAAGCTCAAGCTTGTCTGTGTACACGGTCGGATTATGAAGCACAATATGGATGAGCTCGCCACTGCGCGTCTCAAACACAATGTCACCAACCTCACCGAAGCGCTTGCCGCTCTTAGAAACAACTGTCTTACCGATGATCTGCTTGGAAAACTTTTTTTCATCTTCGGGCATGATTTCCCCCCTTCGTGAGCAACTGATAAGGCTAAATTATAACTCTTCTTGAGTAAACACAGTGGATCACCAAAATGGCCATGAGTATTTAAAGTTTTCTCCCTGCGAAATTTACGAAGTAGAAGCCTGCAAAAGCTCAAAAACCTTTTATACTAGCAATTTCAAAGGAAACACAGGTGAACTCTATGACCTATCTCGAAAAAGCAGTCCAGCCAAAGCATGTTGCCAACCTCAAACTCATCCCCACTGGAATTCCGGGGCTTGACGAAATATTCAACGGAGGCATAAGGGAGCGAAGCAAAGTCCTTGTCACAGGAGGCCCAGGAAGCGGAAAAACGGTCCTTTGCATCCAATTCCTCTATGAGGGGGCAAAACGAGGAGAAGCTGGAGTGTACATCACGGTCGAAGAGGATCCGGACCAGCTTCGCTTGAACGCTCGAGAGCTCGGCATGGACATCGAGAAATTCGAAAAGAATGGCCTCATCACCATCATAAAACAGAATATCACCGGAAGAAAGCTCATCGCCATTGGAGCACCAATGGGCCTTATCCGGAAAAATAATGTAAAACGAGTCGTCCTTGACAGCCTCACGCTCTTTAAGTATATGCTGTTCAATTCCGAGACTGACTTTAGGAGAGAACTCATCGGATTCCTTGACAGCCTGAAAGACATAACGGTGCTCGCAACCTCGGAACGATCCCTGCCAAGCCTTGACAACATCAACTGGATGGCAGAAGACTTCCTGTTTGAGGGAGTGGTCATCCTTACCAAGATTCGCAAAGAACAGAACTATGAACGTACCATCGTGATCTCCAAAATGCGCGGGCAGGACCACAAGCTTGACGTATTCCCATTCACGATCGAAAATGGAGGCATCAAAGTCTTCAGCAAGGAGGTACCATTCTCACTCATTGAACAGGACATACGAGCACAACGCCGAGGAGGATCATGAGTCGAGTAAAGACAGGCATCAACAATCTCGACCCTCTCGTGAGCGGGGGGTTCAAGAAAAACAGCGTGAACCTCATTGTTGGGATGCCCGGCTCAGGAAAGAGTATATTCGCCGCGCAGTTCGCGTGGGAAGGTATCCAAAGCGGCGAGGGGGCTATCTTCATCTCCTTTGAGGAGAAGAAAAAGAAGTTCTACGATGACATGAACTCATTCGGCTGGGACTTTGAGGAGGCTGAGAAAAAGAAGAAGTTCACGATGCTCGAATACACTCCAGAACAGGTGAAGAAGATGCTTACAGAAGGAGGAGGCATCGTTGAATCAATCATCGAAAAAACAAAAGCGAAACGCGTAATCATCGACAGCATCACCTCGTTCACCTTACTTTATGAGGACGAACTTACGCGAAGGGAAGCGAGCCTTGCGCTCTTTGAGCTCATCGATAGCTGGGACACAACTGCACTACTGACTAGCCAGGGAGCGGGGGAATCATCAGATATCGTGGAGGCAGCGATGGAGTTTGAAGCAGACAGCATCATCTTCCTTCACCACGTACGAAGAAAATCAGAACGAGTGAGAGCACTCGAAATTCTCAAAATGCGCGGCACGGAAATACCGGAGAAAGTCTTTGATCTCAAGATCGACAAGCACGGGATTACGGTCGATCCCCACAAGTTCGTAGAGCTCTAACGTCTCCACACCTGATTCTCAGTATCAAAGCCAGGAAGTTTTAAATAGCGTTTTACCTGATTTTATCGAAAAGAGGTGCAGGATTTGCGACAATCACAGATCAGTATATTCTTACTTGTTGTCATCGTCGTCATGATCGGAGCAGGAATCCTGTATGTCGAAGTCATCAGGAATGCAGACCAGCCGATCACAACAATCCAGAGCAGTAAGGACGTCCTCACAAATCTCAAGGGATATGTCGAATCTTGCATCGAAGCGGAAGGTATCCCGCTCATCCACGCAATGGCTCTTGGGGGAGGGAGAGTGTCTATTCCAGCAAACACGAGCGTCCTCTATCGCGGCCAAACATACCATGTCATCTGCACACCAACAGAATCAAAACGATGCGCCCCAACACTGTGGCTTAGACAAGATGCGGAAGATGACATCAGCAGACAGCTCGAAACAAGAATCGATTCCTGCCTCAACCTCAGCTACCTTGCCAGCATCTACGACGTAACCAAAGGAACACCACACGTGCAGACAAAGATAGGAAGGGAAGATATCGTTTTTGAGCTCACATACCCAATCACGATCAGCGGAGAAGGAAAAACACAGCAGGCTGAGACGTATGAGAAGAGAATCGCCATCCCTGTGGGGAGAGCGTATGAAGTCGCACATGAAATACTCGAGCACGAGACAACCCAAGGATTATTCGAACAAGATCTGTGGATGCAAACGCATGAGGGATGGATGATCACAAAACATAAACCGTTTCCTTACATCGTCTATAATGTCACCTTTATAGAACCAGAGCGAACCATTACCTGGCTCTTTGCCCTTCAAGAACAGGACAGCGCAGGAGATATACGGTTTCACACATTACCAGAGATGGCACACCCATGCTGCATGAATCACTATGACAAACTCGTCTATGCAAACACACCGTACGACCTCTGCATCATGAAGGGAGGCACTCCAAGCAGCTCGTGCACGATGGAGCTAGTACCAAATATTCAACAACAGTTCTGTAATGGGCTACCATGCAAACCTTGCGAACATACATATGAATACAAAACAGGACGCTCCAGCGGAGAATCACGAATGCACGGCGAATCATGGTGCGCATACGACAGCGTCGTAAAAAGCAAAATCGGCGAAGGAGGATACAGCTACGTTGGCAGCAGGCACTACAAGCATTACTGCCTCGATGGGAAAGAATACATCGAGGAATGCGCTGACTACCGAGAGGAATTGTGCACAGAACAAGAATATCCGAGCGGGATGACCCATGCCGTCTGCAGAGACAACCGTTGGAGGGACTGCTCCCAATGTGAAACACAGGAATGCTGCGAGAATGCAGAGTATCGCGACTGCAGCTGGAGTCCCTGGACACTTGCAGAACACAAGTGCGTCCCTCAAGTTCCACCAGGACTACGATTCTGGATGGGAGATGGCCTTGGCGTGTGCAATCTCGCGAATGAGTACCAAGAATGCGAAGGATTCAGCTGCCCGTACCGATATGTGCAAGGAACAGCGGCAAGCTGCTATCGGCACGGGGACTGTGGCAACTACCGAAATATGGACGACAAACTCACCATGGAAGGATACTTTGAAAGCGACTTCAAAGACCAAGTGAAAGAGATCACGTACCAGCAGGAAGGCCTTAACAAAAACCCGACGGAAATCGGACGCGACGGACTGCACGCCCCACTGTACGGCCTTGACACTCAGCAGCTCGCACAAGGGGAGATGCCTGACACGTTCAGCGCGTTTTACCAATACCTCATATTACTTGGAACAAACCTCGATCGGCTATCGGGAATCTCGGTTACTGATTTCCTGCCGTGGAACAAGAGACCTGCCATCACTATGAATACGATGAGCTACTGTGGGCTCTGGCAACCCCCAACAGGAGGAGATCGATGCCACATCTGCGGCGAAGGAAGAATCTGTACAGAATACCGCTGCAAGAGCCTTGGAACACTCTGCACGTATGAAGAACGAAACGGATACGGAATCTGCACTGCAAGCGTTCCGAAAGGAGAAGTCATCATCGATCTTGACAAAGCAGCCATAAGCCGTGGGTACACTGCGGAAAAAGCTGCGCTTGTCCTGAACGGAAAGGAATTCAAAGGATATCGCATCACTCCTGCACTCGAACCATACCGACTCTTTCGCCTTGGGATTATCAGCAATCAGGACGTACGATGCAAGATGAGCTATCTACCCGAAGGAAAGTTCAGCACACTCATCCCTATGTTCGAAGAGCGGGGGTATCAGCGCGCACACAACTACAGCATCCGAGTGCCAGAAGCACTACAAGTGCCTTCAAACATCAAAGACTCACTTGACGTTGAACACCTAGAGGAGGTTATGGACTGGGCAGAGCACCCCATCGTCAAATATGATGAGCTCAAAGCACAGCATCAGACGATAATGGCGCTGTACGACGCGTTCACCGGAAAAAATTCGCAACAGGAGTCTGACACCTTCTTCTATACAACATTTGTCCCGCTCCTTACGGGGTACAAGACAATGTACCCCTACTCGTTTGCTGCAATGCGGCACATCCTTCGAGGACTTGAGGAACACAGGTACTACATCTTCTTCGCGTGCCAAGACAAAGCAGGAAATCAGAACAAGGACTACATGTTCGTCGAACTCTCCATCGGGCCACGCAATGAGAGTCGAGAACCCGAGCTCCTCGGGTATGACCCATCAACAGAAGTCTCTGCACAACTCACAAGACTACCAGTCACACTCTATTTTGACCAACCAGTGCTGTGCAACTATGACCAGGAAGAGACGATGTATCAGAATATGAAGGCAAAGTTCGCATGCCAGACAAACAAATACAGCCTCACCCCAAAGTATGGAGGAAGTTACACGTGCACAGCACCCATTGACATGCCTGGACACGACATAGGATTACATGTGACATGCATCCCGTACTATAGCTCGCGAAAGGTGATAACCCTCAACATCAATCCGGGAACGGAGACGAGCATTAGCGGAACGAGCAGCCCCTGGATCATCAACGCAACAAGAAATGGAGTGAGGCTCCATTTTGAGCGATATTTGAGCGAGAACATGATCCGAAATATAAGCATCGATGGAGCGTTCCTCAACCTCAGCATGGGCATGGAGCAGTATCCCCAATGCAGCATCGCGGTTGGCGGAGGTGATGAGCAAGCGATGGTCAATTGCTACAAGTCCCCAGACCTCTCATACGGAGTATACACCTGCCAGGAACTTATCGGAATCAGCGGAGAAACCGAGATCCACATCATCTGCGGAGAGAAGCCAATAGCTTCGCAGCAGTATCATTATACCATCAATTTCAGCAAAACACGAACGCTACCTCCACACACTCTGCCAGTACAAGAAGCGCACGCGGGAACCCCATTTAATGTCAGCATCATATTCACAGGGCGCGCTCCCGAAAGCCTCGTGTGCTCTTACAGCATCAGCCTGAATGAGGGATTCGTCGTCATGAAGCGGGAAGAGAAGGAAACAAGCACGATATTCTCTGCACAATACACGCAAGAAACACCAGGAATATTCAATGCCGCAATCCAGTGCACCGACGCGCACGGCAATTATCTTTTTGAGCGAAGCCAGGCTATCATCGAGAACTAAGCTTCAATATTCTCGTCATCAGTCTCGTTGTCTTCTTCACAATCCTCAGAATCACAGGAATCACACTCACAGCACGCGTCACAATCCTCACAGTCACTACAGCCAGTCGTGGAAAGCAATGTCGTGGCGACCATCGTAACAAACAAGACGAGAACAATCAGCGCAATCACTCGATGGGTCCTTTCCTGCATACAAGTGCTAAGCAGAGATTGGTATATAAAGGTTTTGTGGCTACTTCTTCGCCTTCCGCCACGTATATTCAAAATATGTACGATAAGAATCGGCGATAGTCTTATTCTGGATAAGGATAGCAAACGGTGAATCAGTCCAAAGGACAATCACCACTTTATTCCCATAGATGTTGACAGCCATGGGGTTTTGGAAATCCTCTGGTAGAAAGCGGATGTCAGCCAATGGAATCTTTCTCAAATATGGATTCTTACGAGCAGAATCATCAAATAACATCCGGATCGGAATCCTCTTCTCGGATCTTGCACGGTCGAATCGCTCAAAATAGAATCTCACAATATCAGAAGCGTTCACTGAAGCATTGATCACAAGGATTGGCTTAGCGTCTGCAACCTGGTCATCAAACACAGCTTTGAGCGCTTTCGCACCACGAAAATATGATACTTCCTGCTCTTCACGATGCGCTGAAAACAATGAGAGCATGCTGGGCAGAGATTGGCTCAGTGCTTCCTTCTTCTCATCTAGCAGATTTATCAAACGCTGTGGCGATGAGGGGGAGAAGACTGTCCTATTGTTCTGGCGGATTGTCGACACGAGACCCTTCTGCATGAGCCGCTCAAGCGCATCATACACAGATCTTCGATGAACACCTGAATGCCTTGTGAGAATGCCAGCGTGCGATGGGCCTAGCTGCAATAATGAGCTGTACACCTTGGCTTCCAAGGGGGTTAAACCCGCCTCCTCCAGTGTTGCGGTATTCATCATATTACTATTATGGAGGATCTTAATAAAGGTTATGGTGATTGATATCACCACAAATATTTAGGTAGTTCTTGTGATTACCACTCCATACAACGGAGGATGATACCTATGGTTACCACATTCAAAGTAGCAGTCATCGATCAGGATGAAACACTCGAAGAACTTACTGCACGAAACGCGCACGTATTTCTCACAGCGCAGCAATACACATTACCCGTGTACGACCTTGTACGAGAGGAATTCGAGGCAGCACTGAAAGCAAAAGCGCCAATCGACAGACGCAAGAAAACACAGGAAAAAAAAATAATGAGCGGAGACGTGGAATTCACTCTCAAGACAAACCGAAGCGAACGAACTGCATACCAAGCTGCAGGACAAGCGCTGCAGGTATTCCTTGCAGACCTTGCCACTGCATATGATGCGGGAAAACGCCCACAGGGGATACTCACAATCAATGATGCCCCTTACATCAAAGCAAGTGATGTCCAAGAAAAAATCTTACGGACCGAGAGGGAAAACACCGGCTTTACGTTCACCACAACAATAGAATATGACGAAGAGGATGCCGTAACCATCTCGGATGACCAGACACTCGCGCTTCGACCAGGAGAGTACCATGATCTTACCACAGAAAACGCGCGCGACTATATCGCCGTAAGGTCACAGCAAAGCATCGTCAAGAAGAACGTGATTGACGCGTTCAAGGATGCGGTAAAGACTCGCACGGGATACTCACGCGACAATGTGCCAGAAAAAACAGTTGTTGCACTCTACGAAGTCGGAGACACCATCTGCAGCGTCGTCGTCTCACCGCGGGACGATATCAAGTACAAGAACGCATTCGAGGACTTTGCGCGCATGGTAGCAGGGAGCATACAAGCCGCAGACAAGACAACCGTTGAAGACGTTGCCGTGCGCAACGGAGAAGCATACATATCACTGCGCGGACTCATCAAAACGTACGAACAATTGCTCGATCGATACAAAGGAAAGACGGTCCAGCAAGACGTGAGCATCATACCAACCCCACGATGGGATCACGTCGTTGCAGAGTGAGCAGAAAGCAGACTTGTCCTTGACAGCATTACGCCCAGGTTCACAACATAGGCAATGATCGTCGCAACAACGCAGCCGGGAAGCCCCCAGAGAGGAAGCAAAACCACGTTCAGGACAACATTTGTTACTCCTGAGGCTGTAAGCGCAACGATATTGACGACCATCCCATCACGGCCTTGCGAACCCAGAAGGCGACCGAGCGCGACTGAAAGAAAGGAAAGTACGCCAACAATCGCGAAGAGCACAAGCAGCAAGAGGTCCTTTGGATACTCGGATCCATATACCGACAGGAAGACATACTGAACAATGAATAAACCTGGAATCCCAATGAGGAATGATAGTGGAAAGAGCTTTAACACCCTTGCAAGGATAGGTAGCTTATTCTTATAGGATGATGACGTAGGAAAAAAGACTGTGCTAAAGATGCCTGCGGCAACTAGCGTCATGGTAATCGAGCACGTTGCGTATGCCTGATATATGCCAGCATCCTTGGCAGTCAGAAAAGCATTCACCATAATCGCGTTGATATTCTTGAGGAGTATGCCTGCAATCCCCGTAAAAACGTTCAATGCAGAGAATACCAGGAATGCCTTCATGAGGGATGATGGCAATCCTGCAGGAGCGCCAAGTCTATAGAAGATGAAGATCGCGCCACAGAGAGCGAAAACCCCATATCCGATCATAAAAGGATAGACGAGGGACTGGAAGCTCCTGCTCTTTGCCACAATCACAATAAACGGAATGATGACAGCAATTGCATAAACAACCTCCAACACTGACAGGGAGGAGAACCACTGCAAACCGGAGAGTGCACCCTTCACATACAAATATACCGAAATACCTACACCAAAGATAATCGCGAAGAGGAACAGTTCGTCAGCCATCTTCAAGTACTGCGCAATAGGATGGCGAATGAGGAACAATAGCAAGGAGAATACAGCAAGAGTGAACACGAAGAGGAGCGTACCAAGCGAGAGCAATGACAACTTATCGTTCTCCTTCGCAAGATAGTGAGCAATTGAGGCATGCACGCCAAATAGCATCGGAATCGCAATAAAGTAGGCAGTCGACTGGACGACAGCAAAGTAACCATACTGTTCTGGACCAAGCCAGCGGCCGCCAAGAACATTAAGCGCAAATAGAATCAGGCTTGATATTGCTGTTCCGATAAATGTAAAACTGAGATTACGAACAAAACGCTTCGCGTCAGCCGTGAGAGGCATTTTAAAATACCATACATAGATACGCTCAAACATACTCTCTAGCGAGTTTCTCATGTAATTATCAACGTCGATGCGTGTTTATAAAACTTGTCAACTATCGCACGAGCATCGATATCTCCTTTGCATACCGCACAATCTGCAAGAATGTATCTCGCTCGCGACCAGCCTTCGCTGTCCTTGATATGTTATCTACCATCTTGTCATACTCATGCCATAGCGGCAAGGCCTTCTCATAGCTCCCATTCAGAAAATATTCAACTGACCGTCTATAGTAATCCCTGGCGGCCTGCAAAGAGATTGTATCAACACGGTCCATTCCGCAGAGCAACTCTCCTATGCGCTGAATTTTCTCTGCGACCATACGCATATCCATCGCCAGAATGAGAGGAATTTGGTTTGCTTTTGTATACTTACCCTCCGAAAGAAAACGACGGATCTGCATCACAACCATGTAATAGAAACGAGTCATTGTATCACGAAGCTCCTGCATTTTCTCCTTGTCTCTGATCTCATCCATCATATTGAGCGAGAGAAAGAACATCCTTCCCACACACTCGGACATGGAGAGCTCCTCGATCCGAAAGCATTTGATAACAATTCTCTCTCTAGTTTCCTCAATAATCTGAGTGTTCATAAATCGCCTAATGAATATATAGAGACCCTTCTTTTCCGCGGGCTTCATACCGTCGATCCTCACCGTGATCTTCTCATTCTCATCAAAGTATTCACGGAAGAACCTTCGCTGGAAATGCTCATCGTAACGAATGGTTACCTCTTTTTGCTTTTTTTTCTCAACAAATTCCGGCGCGATCGAGAGGGAACCCTGCTCGCCAATCATTACTTGCACCTTCATCCCTTTTTCCACACCAAGAGATGTTGTCCACTCCTTGGGCAATGAGATCAGTAAGGATTTCCCAATCTCCTGAACCTTACGTTCTGAGATCTTCATGACAAATTGGAGAAGCTTAGCGTATATAAAATTATCCTAATTTAAATCGATTTATAGATTTATAGTAATAGTTTATATCTCAAAAAAGCTCTATCTCTACTGATTAAAAAGGCATTTTGGTCGACGGAATGTACTCATTAGGTAAAGAGGCTAAAGAATGAAAAAAATCGACATCCACTGCCACACCACGAACCGGGCGCTCACTGACATCGCACACCATAGAGCAGACATCCCCACCATCCGAGGACTGATGAGCAAACATGAAATTGAGACAACAGTCCTCCTTGCCACATATTTTCCACACCGAGGAACTGGGATCACCAACTTCCGACTCTTGCACTGGATACAAGGATTTCCCGAACTTGTGATGTTCGGAAGCCTGGACTTCGAGCATTATTTCTTCCAGGGAATGAATGAACTTACTGAACTTTCTCACAACGGATACATCAAGGGCATCAAAGTATACACAGGATACCAGCACGTCGATCAGAAGAAACTGCAAGAGGTTGCGCAACTCGCTCAACGAGAAAACCTCCCAGTCATGTTCCATACTGGTTATTGTTATTCGACTCTCCGCAGTGGAACTAGCAACACCAATATTGTCAGAGCTAGCGACCTTATACGTATCGCGAAGGAGTATGGAATCCACGTCATAGCGAGCCACTTGAACAAGCCATTTCTCGACGACCTCATCAGATCCGTCAAGCAATGCCCAACTATGCAGGCAGACATGAGCGGCCTCCTTGATTCCGCATGGAATGCCACGGAAAAAACTATGGATACCGAGGCGGTCCGCACGTATGTTGGAGAATGCGGACCTGCGCGCCTCCTCTTTGGGACAGACTTTCCGGTCCAAACACACGAAGACTCGATCGATTTCATTGAGAGAGCGATGCATGACTATTCTGAATCAGACAGGAGAATGGTATACTACGAGAACGCACAACGAATACTTACGAGGTGAAACAATGAATGCAGATCTCCAAGTGGAAACAATCGGTGATTATCTTTTAGGGCGAACAATCGCGCTCTGCGTCACAGGAGGCATTGCGGCGATCGAAACACCAAAACTAGCGCGACAGCTTCGCAGATATGGCGCCCGTGTGCAATGCTACGTCACAACGGAAGCTGAGAAATTCATCGGACGATCTGCCCTCGAATGGGCAACCGAAAGGCCTGTCATTTCCGAGCTATCAGGCCTTGCCGAGCATATATGCAGGGAGGAAGCAGTCCTTATCGCACCTGCGACAGCAAATACCATCAGCAAGATTGTACACGGAATCGCGGACAATCCTGTGACAGCGCTTGCTGCAAGCGCGCTCGGCATGAACAAACCGGTCTATATCGCACCCACCATGCATGAATCACTCTATCAGAACCCTTTCTTCCTTGAGAACTACCTCAAGGCGGCGGAGCACGGCATCCGCATCCTACTCCCCCGCGAGGGCGAAGGCAAGCGCAAAATGCCGTATCTTGATACGATGGTCGCACGGATGTGCCATGACCTCGGGAGCCACCCCATCCGAGGAACAAGGATCCTTGTAACCGGAGGACCAACACCTGTCAAGATCGACAGCATCCGAAGGATCACGAATATCTTCAAAGGGACTCTTGCTGTGGAAATTGCGCGCGAAGCATATCTCCTCGGAGCACAACCAAAACTCCTCCTTGGGGAATCATCAATAGCTGCTCCATCATATATCCCTACTGAACGCCATACAGACTATGACACTTATGTCCAGCATGTGCTTGATACTCTCAGCCTAGGATATGATGCAGGCATCTTCTCCGCAGCGGTTGCAGACTACCGACCGGTGCAGGAAGTAGAAGGAAAAATACCCTCACGAGGTGCACTCAAGACAATTCAGCTCACAGAAACTCAGAAAGTTATCGGAATCGTACGAGAATCATATCCAGAACTCTACATGGTCACATTCAAGTATGAGCTAGGCGTTTCCAAGGACGAGCTCTTTGATATTGCGAGACATCGTCTTGCAGAGGGGTATCAAGCAGTCGTAGCAAACCGAGGGGAAGACATGACCACCACGCACCGCGCGTACATCTTTAAGGGTGATGAGGTAACCGAAGCAGTCGGCAAGCATGACATCGCGCGAAAAATTGTTGACCTCATTGGAAGCAGGGATGCTCAAGGCAGAAAACAGTAGGCTCATGAACTATTTAGTGCAAGGTTAGCTTGAAGACTAGGGTTACCGCCATAATCCAAATGAAGCCAGGAATGTACGCAAGCAGGGGAACAAGAGACCATGCAACCTTCTTTCCAAAAGAGATCTCCTTTTGATCCTTAAAATTATTCTTCAACAGGAGATACGGCACAATGAAGAAAAATCCGTACACAACAGAAAAAAGCGGAAGACCAAGCAGGGCAAGTATCGGGCTTGCAAACAAATACCCGCTTACCACAGCTTCGACGACAAACCCATGGAACCCTCCGAGGATGAATGCTTCCATTACTGAGAATCTGAACCGCTTCAGTATCCTATACCATAACATCATCCACATGATGTACCAAGGAGCGGTGAGCAACAAATCAATCAGAAGATTACGATGCAAGGGCTTAGAAAAAATGTATGCTGTTTCCGCAACAACTGAAACAAGGTATCCGATGACAACGAAATACATCGCAAGAGGATGCGCTCCGTCGAGAAGCTGCGAGAGGCGTTTTCGGAGTAGAAAAACAAGCCCGAAAAACAAGAAGAGCAAGAGCTCACTTACTACGACCAAAGTTTCACGAGACGCTCCCTGCTGAGATAACTGAACACATTGAAGGATTAGGAAGAAAATGGCTAGACCAAAAAAAGCAGAAAGTGCAAGAATTTTGAGTAGTTTCACAAATTCCCCTCCACTTCGTTCATTACGGCTGCCGGCACAAAAAAAATGTGCGACATTTTTTGGTCCACAGCAGTATTCACTTCGTTCATACGGCTGCCGGTTCACAAAAACAAGGTTTTTGGCTCCGTCAGCCTTCGTTCGCTTCGCTCACTACGGCTGCCGGGATTTGAACCCGGGCTCCAAGCTTGGGAAGCTCGTATGCTGCCGCTACATTACAGCCGTACTCCTGCAGGGTAGACGGAGCCGCTATAAAAAGTTATTCAGGCTTCACAGAATTCTTGCCCGCAAACGATTTACTCACTGATTCACCCCAGAAGCTTGGAAGAGCATTTGCCACAAAGCCGGTAAACTTGTCAGAATACACGTAAGTGAGACCGGGAATACCTTCATGCGCTGAAAAATCATCCTTCACAGACCTATAAATGTCTTTAATCTTCTTCCTCTCAAAATCCATCTGGAGAAGTGATGAAGGTTTGAGGAATAATGCATCAGCCTGCCGCAGCACGTTTACCTCAATCGTTGAACTGTTTTGTGTGATGAAGAATAATGTCAGATTTTTATGCCTCGCGACGAAGATGAGTTCGCTGAGAAATTTATTCTGCTCCTTCATACTATCTCTTGAACTGAACAGAATACCACCCTCATCGACCAGTACCGTGGAACCATTCGTGATCTCATTTGGATTTGATACTGGCGTAATCCAGGAAGGAAGCGAACTGTGCTCAAAACCCATAACACACGCCTTGTTCTTTCCGCGCGCGACCATGTTCTCGAGAAGCTTCATCCCAAAAGCGGTCTTCCCAGACCCCCGCGCACCGAGGATCAGACAAACCACGCTATCTGACTTCTGAATATATTTCTCAAACGAAGGCCAGGAACCGCTTTTTCCATCAATAATCCGCATCGCGACATACTTTGCTTCTCCTGGGAGGGATGCACGCACGCTTGTTGAATCGTGTTTCTTCGCAAACACCCTGCTTAGTATGATTGCCTGGCCTCGTAACGCAACGAACGTGTGCTTCACGACAAATACAAGAGATTTCCAGCAGAATTTCAGAATGGACCACACCGCACTCCCGAAAGTACTCTTGCGCCTATGCATGACGCATTCCACACTATGGGAGATTATAATTTTATCGGCGCAGCACTTTACGAAGCGGACTTTTTTGGTTGAAGTCACAGAGCGGCAACTCTGCGCTTGGCAGCCGATCATCGCCATACCAAGACCTGAGCGTAGCAAGAATATCGCCCTTGTCTCCCCGGTGGAGGTATCCACGGAACTGGATCGGATTAATCGCGATCTTCGCGGCAGGAGGATAGTATGTGGCAATCAGGCAGCGGTCAAAATTCTTCGGATTAAGCCCCGCAACAATATCATAGATTTGCTCCACGACCTCGGCATCCGTCAGTGGTCGATTGGTCCCATCACGCATCTCCTGCCCCATAATTATCGGGTATCTTGTCCCGGGCTTTTCCGTCATCGTATGGAATGTTATATACCGCGGGTGGAGCGCGTTCAAGATGGCCCTTGTCTCACGTACATGCTGCTCGTAAAAACGAATACCACCAAGTCCAGGCATGATCATTAGCGAGAGCATCATATCCGTCTGGGTTATCTTCTCTCCAGCAAGGTCCATTTCCTTGCGCGTTATACCCTTGTTAACGTAGTCGAGAATCTCTTGCGCACCAGTCTCGACGCCCCAGTACAGCAACCGTAGATTGTGATCCACGAGCTCTTGAAGCTCATCCACACTCTTCCTTGAAATGCCTTCCGTTCTTGTAAAAATTCCGACTCGCCTAAGTGCTCCACGACGACTCTTTCTCGCCACTCTTCGCTCTACGGTATCAAGGTATTGCATCAATTGTTTTGTCGGAAGCGCGAATGAGTTACCGCCAGCGATGAAAACGCGCTCGATGAGTTTACTATCCTTCCCTAGACGTTCCATTACCCGCGCAACGTGCGCATCAAACTCACTAGGCTTGCGCACAAAGAAATCTGCGTGAGCATATTCATGACAAAATGTACACTTCCCGTAATTACAGCCATTGCCTGCCTCCAGCTTCAGCACCCTCACCAGCTGCTCTGAGGGCGGTGAGAACGGATCGCCACCCCTATACATATCGCGATCATTGTAGAGCATGAGCCGACGCGTCCAAGGCTCACCATCTTTTGCCATCAGACGGGAAAATATTGCTCCAACAACATCACTTGTTGGCTCATTCACATTCAGCTCGCGAGCAACGAGGTAGTGTTCCTGGGCGAGCAAAGCGCCCATCCATCTGATGATATTTCCAGCGAGCGAGGGGTCTTTACTTACTTGCCCTGCCGCAGCGGCCACCGCGGATGTGAACTGACCCTCATCACCGATATCACCACGGATTTTCACTTCGCGACCTGTCTTCTGCTTTAAAAACATTTCCGCGAGTTTTGCAGCATCAGAAAACGGAAGCGTGACTTGCTCATGGTCATACGCAACAACATCTATCACTGGACCCTTGCCTTCTGCAATCGCACGGAGGTTTTCATCCTTCAGATCATATTTTCGACGAAGACTGGAAAGTTTCTGCAAGATGAGCTCGTCAAAGCGAGCACGGATTTGCTCTTTTGCCTCACCGAGCAGATCTGGATAAAGCTCACGAGTTGCCTCGGCAACAAGTAATTTGGCGGCCGCATTCACGGATCCGGCTTCCTGCACTAATCGATTATAGAAATTTGCTCCCTCTTGCTCAACTTCCGATGGGTGCAAAAGCCAGGATTGACCTTTCTCATTGACCAACCGCTCCCCGTTGTAGGGTCTTACGGTCACGAGATTTGGATCAGAAGCAAGTACTATAACGCGAGTTCCAAGCGGAAGATCGGATATATCGCCGCCATAATGGTACTGGGCTGTGCCGTCCTCAAAATCATAGCCCACCATACTGTTAACTCGTACTATATCACCCTCTGTGAAACCAGGATTTGCGACAGGATGCACGAGGAGATATTGTTCCACAAGCTCCTCAAGTTTCTGCCCGATGATTCCACATTTTTTAGGCTCTTCATCCATTTTCACGGGAACTGTAGCGGCAAGACGATCAATAAGAGCCGATTTGAACCTTGACGGTACTGGCTCTGCATTCCTAATCTCATCATCACGCTGCCGCTTTAATTCTTCGATTTGAGCAGACACCAGATGATACTCGCGTCTGATCTCCTCGGCAGTCTTCTGAGCCGTTTCTTCCGGCGTTGGCAGACTTCCAGCCCATTGTTGTAAGTCGTCGTACGAGGTAATAGCCTCGGCAGCCTTTGCGAAATCCGCATATTCCTGTGTGTGCCTTAGAAATCTCAACTCTTGTTCCAGCCTCTTCTTTGCCATCGCACCATACATGGCAGCGAAGTGACCGTTCGTCATCTGTCTTTGCCCCATCTACAATCGCCCTACCGAGCGGGCTATAGATATATCTCCATTTAATAATGTTACTACTTTATAAGGGTGTCTTTTTCGGAATTTTTACTTACGGCCGCCAGCCCTTTTCTTGTTTCGCCCTAAAGGCTCAACAAGAAAAG
>CAYVYK010000008.1:0-52274 GCA_964455675.1 uncultured Methanosarcinales archaeon
TGCTCCGGCCGGGATTTGAACCCGGGTCGCAGCCTCACTCCAGATTCCAAAGGGATTTGTCGCCGAAGACGACGTATTTTTTCCCCAGGCTTTTTACCCCTGAGCCCGAAGGGCGAATGGGGTCAAAAGGCTGTGAGAGGGCTGTATGATTGGCCGGACTACACTACCGGAGCATGGGGCAGTGGACTTTACGGGTGTTTATAAAGATTTGCGCCGAGTTTGTGATTGCAGAAGGCCTCGCAAAGACTTGGCGCAACGCATCCGATTCTGAATACATTCTTTCGCACGATGGACACTTTCCCTGCATGGACATATTTTGTTGTCACCATCCGGTAGCATATAAACAATAGCTTTATAAATCGCAAACAGCCCCCAGAGAGCATGAAAAGTATAATCTCACCCATTGACACCGTGCTACCGAACGGATTTCATCTCGTCGCGCAGAAAACGCCCTCACTTAATGTAGCGGCAACACTGCGCGTAGAATTCGGCGCCATAAACGAACGGAGCGGAGAAGAAGGGCTTGCCCACTTTCTCGAGCATGCAGTCATCAATGGAGGAACATATCGGCATTCTCCGGAAGAGCAAGACCAATGGCTTTCCGAACTCGCGTCCTCAAACGCCTCTACAAGCCACACCGTCACAAACTATACCATGAAGGGACTTGCGGACGACCTTGAAGGATGGCTTACACTTGCCGCAGACATGGTATTTCATCCGAGGCTCGACGCAAAACGCGTCGATCAGGAACGGCAAAGGATCCTGCAAGAGATAGCACGAGGACGAAACACCCCAGCCTACCCGGCTCATAGAGAATACCAGCAAAGATTCCTCGGGGAGCACCCATTCACGCGAGAAGTCGACGGAGAATTCGAAGTCGTCGAACGAGCAACACGCGAAGATCTTCTATCGATCCATGAGCGCGGCTACAAGGCATCGCACATGGTACTCTTCATCGCGGGAAAAATCCCGCAAAGAATCGAAAGAACGGTCAACCGCATCTTCGGGGGATTTCCATGCCATGAGTACGCCCCGCAAATTGTACCACCAGTACGCGGACCATCACGACCTGAGATTATCAACGCTAACGCGCCTGACCTCAAACCATCCGCGGATAGAAACAACAACCTGCCACAATCGCAGATTACCATTGGCTTCCTGACCGAACCTGCTGCACACCCCGATACTATGGCACTTGATATGCTACGATGGGTGATGGGCTATGGACCCTACTCACGGCTCCACCAGCGACTCAGCAGAGAGCAAGGCCTCTGCTACCACGTATCCGCAACGCAACAGGTGACCCTGCACTATGGATCCATCGAGACTAACGGAAAATTCGACGCGGCACGAACCGAACATGCCGTACAAGGAATATTTGATGTCATGCAAGCGCTGAAAGATGAAAAGATTCCCAAACGAGACCTCGATCGCGTCATCAGATCAACCCAGCATGAAGTGACACAAGTCCTCGAGTCCACGCAAGGCATGCTCAACATGCTCTCCGCATACCACGACATCGGCCTTTATCCAGAAATGATACTTCAGCGAATGCGAGCGGCAACGCCCGAACAGCTCCAAGGACTCGCGCAGCACTATCTCCCCGACCGCGAAAACGGAAAATATGTCCAACTCATCAGAAATCCGCTCCAGTAGATTTTTTATAGTAGTACTCCAGCACATGCCGCATGGCAAAAGTGAAATACCTCCGAATCTGTCCAAAATGCAAGAGCGCTAAAGTAGAAGTAGAAAAGAGCAACCCTCTCCATGCCACCTTCGGCGTCCCATGGATGTATGTCTGCCAGTCGTGCGGGCATAGCGGACAAGTATTCCCTGAAGTCGCAATAGATTCTCTCAAGAACGTGAAAAAAGAAAAACCGATCAAGCAGAAAAGCCCACAGATTGACACATCCTACGGCGAATTCCAGGTGCGATTCATCTGGAAGATCCTCGCGCCGATATGCTTCGTGCTTGGACTCCTCCTCATACCACCGATCCTACCTGTAGCAATCATGATGATTGTTTTCTCACTTGTTATTGGATACTTTGCATACATCAAAAAACCAGGGCTTTCACCATGAGGATTGAGCTTGACTACACGAAGAGTCCGGAACAGAACGCGGCAACCTACTTTGAGAAGGCAAAATCCCTCAAGAAAAAAATCCTTGGAGCAGAAAAAGCGATCCTGAAAGCACACGCAGACCTCGCAAAGATCGAAGCGAAGAAGGAAGAACAGGAACAGGCAACGACAAGAACACGACGGCACAAAGAGTGGTATGAGAAATTCCGATGGTTTATCACATCAAGCGGATTCCTCGTCATCGGGGGAAGGGACGCGACCACGAACGATATCATCGTGAAAAAACACACCGACGCACACGACGTCGTCTTTCACACGGACATGGCAGGGAGCCCGTTCTTCATCGTCAAGACAGAAGGGAAACCTGTCGATAGCGAAAGCCTGGGAGAAGTTGCCGACGCGACATGCTCATTCTCGAGAGCATTCAAGCTTGGCCTTTCAGCAAGCGACGTATTCTATGTCAAACCCGAACAGCTGACCAAAACACCGCGCGCAGGAGAGTACCTTGGAAAGGGCGCATTCGTTGTGCATGGAAAGACAAACTACCTCCCGAACGAAATCAATGTCAGCATCGGCGCACTACCTGACGGACGCATCATGTGCGGCCCCCTCAACGCGGTCAAAAAGCACTGCGCAAAGTACCTTATCATCAAGCAAGGCTCAACAAAGCCATCGGACATCGCAAAGAAAATTAAAAAAGAACTCGGCGGAGAACTTGACGAGATCATCAGACTCCTTCCAAGCGGAACAATGAAGATCGTTCAGCGGTCCTGAACAACACACCCAAGAGACTCAAGCTTCTTTTTCGCCTTTAGCGCGTCCTTCTTTTTCACGAGAATGTGGTCTGTCGAAAACGCAGACACTGTGAAAATCCCGATACCCTCTGCAGCAAGGGCTTTTGAAACGGTAGCGATGAAACCAACAAGCTCGAAGGGGAGCACCATGTCAAATGTGAACATCTTCCAATCCCTGTCCATCCGAATAACATTCTTCAAATTAATCCTCGTCTGGTCGACGATGAGCGTGATCTCGTTCTTGTCCACGATATTCGCGAATGCATAGTAGTCAACCTTCTTTGATTTGACGATGGCAAACGTTTCCTTCCAAAGAAATACCTTACCTTTTCTCAGGTATTCGCCAGGCTTCATCTCATCCACAAGGAACGCAAAGGATAAAAACGTATCGAAAACGACAGGGAGGCTATATAAGCGGAAGAATATATTTTTTCAGGATGTATCTCGCACTATCCGTGACAGTAACCCCCTCGAGCAGATCCTCCACGGCGGGCTTGTCAAAATATTTCACTTTCTTGACTTCATTAGGGTCGATCTTGATGCTTTTCAACGGTAGGTTGAGGCGCACCAGAAACACCCTCGCAAAACGGACGTTGTTTCGGACAGAACGCCTCGACTCAAACAGCTCGAATGCGATCTCCTGGAATTCTTCGGGCGATACCGTTAGACCGAGCTCCTCACGAAGTTCCCGCATCGCCCCCTCAAGATAAGATTCATTCACTGGAAAATGACCGGCAGCAGAATGATCCCACAGACCATTATCCGCACGCATCTGCAATAACACCCGCTTTTCGTTGATAAGATATACATAAGTCTCACGATGCAACAACCCTCTCGTGTGCACAACAGAAAGTTTTTCGCTGCCAATGATATGATCGTGCTCATCCACGATGGGAACAACTTCAGGCATATCGTAACGATACGATACTTGGTTATTAAGTATTGCGGAAAAAGTCAGAATGTAGGTATCGACCTATTATGGCTCTTCCCACTGTACGGTATCCTGTATTATAACACTATCGTAGGACGATCCACCTCCCTCCGCTAATGATGTCAACTAAGTGCGGTTCACTATCATATTATCAGAGTAGGACGATCCACCTCCCTCCGGTCGGTGGGTCTCGGTCGGCATCTTCAAGCTGCGCTTGAATGATGCCTCTGTGGCGATTGATTGAATGATCTCCCTCTACTGAGTGTGGCTTTTCGGATCTGGAGGATTGCTGCAAATGAGGTTCTCGATTCACTTTGGAATGGTGCGCATACGCTCGACAATGTTCCTCTGCATGCGCTCGGCTTCTCCTGGTGTATACTTCTTCTGAGGCCAAGCGGGAAGGCCATCCTTATGATAACGAGGAATAAGATGAACATGCGCGTGGAACACCGACTGACCTGCGGCCGAATGATTCGCCATAGAGATCGTCATGCCCTCTGCGTTCGTTGCGGCCTTGAGATGCGAGGCAATCCTATGGACGGCAGACATCTGCCTGCCAAATACGCTCTCAGGAATAGCAAAGATATCAGGATGATGATCTTTTGGAATCACCAGCGTATGTCCCTTGGCAACAGGAGCGATGTCAAGAAAAGCAAGCACGGACTCATCCTCATAGAGTTTCAGACAAGGAATACTACCATCCCGTATCTTACAAAAAACACAAGTTTCATCCTGCATGTGAATCCCCCCAGGTCCTTCAAGAGAGAACTCCTATAATAATTTGTGGGATTCCTTCTCCCTATGTTTGATCTCATTCCACATCTTCACGGCTTCCTCGGGAGTGGAAATCACAACGTCACCAAACACCCAAGGCTTCCTCCGCTTGATTTTCTCTGTCACGGTTGAGATGACACCCTCTGTAGAAAACTTTCCCTGCGATTCCGCCATGATCGCGAGGCAGAGCGCATCATAGATGATGTCACCAAGCTCCTCCTTTAAGTTCTCATCATCACCAGCATCAATCGCCTCAAGGACCTCATGCGCCTCATCCACCAGCTGGTGCTTATAGGACTCAATCGTCTGCTCCCTCATCCAGGGACACTTCTTCATAGAAAGACGGATCGCGGCAACAAGGTCGTCAAATTCCCGCATTCAGCATCTCCTGCAGCTCGTACAGGTTAGAAATCTTTGGTGAGAACTCACGGCGATCCTTGCGGTCAAGAAGGAGTGCAGGAATACCGGCAGCTTCAGCACTACGAATATCAGAATCTATGCTATCCCCGACCATCAGAGCATCTTCTGCCGTGAGATTAAGAGTCTCCAGGGCTTGCGCAAAAAGTTCCGGATCTGACTTGAGCTTACCAACCTTACAGGAGAGCAGCACAAGATCAAAGTACTGGGCAAGCTTGTACTTCTCAATGACTTCCTGAATGGAAAAGCAGTCCGTGTTTGAAACGAGCACTAGCTTATACTTCTTCTTGAGCGAGGCAAGAACCTCAAGAACCTCAGGGAAGGGTTTTGCGAGGAGACGATTCTTGTTCCAAAGACCGATAAGCTGGTCCACATGATGCTCGTTTGGCGTCAGCTTGAATTCCCTGCAGACAGCGGAGAACGCCTCGCGAAGCGAAGGGAATTCCTCGCGCATGAATGCGGCCTCAAAGCGGACAACAAACTCACTGAATTCCATCTGGTTCAGCCAGAGGATACGACGAGCTTCCTTAATCGGAGAAGGCAGGACTCCATTCTCGACAAGAGTACCCCAGAAGTCAAAGAAGACCACTTTCACCTTGGCAGTATCAATCTCTGTCAAATTTCCTCCGCCTCCTCCTGCCAGATATCAATCAGCTCCACCTCGTTCGTTGACGTATCCAAAATCATGATCGTGTTCTCACAATTCCAAAAATGCGCACCAGGATTCAAAACGCGAGTACCACCAATGCTATCATCACGCACGGTGTGAGTATGCCCGGTGAGTATGTAGTCAAAGCGCCCCGATTCAATCAGATCATCAAGACGCGAACGGATCTGTCCATGGTAGATTGCGAACTTCTTTCCTCCCAACTCAAGTTCGGCAATATCGTCAAAGAATTCCCCACCGATCTCAGAAATGCGCTCACGAAGCAGCGCGGGATCACCATCATTATTACCCCGAATAAAGACTGTCTTTAACCCCTCGAAATGAGGTATGACAGCCGGAGAAATAATATCACCACAATGAATGACCAAGTCAACCTTATTCTCCTGAAGTATAAGAACTGCCTTAATCACGTTTCGAATGTTATCATGCGTGTCTGAGATGATTCCGATTTTCATTATTACCTCATTTGGGAAAGGCAGTCGGGCAAACTGGACCAGTCGACAATAAAAAACCCTTCACGGATTTTTTAAGCCTCCTGGTCCATCGCAAGCGATGGACCAGTCGGGATTTGAACCCGAAGTCTCTCCCATGCCATGGGAGCGCGATACCGGATTACGCTACTGGCCCCCAGAGAGGAAGAAAGACGGCCCCTTTAAAAAATTTGTGATTACGCTAGGAGGCGGTTTTTGCAACTCCAGCAGAACGGTGGATCATCAAGACCCGAATGGACGAGAACAGTATCGAGAGACCAATCACGACATACACAATACCAGCAATCACCGTGGCGTTCGGAACCTCATTCAGGACGATCATCTGGGTGATGGCAGCAGCGGCGAGACCTCGCGCAAATAGGGCATTCACGATACGGCGGTCATAATCCGGAAACTCCTTTGTCAGGAAAGAAGAGGCCTGCCTTGAGCCAAGGAGCAAGGCTACGATTGCTATACCAAGAATGAGCTCATAAGGATTGTTAATCCTAAAGAGGATACCGATGTACACGAAAAAGAATGTCTTCAGGAAAAAAGAAATCTGCATATAAAACAATTCCTCATAATGCGTTGTGACCGCAACACCAATCGGTTGCTTAGCCTTCTGCTGATCATGGGACACAATACGCTGGAAAAGCTCCGTAAGCTGCTTGGAGTTCCTAAGCATTAAACCAAGGAAGAGCGTAGCAATTGCGCCATTTCCATGAAGGAACTCAGCAATGATGTATACAAGTATCACATAGGCAATAGTGACCATGTAGGACTTGTGCTCCTTGAGAACATTCACGACCAAGAATATCCACACAACACCAGCGACAATTCCGATGAGTCCCGCGACTGCAAAGATTGAAGCGATGGTGCTCAACATGACCTGCATCTGGAACGAATCTACCTTGATTATCTCGATGGCAGTAATCGCCCCGACAATACAGAGGACATCAGTTATGGCAGACTCAAGCGTTAAAATCGAGACCGTATCACTCTTTAGCGGCAACTGCTTAATGAGAGGAATCACGAACGCCGAAGAAATACCTCCAAGCGTCAGACCAGTAAGCAAAGCCTGCATGAATGTGAAATCCCATAGAAATTTTCCGGCAATAAAAACAACAATAGTAATGCCCAACGCTGAAACCACGAAGTTAACCATCGTAATGCCTAGGCTCTTGGACAGGCCCCGCATGAATGATGAAAGATCAATGTTGAAAGCACCGTCAAACAGCAGAAACAGAAGCGCGAAGGTGGTAAACACTGGCGCCGCTGATTCAAGCTGTTCAGGACTCACATAGCCAAAGCCATGAGGGCCAATGATAAAACCGAGAATGATGAGCAACAGAAGATCCGGAATCCCAAACTTCTTGAAAATGAATTCAGCAATGAAACCAAAGAAAAGTATCCCCGCAACCACCAGCAGGATCATATTCACAGCAACCATGCGATTACTCCACCATCAGCCCCTTTATAGACTTTTCGACTACCTAAAGTGACAGAAGTAATAGAATTCCCAGCGTATTCAAGAAGAATCCCAGCAAACCCATGATGCCCACTTTGATGTTGGTCAGGCCGGCGAGCAGAACGATACCAATTTCATCAGGAAGCGGAGAGGCAAGCGCAAAACACGCCAGCGTGTACAAGAGATAGATCTTCAGTGATCTGCCAACGCTCCAGTTCACAAAGCGGTCAAAAAACCGGATGACATCAGACTTCCGCAATTCATCAAACTCATCACGAAAACCAATCCTAATGAATTGGAAGATCAACATATCCCCAGCAAGAGCACCAAGGCCACCAATTAAGGCGCACAAGACAACATGCTCAGGATGCAGCGTAACCAGAAACCCCGCAGAGAAGGGAGCAGTGAATCCAAACGCATAAAAAATACCTGCGATGAAAATACCCACGTAGCCCCACTCACCCAAGCTGTTCACCAAATCTGCCACACCAGGAGCGGAGAAGACGACATAGGCAAGAATGATACAGATGACAAGACCAACCAGCTTCGGATACTTAAACTCCCAACCGAGCAAGTCAATCTTTCTCATACAGCAGACCTGAATTCCAAAATTTCTAAGTCTATTCATTCAAAGAGCCCATTAAATATAAATAGAGCTGACCTCCCCCTTGGAGCATGACATTCAACGACAGGATTCAACGTTCCATCCGGAATTATAGTCTACAAAATGCCATCAGGTTTGATGGTAAAGCAAACCCCGGAAATGTGATCTCCAAAGTCATCGGACAGTTCCCTGAACTCGCGAAGGAAGCCAAGCAGCTCATGGAAGAGATCAAATCAATCGTCGCAGACGTCAATACGCTATCCGCCGAGGAACAACTTCTGGAACTGCACAAGCACGCCCCCGAACTCCTCGAACATAAACAGGAGGAACGACACCTCTTTGGCTTCCTGAACATCGAGAAGGGAGAACGCGTGATCACCGCATTCCCACCAGAACCAAGCAAGTATCCCCACATTGGACACGCAAAAGCAGCACTCCTCAATTATAACCTCGCGAAAGAGTACCAAGGAAGCTTCTACTTACGATTTGAAGACACCAACCCAGAGCTCGCAAGAGACGAATTTTACACCATCATCCTCAATGACATGCAATGGCTAGGGATTGTACCTGACGCCATCCATTACGCATCAGATCATATGGAACGATTCTACAACCTCGCCGAAACACTCATCAACAAAGGACACGCATACGTTTGTACGTGCACGAGCGAGGCGATCAAGGAAGCACGGGAAGACATGAGGGCGTGCGCATGCAGGCACCAACACCCGAGCGAAGCGCTAGCCGCATGGAAGAACATGCACGAGTCGCACGAAGGAGACGCACTCCTCCGCATGAAAATCGACATGGAGCACAAAAACGCAACAATGCGAGACCCAGCGCTATTTCGCATTATCGAAGCGGACCACGCACGCCTTGGAAAACAATTCAGGGTGTGGCCAACATACGACTTCCAAAATCCGGTCATGGACGGAATCACAGGCGTCACACACAGACTTCGGAGCAAAGAATTCGAGCTGCGCAACGAACTCCACAGACTCATCCAGCGAACGCTAGGATTTCCCGAAACAAAGATCTACGAATTCGCACGATTCAACATGGTCGGCGTCGAAAGCAGCGGACGCATCATCAGAGAAAAGATTGGAAACGGTGAATTCAGAGGATGGGACGATCCCAGACTCACTACTCTTGTGGCCCTGCGGCGCAGAGGATTTCAGCCAGGAGCGATAGCACATTTTGTCATGAACACAGGAATCACGAAAAGCGAGGCAACACTCACATGGGATGACCTCATCGTGCAGAACAGAAAGATCGTGGAACCAATCGCAAGGCGATACTTCTTCATCTCAGATCCGATAACGATCACAATCGAAGGAAGCCCCAAGTTCTGCACCGATCTGCACCTCAACCCAAATGAGAAAAAAGGCGGCCGGCCATTCTCCATCGACGGATCATTCATCGTATCGTCAAAGGACCTGCAAAGCATCGAGGACGGAGAGCTCGTACGACTGATGGAATGCCTCAACTTCCGAAGACGCGGGAAGCAGTACGTCTTTGAGAGCAAGGAACACAGCGACTTCAAGGGGCACGGCAAGAGACTGATCCACTGGCTACCAGCGAATACACGACACTTTCGCGTGAAGATTATGAAGAACGACCTTTCGATCATCCAAGGACTCGCCGAGCACAATCTCGAACAGATCAAAGAAGGAGAGGTCATCCAGTTCGAACGATTCGGATTCTGCAGGCTTGATGCTATCGAAGGAACGCTCGAGGAAGGTACACGCATCTTCTGGTACACCCACCAGTAATTCGCAATCTTCCTGGGACAACACCACAGAGCAAGCATTAAATGCGATCAGTTTAATGATATCGTTCTATGAAATTCTCTGAGGTGGAAAACTGATGACATCGCCAAAAGAATTGCTCCAAGGGATATACAAGGAAAATCTCCTCCAAACACTGTACAACACGCCAAACCACGAACACATGCACCAGGGATGGAGGTTTCGCAGTGCACGCTGGAGCCCATGGTATCTCAACCTGCGACCACTTGGAAGCCACCCGGACCTTGCGAAAGACATCGGCAAAGCGATGTATGACATGATTTTCAAAGCTATGCGACAGGATGGAATGCCACTTGTTGATCATCTTGTTGGCATTGAGATGGCAGGTGTACCGCTTGCCGCGATTGTCGCGATGAGCGGAAAGGACCCGTTCGCGTATGGATATACACGTCCAATCGGTGCCAAACCAAAAACAGAGGAAGAAGCCCGACAGCTCTTGCAAAATATGGCAGCAACAGGATATGGCATGAAAGAAATCCTGGAAGGAGACTACAAGGATGGCACACGAATATGCCTCATCGATGATGTGGCGACGGACTTTGCGAGCAAAGTTGTTGCACGAGAAATTTGCAGGCACTCACTATCGCATCGCGGCATCGCGAACGCAACGATCGATGATGTCGCGATCGTCCTTGACCGAGGGGGAGGAAAGGAAGCAGGAAAATACCGGATGCGGTGCCACTCCCTTATCACAATGGAAGAAGGCCTACCATGGCTGGAAGAAGTCATGCAACCAAACGAGTGGGCCCTCATCATGGACTATCAGAGGAATCCCGAATGGTATCAGCACAAAAATCGGCAAGAAGAAGCAATTGATCTTGCGCTCCGAACACGAGGCGCCCTATGAGCTTCAAAGACAAGTGGCTCGCCGCAGTCGAGCGAAAAAACAGCGTACTCTGCGCAGGACTTGATCCGGCAGATTATGATATGGGACGGGGAGAACACGGCCTTCCATCCGGAGTCTCAAAACGGGACTGGTCACTCCAGTACATAGAAGCAGTCGCACCCTTCTGCGCGGCAGTAAAACCCAACATGCAGTACTGGGCGGGCGAAGAAGACCTTGCGGCACTTGGGCACGTGATTAGCCTTGCGAAGTCACTTGATCTTGTAGTCATCCAAGACGGGAAGGCAGCGGACATCGGGGAAACAAACGACGCAGGATTCTACCACGGCGTGCGCCGCGGGGCAGACGCGGTCACGATCGCTCCGTATGCGGAAAATATAACGGAAGCGGCCACACAGCTCCACACCAGAGGAATTGGAGGCATTACGATGTGCCTCATGAGCAACAAGGAATACGAGCAGGCAAAACTCATGCTTGTCCCCGTCCACAGCGAGGAGAGGTATTACGAAGGGCACGTCTTCCACGTACCACCAATGGGAAAACACCCCGGTGGACCGCATGTCCTCAGATACATCCAACTAGCACATGATGCAGCAGCAAGCGGGCTCGACGGTGTCGTCATCGGCGCACCAAGCCCTAGAAACCATATAACGAACCAAGAACTCGATGATGTCCAATACTACCTCGGCAGACAACACATGCTCATCCTACTCCCAGGAGTTGGGGCGCAAGGAGGGGAGGCACAAGCAATCTGGCGATACTTCTTCAAGGACCGCGTTATCGTGAATGTCGGCAGAGGGCTCATGTTTCCGGGAACTGGATACAATGAAGCGAGAACGGGAGGATGGGCCGCAACCGCACGAAGATATCAGGAAATGCTCAATACCGCACGAAACACTACCCGGTGAGGCGTTATTGGCCACAACATTTAAATAATGAGGATACAAGGGCTAATCGGGGTGATATGAGATGTCACTAATCGTCAAAGCAAATATCAAAGAAGTTGCAAAGGACTTCAACGTGGCGGGAGATTTCGCCGATGCGCTCAACAAAAAGGTTGAGGACATGATCAAGGCGGCATGCTCACGCGCGGAAGCAAATAACCGCAAGACAGTCATGGCGAAGGACCTTTAATTTTTCCCTTTTTTTTATCCCCGTATTAGAAGCCTTCTGTACTTAGTGTTAGCGTATTCTGGTTGCTCATCCTAATTCCTTATAGTTCAGTCCATTGATAGTGCTTGCCAATAGAGTGAGAGAATTGAAGGCATATCTACGAATTACAAAAGCTTGGAACGCAACGCATCAAGCTTTTCACGGATCTGATCGAGGTCTGAAGGAGAAGCCAATCCATGATCCCTGAGGAATGAGTGCCGTTTCTCGAGTTCATCAATACGAGCTAGGACTTTTGCCGTATGCTCAGGATGAAAGAACGCTTTCGCACGACCCTGGATCTTCTGCTCAAGGTCCTGGATTCTACGCTCCCGAGATTTCTGGTACTTCAAGTATTCTGACAGCTTATCATATAACTCGTTGACGCGCTGACGCAGCGCCGTATGAGCGAGCGCTCCCTGCGGAGTTACCGTCACGTTCTTGTGCTCGTTATCAACAACAATGTTGATTAAATGTTCAAGATTCTGAATCTCGCGGACGAGCTTCTGGCGTTTTTGCTCATTACCAACCTGAAGTGTCTTTAACTTTGCGAGCTGATTATGCAGGTTCATCCTTGCAATACGCCGTTCCTCCCTCATCCGGGATACACGGTATAAATGACACATGAATTTTCGTACTTTATGCTTGCTCACACCAACATTCGTGAGCTCGGGAGGGCGTTGCATTTTAAAAACCAAAGAATGAACGCTTCCTCGGTGCAGATGGCGGTGGAGGCGGCGGAGGGAATCCCTGTCCCTGCTGCGGTGGGCCCTGAGGACTAAACGAGTCCTGGCCGAACGCATACGGATCCTGACCTGATGCCTGCTGCTGCATGAGAGGATCAGCATTCATTGGTGCGACTGCGCCCTCAAATTCGGTGCCCATGTCCCAAGGTTCGCGCATCTGCTGCACCTGTGGCATCTGAGGCATTTGTGGCATCTGAGGCATCTGCTGTGTTGGCTGGTTAAATTGAGGCATGGGATGGACGACGGGCGCCTGCATAAACTGGACGTCAGACTTCATCTTGTTCTGATCCTGCATTTTTGACGCACGAGCCACACGATCGGGGAGCGCTTTCAAGATATCGGCGATAGCTACAATACCTTCAGCGATTTTCTGGTTCTGATCGATCACGGTATCAAGGCGGTCAATAACTGGATTAAGCTTCTTATTGAGAAGCGATTCCTCACCCTCCTCAAGACGCATTTCCTGCGTTGCTTCCTTAAAGACACCCATGAGGCCACTTAACGAGCCGTTCAGGTTCTCAAGCGATTCGCGAAGAGAATTATCCACAATATTCGGATTACGCTTGATCTTCTCAAGCTCGGCTTTCAATTCTTGTATTTCCTTATGAGGCAGAATCGTGTATTCTTCTTCAACCATGCAGTATCCCCCCGATGATTCATCCTATGATACACGCCAGGGTTTATAAGTATTTGTTAGTATTGATGAATGATAAAAAGAAGATTGAAAAGATAATAAAATGATAAAAAAATGATGAATACAACGCTATGTTCATCCAGGAATTCAATTCCTCTCAAAGGGGACGACCATCAAGGGTTCCGCAGACGTAATCGCTTGCGTCTTTGCGGTCACATTGATTCGAACACACTTGCCATTCCTGCACGTTGCATTGAATGAGCTGCATGTTACATTACTGTGTGCGCAGTACGTGAAATTGTACGGGTTCGTCCACGGATAAAACTCCTTCAGCATGGATTTACTCATGCATACATCCGTGTGATTATACGGGTATACCTGATCCATGCATGTACCTTGCTGCCAGACATTGTAACCACCGTCTGTGTCGTATGCCCACGCGTATACTGCAACAGCGATCAAGATCGCCGCCAGCGCGAGCGAAATACCAATAACGTATTTCTTCATACTTGTACCTCCAACAATTTACTATTGGAATACGCTTTCTGGTTAAATATCTATGTGTTTGAAGAAACGAACATCAGGCTTGTTGTATACTGGGGGTGACAAGTGAACGATCCATGAACCAGTGGAGTTGCTCCAACAACTGCTATTCCAGAGTGGAAAAAACCATCCAGGAAAACATCAGATTATAAATATCCAAAAACAATATTGGTGTATGCTTACGCGCAGGATCCGATTTCTCATGAGAGTCAGAGAGAACGTCAACGGAAGCGAGCAAGCACACTATATCCATGGGGAACTAGGCACACACAATCTCCTCGTTATGGATGCGGTTGGTAATCCACGTGACACCACAACAGAGCGGCGAATTCTCGATAGCCTCCACCCTGATATGCACCGCCTATTAGCCTCAGTTACTGAACGACATGAACCCATGAGATATGAGGACATCATTAACTGCGTCCCTGCACACCGCGACAGCCTCCAGGCAGAACTACGACGAAAACCCGATGAACAGATCCCTCACACTCAACTGCCAGGAATCCTGGGAAAAATCCACGCGTTCTATGGACATGAACCGAGATACGAACTGGAAGACCACGCGAAGCGGCCCGATGCGCGCAATGAAATAATCATAACATTACTCCAAACAATCGAGGATCACGCACGAACTAAAGCAAGAAATTTGAAAAGCAAACCTATGAACGCACACTACCGCCGCCGAAGACAAAAGCGGATGGAGCAAGATGACGAGGGCCTCTTTTCTGAAGACACTCCTGCCCCGATTAATGATGATCACTGCATCACGATCAATGACCGCAGGTATTTTGGACTCCAGAACACTCTTTATGAACTCATGAAAATCGGCTACATCAGCGCAGTTGAGCGCCAAAGCCTCGCCCAGATTGTTCAACAAAAGGAAGGAGGTGCAATTCTCGTGAGAGACAATGGATCCTATGTTACTCAGGAATGCCGAGACGGCCTCATGAAGATCATGGGATCGCATATCGCCTCGGATAGGCTTTGCGTGTACCCACTGACCATTGATATGATGGTTGAAGAGGGAAAGCTCACTCCCGCATTTCCAGGAACAAAAGATTTTGTTCTCGCAGAAGATGTGCTTTACCTCGAGCGTTCAATGACACCTGAAGAGCGCGATCAGTACTGCTTTCGCACACGAGACTCTGTCATGGGAGAGCGGGAACATAATTTCACGCACCGTACCACTCTCGATGAGCAGGATCTCAATTAATCCTCTTCAAAAATTGGCTAAGGACAAGGTCTGATCAAGGGTGACCCCCGGTTCACATATCCAAAGGAGGCATGCCACCTGGACCTCCAGGCATCTGCGGACCTGATGCAGATGCGGCAATCACGTCATCAATGCGCAGGATCATGATAGCAACCTCTGAAGCGGACGAAATCGCCTGTGTCTTGATCCGGAGCGGCTCAATGACTCCCTTCTTCCAGGAATCAACCGTCTTGCCCGTGAACACATCAATACCAGCGTATTTTTCGCCCTTGTCATGCGCGGCTTTCAGCTCGGTCAACACATTGATTGGAT
The DNA here is from genome assembly GCA_964455675.1 of uncultured Methanosarcinales archaeon. Classification (GTDB taxonomy): domain Archaea; phylum Nanobdellota; class Nanobdellia; order Woesearchaeales; family CAYVYK01; genus CAYVYK01. The sequence continues at coordinate 15,452 of CAYVYK010000008.1, forward strand.
CAAGACCTGCATTCTCCGCAAGCGTCCTTGGTATGACTTCGATCGCAGACGCAAACGCCTGCACAGCAAGCTGTTCGCGACCCGACAAGGAATTTGCGTATTTGCGGATGTGACGCGCTAGTTCCATCTCAACAGCGCCAGCACCTGCGACAGCATAGCCTCCACGGAGCGTGGCAATCACGTCGCCAACCGCATCCTCCATCGCGCGCTTTATCTCAGAAGCCACATGATCTGTTCCCGAACGCACAAGGATCGTAACTGCCTTTGGATTCTTGCATTCACGCACATACGTCATGTCCTCGTCGCCAATGCGGACTTCCTCAACGATACCTGCCTTGCCCAAGTCTTTTGCCGAAAGCTCCTTGATACTGCTCACAATCGTTGCTCCCGTCGCGCGGGAAAGAGCTGTCATGTCAGTCTTTGAAATCCTACGACAGGCATAGATACCGCGCTTGGCAAGAAAGTGCTGGGCGAGGTCATCAATACCCTTCTGGCAGAATACCACCGTAGCACCAGATGCTGCGACACGCTCAACCATTTGGCGAATCATATTCTCCTCCTGATCGAGGAAGGACTGCATCTGCGAAGGATCGGAGATCTGGATCTTCGCATCTGTCTCCGTTGAACGAACCTCAATTGCCGCGTCAATCAATGCGATCTTCCCATCCATAATCTTTTTTGGCATACCGGGATGGACACGTTCCTTATCGAGCACAATACCCTCAATAAGCTCAGAATCCTCAACAGCACCACCAATCTTCTTCTCGATCTTGATGTTCGAGGAATCAACAGCAATAGTCCCATCCTCATTTATGTCCATGACCTTCCTAACAGCCTGCACGCATAGCACAGAAAGGTGTTCCTTTGCAATCTCAGCACCCTTACCAGTCATCGCAGTTAGAGCAATCTTCTCAAGCAAGGCAACATCCTTATGACCAATCTTTTCACCAAGCGTCTTTAAGATTTCCTGCGAATGCTGGGCAGCCACACGATACCCCTTCGCAATAACCGTCGGATGAATGTTCTGATCAAGAAGCGCCTCAGCGTTCTTCAAGAGTTCGCCAGCGATGACGACCGCAGTCGTGGTACCATCACCAACTTCATCCTCCTGAGTCTTTGCAACTTCAACAATCATCTTTGCAGTGGGATGATCAATCGACATCTCCCGAAGAATAGTCGCGCCATCATTCGTGACAACGACATCACCTAGGGAATCCACGAGCATCTTATCCATGCCCTTGGGCCCGAGCGTCGTCCTCACGGTCTCGGCAACGAGCTTTGCAGCGGAAATGTTCGTGCGCTGTGCATTCCTGCCTTGCGTGCGCTGAGCGCCTTCCGGCAAAATAAAGATTGGCTGTATTTGTTTGTTTGACATATTTTCTACCCCCATGATCAGGCGTCTTTTCTAGAAGACTTCTTGTTTTGGGTACTCTCCCGTGTTATTTAAAGATTATGGATTCAACTTGACAGGCCAAGTCCTGTTCACATACGCTTTGCCTCCAATAAGAGGCTGCCTGTCACCACCGAGAACACAAAAGAGCAACGTCATATCCTCAATATGCAGATACGGCTTCACCTCAACACCATCCTGCACTTGACCACGCCTTGCAAGCGCACGGGCTTCATCCAGCGCCACAACAACACTCAGTTCCTGCGGTTCAGGAGAGATCGTCGTATTTGCCAGCATGGAGAGTCCGCGGAAAGCGAGCTGAGGCTCCATAAACTCACCCTTGTCCGCCTTCATCGAATCGAGAATCGCCTTTTTCGTAAAACCAACCGGCTGGGTTGGCAACTCCTTCGTCCCATACTGCATGAACGGCCTAACTGCGATGGACGCAAGAAGAAGCGGATGCAATTTCCCTCTGAAACTCGCTTGGTACGCATCGCTAGCGTCTACACTCTGCATAAACGCATCGATCATCTCAGGCGTCACTGTAATCGGAACCTGCAAGAGGGAAGCCTGGAACTCAGTCTCGCCAAGACGCTTGCCACCATCAACAACACAGTTATTCTTATTCAAAAAAATATACTCGCCACTATGCTTGCGACCGTATCCATTAAGAACGAATGTTTGAGGCTCAGTCTTCCCAAACCAACCGCGCTTGGGCTGGTGCTCAATAAGTTCATCAATCGTGAATAATTCTGCAGGAAGCACGCCTTCCATACGCAAGCGAAGCATGTTCGCGGGTTTCTCGGATACCGTGTACGTCCCCTGCTGCTTTGTCTCAAGAATTCCTTCCTGCCAGCATAAGCGCTCACGACTCAAGTTGTCCGGATGCGGGAGGTCGGTATACCCCATACCAGATGCACCAAGCTTGCTTCGCTCGAGGATGTCAGCGAGCCATGCGTCCTGGGCGCTTGCATTCGAGGGATGATCCGTACCGTGATACCGGAGACGACCAAGCGTCGTCATTGTACGTATGTTTGCTCCCTCGACTGAAGTCTGAGGCAGGACGCGATCTAGCCGGTAACAGAGCGGGTGAGGCTCACTACCAGCCAGCGTAAAAGCCTCGAAAGATACTTTAGCAGCAACAACATTCTGAGCCGGCTGAAGCTGATGGGCAAAGCCGCCAAAATAGAGCACACCAGGAACGATCCGACCCTGCTGGTCCACAAGATGCTCCGTGTCCTGACTTAACTGGCGCGCGTTCTTCAATAACTGACGCGCCGCCAGTGGATCGCGATGGATCACATTGTCATCAAGGTTGCAATTCAAACTCAGATCAATCCTTGCAGAGTCCACATAGAAGAATTCCGGGTGATCCTTTGAGTATTGTTTCCAGTCCACTGCCATTGCACAAGGCGGAAGGAGATAGTAATTTATATTTTTTCACTTTTTAGTAATTACTTTAGGTTTATATCTTCCGTACCATTTTCCCACTTCCATGATTATCACGATTGGCGGAAAGCACGGAGCAGGAAGAAGCACCGTTGGCAAACTTCTCGCGCAGAAACTTGCATACAAGCATTACTCGACAGGGGACTTCCTTAGGGAGATGGCTAAGGAACGGAAGAAATCAGTTCTTGAGATGGTGGAACTTGCTGCACATGATCCTGCCATCAACGAAGAAATCGACCGGCGAACTGTAAACCTCGGGGAACAAGAGGATCGTTTTCTCATGGATAGCACACTCGCATACTATTTCCTCCCACAGAGCATCAAGATATTCCTTGACGTGGACATGAACGAAGCTGCGCAGAGAATATTCAATCACAAGCGCGAACATGAAAATTATCCAACCGTGAAAGAAGTCAAGAGAGCGCTCGAGAAACGGATGGAACTTGAGAAAGAACAATTCCTCCGCACGTACCATACAGACCCATATGATATCTCACAATATGACTTAGTTATTGATACCACAGGGACCAAGATTGAGGACGTTGTGAACAAGGTTCATGCATTCATTCTAAGACACCAGCACTGATCTCATTACAAACACCCAACACTTTTGCCATCAAACAAATTTTATTACGGCCTGACGGCGAGCCCTTTTCCTTTCTGCGCAGTATCGAGGAAAAGGACGAGCGTGACATAAACCGTTTATTCGGTACTACGACCTATGGCAAGATTTATAAAGGGTTTCCGCACTACCATTTCTATCTTCTCATTCCGTTTGAGAGCATTGAAAAACGCGGAAAGATAGGGGAGTAATCATGACAGACGAGATCAAACACGGGGACTTTATTGAAGTAAGCTACAGCGCAAAACTCAAAGACGGAGATGTCTTTGACACCACAGATGAGAAGGTCGCGAATGAACACGACCTTGAGGGATCAAAGGAACGATACGGAAACCTCATCATCTGCGTCGGAGAAGGGCAGATCCTGCAGGGCCTTGACAAAAAGCTCGAAGGCAAGAAAGTCGGAAGATATACCATCGAACTATCGCCCGAAGAGGGATTTGGGAAGAAAAGCGCAAAACTCATCCAGCTCATCAACACTCAAAAATTTGTCAAACAGGGAGTGTTCCCGCAAGTCGGACTGCAAGTCCAAGTGGACCACATGATGGGAGTAGTCAAGAGCGTGTCTGGCGGACGAACGATCGTCGACTTCAACCATCCGCTCTCAGGAAAAGACGTCGTCTACGATGTCACGATCGTACGCAAAGTAACGAATGACCTTGAGAAAGCGAGGGGGTATCTCCACCTGCTCCTTGACAAGAGTGTCGAAGTCAGCGAACATGAGGGTACCCTCACCATCATCACCAAGATGAAACTCCCAGACGCGATCACAAAACATTTGGAAGAAAAACTCAAGAAACACATTTCGTACAAAGCATATACCTTCCTGGAAGCACCAAAAGAAGAGAAAAAAGAAGCGACGCCCGAGAACAACGTTTAAATACCGGGCAGCGAATACAGAATAAAAAGAGGTGGAACCGGGAGAGGTGGTCACATTGGTAAATCCGATACAACACTCAAACCAGCCACTTGCGCCAAAGCCAAGTGAGAATCCAGCAGATAAAGAACTCGCTGAGATGCTCAAACAGCAGAAGGCAAAGATCCGAGTCATCGGATGCGGAGGAGCGGGAAATAACACGATCAACCGCATGACCGAAATAGGGATCGAAGGAGCAGAGACAATCGCGATCAATACAGACGCCCAAGACCTACTCTACACAAGCGCCGACAAGAAAATCCTCATCGGAAAAGACATAACGAGAGGACTTGGAGCTGGAAGCGACCCGAAACTCGGCGAGGAGGCGGCACGAGAAACTGAACATGAACTGCGCGAAAGCCTCATGGGCGCGGACATGGTGTTCATCACGTGCGGCCTAGGCGGAGGAACGGGAACAGGAAGCGCACCAGTCACCGCAGAACTTGCCAAAAAACTCAACTGCCTCACGGTTGCAGTCGTCACGATGCCATTTACCATGGAAGGCACACGAAGGTATGAAAACGCCGTCGTAGGCCTTGAAAAACTCCAGACAATGTGCGACACGATCATCGTCATCCCGAACGACAAGCTCCTCGAGCTTGCGCCAGACCTTCCGCTTCACACCGCATTCAAAGTCGCGGACGAAATACTCACGAACGCAGTAAAAGGAATCGCAGAACTCGTAACGCGCGCGGGACTCGTCAACCTTGACTTTGCGGACATTCGGGCCGTGATGAACAAGGGAGGAGTCGCGCTCATCGGCATGGGCGAGAGCGACACAGACCACCGCGCAAAAGAAGCAGTGGAAAAAGCGCTCAGCAATCCACTCCTTGATGTGGATGTTTCAGGCGCAAACGGCGCGCTCATCAATGTTATCGGCGGCCAAGACATGACACTATCAGAAGCGCGACAAGTCGTCGAAACCGTCACGGAACGTCTCGACCCAAACGCACGCGTGATCTGGGGAGCCCAGATCTATGAAGACCTTGAAAAAACACTGCGGGTCATGCTCATCATCACGGGAGTGCGGAGCCACCAAATCATCGGAGCAGGCCTACGTAAAGATCCTAAGTACAAATCGGAGATAGAAAACGAACTAGGAATCCACTTTATCAGTTGAGAACCATGGAAGAAGAACAACAGACCAAAACCGGAAAAATTAAGACGTTCATCATGGAATGCAAGCGCGTCCTGCGCGTGACAAGAAAACCGGATGGACGAGAGTACAAGACAACCGTCAAAGTCACGGCAATCGGCAGCGCGATCATCGGCATTATCGGATTCATCATCCAAGTACTCAACCAACTCATACTGGGATAACCATGACAGAAGAAACCAAAACAGAGGCAGATGAGAAAAGCCATCTCTTCGCACTCCGAACAACCGCAAACCGCGAAGACCAAGTCGTCGACTTCCTATCCTCAAACATCACGAAGAGAAAGCTCGCCGTGTACAGTCTGATCAGGCCTCACGGGATGCCAGGATACATCTTCGTCGAAGCAAAAAACAAGGCAGAAGCGGAGCAGTGCGCGCAGGGAGTACCTTACGCACGAGGAGTCCTCCCAAAAGAAATCGAATACCGCGAAATCGAACACATGCTCGAACAGGTACGAAAAGAGATCAACATCAGGCAGAACGACATCGTGGAAATCATTTCCGGACCCTTCAAGCGCGAACAAGCAAAGATCACACGCATCGACAAGACAAAAGAAGAAGTCGTTGTCGAATTACTGGAAGCTGCGGTACCAATCCCAATCACAGTCAAGATCGACGCAGTCAAAGTCGTGCGGCGCGACACACCAGATGAATCTGGAGCAACAGGCGCACCTGATACGGACACTGACAACGAGTTCAGAATGCCAGGACAGTAAATTAGACTCTCTTTTTTCAATTTATATGAATAGACCAAGGTCCGTCTCTTGCCGGTTGATTCACTTACTCCAATGGAGAATCAACGAATATAGGAGAAGAGGACACCTCCCGTTGGCAGAACAATAATGACGGATGCTCATGATAGTATCGCAGGACGGGCAGCCTCCCATCGATAGAATTTCCGATAGATGATTCATGATAATAGAGTGGGACGGACAGCCTCCCTTCGGTCGGCTGGCAGCGGACGCCATCTTCAAGCGTGCGCTTGAATGATGGCTATGCTGGGCGTGAATGTGCATTTGCTTTCTGCTGGGCGTGAAGGAATGGCTGGGGACGTTCCACAAGGCATGACCTAAAGCTTTATAAAGCACTTCAAAATCCTTGATACCAATGGCAGTTGAAAAAATCGAAGCACTCGTGGAAGGCGGAAAAGCAAGCGCGGGACCACCACTTGGACCGGCACTCGGACCAATGGGAGTCAACATCGGACAGGTCATCGCGAAGATCAACGAAAAGACTGCCCTCTTCAAAGGAATGCAAGTACCAATCAAAGTTCTCATCACGAAAGAAACAAAAGAATTCGACATTGAAGTTGGAACGCCACCTGTCAGCGCGCTTGTCAAAAAGGAAGCGGGAATTGAAAAGGGAAGCGGAAACCCCAAAGAAGAAAAGATCGCAGACATCAGAATCGAGCAATGCATCAAGATCGCAAAGATGAAAGAAGGAAGCAGCCTCGGAAAAACGCCCAAGGACCGCGTGAAAGAAGTCATCGGAACATGCAACTCCATGGGAGTCATGGTCGAGGGCAGACCAGCTGTTGAAGCCATAACACTCGTTAATGAAGGAAAGTTCGATGCACAGATCGCCGCAGGAAAAACAGAACTCACCGCAGAAGAACTCAAGAAGCTCAAGGAAGAACGCGAACGCCTGCAGCATGAGATCGAAGCGAGAAAAGCAGAATTCGAAAAGATCGCAAAAGACATCATCGAGCAGAACAAGGACAAGAGCAGAAGCGACATCAAGCACAAGCTCAAAGCCGCGAACATCCCCGACGCGATCATCGCCGAACTATTGCCCGTGGAAGCCGCGGCAGCAACCGGCGAAGACAAGGGAGCCGCACCCAAGAAGTAGGAATTCTCATGAGCCACGTGTATTCAATCAGACAGCACTATGCCACAGGAGCAGAGGCGGAACGAACAGCGAGCAGAATGGAAGGCATACTCCAGGCATGGCAGAAGCGAGTTACTAGCCGCGGCGCCATGGAAAACCTCGCAATGCTCGGAGCATGCAGCATCGCGCTTCAGAAGATGGCACAAGCACTCCCTGGATTCTCAGGACCGAAACAAATAGTCGTCATCAATGATGCAGAAGTCACCCTCGAAGAACTTGCACCCACGGACATATTTGAACCTCCAGCAGTCGTGGAAGAAGCCGACACACGAGGATACCGAACAGTAACATATGACCTTGGAACATACGGCATGGTCGTTCTTGGAGTGCATCCACGCGCACAATCTCATAAAAGCACCCTGACAGTTGAATACGCAAACCGCGGAGTGCCCATGGAATACTTCCGATTGCTCTGTGACGACCTCGAAAGAACTATTGCGGGAGAAAACATCCCCGAGCACGATCATAGACTTAATTAGGAGTTGCGATATCAATAAAAAGTTGACATGATTCTCGACAGGTGATGGGCGCAGTCACCGATGCAACAGTACTTGCAGTGCGCAAGGAGCTCCGAGATATCGTTATGGAGAGCCATCGTCCAGGATTTCTCAAAAACCACGGATTTGCAATGCAGCTCGTGAATTGGCGGTGGACGAGTATTGGAGTCACGAGCATCGGAATGTTCAGCGGAATGAAGTTCAACCCGGAAAAAAGTATCAGCTCACCGCACTATTACCACGAAATCGAAGTCCGCGCATACCGCCCAGGAGATATCGAGAGCGGACATGGCGTTGCATGCGTCATGGAATTTGCGCCAGCACTCACGAACTCATCACTCGATGCACTCATCGACGCAGTACGAAGAAAAACAGGAGATGCTTTCAAAGACGCACGAGAGGATTATCACTTGCGCGCCGCGGCACGAGCGAAGGACCAAACAATCCAGCCGCGAACGCTCGTGCGGACACCTAATGTTTACCATGAAGACATCACCAGACTCACGTGGGATACAAAACAGCTCGAAAAGAATATGACAGATGGAGCAGAACAACTTCGCAATCTGGATCCAGGACGACGGTACATTGACAGAACCGTTGGAATAGCGCGCCTACGCGCCGCAACCGTTCGGCAGGTCATTGTGGAAGTCCCTCCTGACAAACTCGGTCCAGAACCAAAGCGAAAACAACTCGGAGAAAAACTCATCCATATCCAGCAAAAGTTTGGGAAGGCATACCTTGGCTGCACGATGAGAACACAAGACGGACGGTTCCAAACATTCTACGAAGGAGTCCCCCTCATCTATGGCAACCAGAGCAAAGACCGCTGGGTGATCCAGAATGGCCTTGGTACCTTCATCTCCCGCATAGAAGAGTTCATGGGTGCACGAAACCTTCCCCCCGGACGATACGCAGCACTCCTTCATCAACAACCATTCGGCCTCCTCATTCATGAAGCTATCGAGGGGCATGGAACAGACGCACAAGCAGTGGGCGATGGAGAAATTGCCACAGCAACCTTGTATGGATCACAACTCTTTAGGATACCGATTCACATTACCGTTGACGGATCACGCGGAAGGTTTGGAAGCAGCACGTACGACTCTGAGGGAACACTGTGCAGAGAAGTGCGCATTGTCGATGAAGGAAAACTCATCGCGCATCTCAATACGAGGGAAGGAGCGGCGCTCCTGCGAGAAAGGCCGCACGGAAACGCAAGGGTCGGATTTTCTGAAGATGAAGATATCCTCGAATATTTAGAACCTGAAGAAGAGGAAACGGGCATTGGATTCATTCCACAGGCACGGACATCATACGCTCGTGTCGGGCTTTCACCTGATAAATACGCACAGCTTGCGTACCTTCGAAACAAACTTGAAAGGATTGCACGGCAGCGTGGAGACCCGGGATGGGTTGAAGTCGTCAGTCTCCAATCAGGTGTCACGTGGCCGGAAGAGGGAAAAATGATGGCATACCATCCGCTCGTGTATTTCCACGACATTGCCAATGGGAAACGTATCCCGATGCGCGGCGTCAATATCTCCGAGAATCCAGCGGCATTCATGCAGAGTATCATCGGCATGGATGACAAACACGAAACAAGCTATGGGTACTGCTCGGATACGAGTGGCGTCGTAACATCAACATCAGTCGCCCCGCACGCATCAAGTGAGGGGATCAGCTTCATCAGAGTGCTTGGACCTGCGCAAAAGAAACCACCATTCTCCGCTCCTTCAACCCGAGGAGCATACTAATAAATACACAAAAAAATCCTCTCATGATCATGCACGTCGCAATCATCGCATCGGAGCATGACACTGCCGGAATGAACATCATGCGAATTCTCAAGACAATGGATTGGCCGAGCACTGTGAGCCTTGCTATAACACACCACGAACAAGTACACGCCGAAAATATCGATGAAGGAATGCATGCGGATGTTCTCATCTTCGTCTCACGACACAGCTCGAGATCAGGAGTACCCTCGTTTAGCGTGCATCCCATCGGAAATTTTGGTGCGGCAACACTCGGCGGCAAGGAAAAAACACTCATTCCATGCCCTGCACTACTCATGAAGCACGCGCTAGTGTGCGTGGCACGGGAGTGCGAAAGATTCGGGCACGAAGTAACAATGGAAGTCACGCATCACGGCCCGTTTTGCTCGAAGCCTATGTTCTTCATGGAAATCGGCTCGTCGGAAGAGCAGTGGAAGAATACCGAGTACGCGGCCGCGATGGCACGCGCGGTGCATGCGGCCGTGACAGAACGCGCTAGGGAATGCACGATTGCCATCGGCCTAGGGGGCACACACTACGCGCAGAAGTTTACCAACATACAGCTCCACGGAGAGTACGCGATCGGACACATGTGCGCAAAACACCAACTTGAGTATCTCGACGAGAAGAGGATTCACGAGATGATCGAGAAGAGCGGCAACGCGAAGGCTATCCTCGTCGACTGGAAGGGGCTTGGACCCCACAAAGAGCGGGTACGAGCACTCGTACAGAGCACGGGACTACCCATGATTCGCATCTGAAGCACTGTCTCGACGCGTTTTTTGCAAAATGGGATTTCTCACAGAATGTTTCTGTGGTAATTATTTTCCTACATCATACTATTGAATACTATCGTATAGACTACACTCGTTTATAAGCGTTTTATTTCTATAGTATTTATTTATATTCTATATTCATTCTAACTAGTATTATAGCGTATTATTAATCCTCTTTATGTATATTTGTTTAATTATATGTAATTGTACTAATAATAGTTAGGTATGTATCTATATTCATACTGCTTCGTACAATAAATACGATTTAATATGCTCTATTATGATTAGATATTCTTATATACGTAGTAAACTAATAGCTTATCATGGTGTGTATGTATGTAATACTATTATACTCTCACTTGTTTACTTAGTATAGTGTATTATTGTGTAGAACTCTTTATCATTATGTGATCATATGTGATCTAATGTAATTATTTTATTCTATACGTAATAGTGCAGATTGTTAATTTAAATGAGTATAATTCTGGCAATTAGAATATGTATAGGTACTATAGTATCCAAATCAGTATTACATGTTGGGATATATCAATCAATAATACAAAACATGTACTCGTGTACCGAAATGTTTAAATAGGACCTATATGTATATTAGTGTACCAAAAGCGTATATTGGTATGTAAACGTATGATTCATGGTCCTTGCGTCGACGAAAAAAGAGTGAACGGATGAAAGAGCGCATCACGATAACAGTGAGAAAAGATCTTCTAGCATGGCTTGATGAACGCATCGAACGACGCATCTTCGCAAACCGCAGCCACGGAATCGAATACCTCCTGAGGCAGAAGCTCGAGGAAGAAAAGGAGGGAAAGAAATGAACTCATATTCTTTCATTCACAAGATGGGCGATCAGGAACTCTACACTCTCCGACGAGAACTGGAGCGAGGAAGAGACGAAATGCTCCACGCAGTGACAGAACAGATTCGCATAAGGGAAGCACAACACCAGCGGATCTGCGCGACATGCAACAGCATCATCGACGACAAGAGTGATACTAATTTCACGCTCATATTTGGACCCGCTGACTTACGAAAGCGGGCAACATTTTGTGCATTCGACTGCCTAGAATATTTTTTTGCAGGCATAAAAAGGGGAAAGGTGAGGCAACAATGAATACAGTTCGTTCAAAAGCCGCGTGGCTAAAAAAAGCATTTGTTGTGTTATTTGTATTAGTAGTATTTGTGTTTACAACGACAATCGCCCTTGCGGTAGATTCGACATTTCCCGAGGGACCTGTTTTGACAACTGTGAATACCACTAGACGTAACATAACATCTGCGCGACTGAGGACCGCGGTCGCCGGTAACGTGACGCAAATCACGTTAACCGGTAGTTCCATCACGCAGACCTGGCAAGGTTACTACGGTAACATCACCGGTCGCGTGAGGCTCGACAACGCAGCGAACGAGGCGCTGTACACCTGGAACCTGCCGTACCCAAGCGGTGAAATATTCGCAACCCAGGTCCAAGTAGTAAACTGGACAAGCACGAACCTGCGATGCTGGGAACTTGACAGCACGAACAATTACGACGCAGACCTCACCCTCACGGAATATGAAGGAGGATCGTCCGCGCCGGTCTTCGCGGGCCTTGGACTTACCGCAATCGATGTGGACGGAGTTGATGAAACATTCACGAACCACACACCAGGAAGCACGAACGCAACAGGACACTCCAACTTTTACGTTGGAAACAAGCTCTTTAACGGAAGCATGACAGGCGGAGCAGTTGCGTGCCCACGAACTTGGCTCTACAACAGCAGCGGAACCGGAGGATTCTGGGGAGCACACTATGAGGACACAGCATTCGAAGAAGTCCTCATCTATGGAAACATCCATGGAACAGCAGCATCACTGCCAATTTATACGTCAATCGTAAGGCAGTATGGAGCGCCAGGTTTCGACGGCAAGACATGGAACTTCGAGATGATTGTGGCAGAAAATGGACACAATGGTAATACGGCAACGACCAACTACTACTTTTATGTAGAGCTGGAGTGAGGTGAAAACCATGAAAATCTACAAAAAAATAATCTCACTCGTGCTGATCGCGTGCCTGCTCCTTGCAAGCATGCTGGTAGTCGTCACTGCCATCGATCCAGAGAAGCCTGATCGGATCCAGAACCTCTCAAACAGAACCGCATCGTACCCCCTAGGATGGAAGCTCAACAAGACAAGAGGCTATATCTACGTAACCAAGATCAGCCACGCGCAACCAACGCTCAAGTGGCTTGGCTATGTAGGTAACGTTACGGGAACGATCGCCCTCAAGGACAGCAGCGCGTACGCACTCTTTGACTGGAGCACTAGCAGCGTCACAGGAGAAATCTACGCAACAAAAGAAGCAAGCGCGCACGCTGGAGACATCTTTGGAGGAGGAATCCCCGACTGGGCAAACGTGATCTGCGCAAACCAGAGCATGATCAACGACGAAATGGGACTCTTCAACCACAGCGTCACGGAAGGCGACCGCTACAACAATACGTTCCGCAAAGAAAACTTCACACTGAAGGCATTCTACGCAGGAACAACACTCGTGAACGACACACTCGTCGCCAACCGCGTCAACGACAACTGCAGAGGACTCATCCTCAACAGGAACGGAACAAGAGGAACAGGAGTAATATCAAGCAAGTGGCAGGAAGTCGTACTCACCGATAAGACAACCGAGGACGAAAGCTCAGACAGCGGATACGGAAAAGCAATACAGTACGACATCATCTACGCGGCACTCATCGAGAACCAAACCTACGGATACAACCGCGAGAAGATGGACTTCCAGATGCTACTGCCCCAAAGCGGACGACAAGGAACTGTGAGCAACGTGGCGTTCTACTTCTATGTCGAGCTGATATAGAAGTATTACCTTTTTTTCTTTTTACCCTTGATTTTTCGGGACTCTTTTTCTTTTTAGTTTCACATAAGAAATGGCTTGATTTCTATGGCTTCCCATTGGCCTGCAGATATTCTTTGCGTATGGTGCAATTACCGTAACATCGGAGGATGATCAACTTCCTTCAGTCGCTTGCTCGTTCACTTCGTTCTGCATTATTCTGCATTATCATACCCATACCACTTGAGTAGGACGGTCGGCCTTAGGTCGGAATAAACAGACTCGATATCTCTATCATAACCCAGTAGGACGGTCAGCCTTCCTCCGGTCGGCCTTGAACAGTCGGCATCTTAAGGCTTCGCCTTAATGATGCACTTGCTTGATGCCTTTGCTGCACGTATATGGATAACGTTTGCTTGCGGTTCGTCATTGGCCGTACTTTTTTATGGAGCCACAAGGTATATAAAGGCCCGGCAAAACCACACGCACATGTCAAACCATTACATCAGACGCAAGAGGAGCGCATACATTCGGGGAAGGAACCGAAAGGTGCGACCCAAGGTCAAGAAGAGCACGTGGCGCGAATAGGTATTTATACGAGTAATTCTACTGAAGTACTGTGGAACAAGCCGAAGTGGAAGAAAAGCTCAAGAACATGAGCCCTGAAGAGCTTCTTACATACAAGAAGCAGAATTGCATCTTCTGCTACATCGCTAGCGGCAAAGTACCTGCAAAGAAAGTCTACGAGGACGACAAGGTCTACGCAATCCTTGACAAGAATCCCGCTGCCGAGGGACATATCCTCCTTCTCCCAAAAGAGCATCATGAGGTCATGCCCCAGGTACCTGCTGATATCCAGGAACATCTTTTTATCGTCGCAAAATCAATATCGCAAGCGCAACTTGCCGCATTCCAAGCAAAAGGAGTAACACTCTTTATCGCGAACGGCGGATCCGCAGGGCAGCGCGCACATCACTTCATGATCCACCTTATCCCAAGAAAGGAAGGGGATACAGTTGGCCTCAAGCTCAAACAAAACACCATGACTGAAGGAATTTTGCGGCAGGTGATCGAACGGCTCGCACCCAAAGTAAAAGAAGTCCTGGGATACGAACGAGCGCATGAACTTGCCAAGGAATCTGAAAAACAACTGCCTCCAAAAACCAAGGCACCGAAGGAGGCAACCCTGGAACCAGCCGAAGAAACTGAAAACGAGGAAGGGGAGAATGCATCGCAAGAAGATACCACGGAAGATGATAGCTTAGAGGCCGTAACATCCGAGGCCACGGAAGAGAAGGAAGAAGCCCGTGAGGACGAAGAACCGCGCGAGGAAGACACCTCGGAAGATACTGAAGCAAGCGATGCGGACGAAGATTCGGACAAGAACGAGGAGTCTTCGGACCAGCCTGACGACACAGAAGATTCAGAGCATGAGAAAAAAACTCGAAAACACGACGAGGATGACGATGAAGACGTACCGCTCGATGCGATTTCCGACATCGCCAAGGGGTGGTAAGGATGACGGACTGCCAAATTTGCGCGATGGCCGACCCCCGAAACGAACACATCATCTATGAGGATGACAGCTATTTTGCCATGCTCCACCCGCTGCCGCAGACAGCTGGGCATATCGTCGTCGTACCAAAACAACACCTCCCGATCATGGAACAGCTCTCAAGCGAACAGGTAGCGCATGGATTCATGATTGCAAACAAGGTCTCATCAATCCTATTTGACAGCCTCCCCATTAGCGGAACAAACATCCTAGTACAAAACGGAACAAGCGCGGGGCAGGAGCAACCCCATTTCATGATCCATGTCATCCCGCGCGTTGAGAATGATGGGATAGAACTCCAGTGGAAACCACAAGAAGCGACTGAAGAATCACTCTCCACCGCCGAAGCGAAACTCAAACAATACACCCGGAACATCGGCGTTAGTAAAAAGGAAGAAAAGAAAGTTGTCGAGCACAAGGAACGCGTTACATCGATCAGCACGGAGGAAGCCGATGATTACCGACTACGGCAATTACGAAGGCTTCCCTAAAAAAGAAAAGACAACAAGTTACCCATTCCATACGATATGACGAGCGAAAATAAAAAGCTCGGAACGAATGGAATTCCAATCTTTATGGTCACGTGGCTGATTAAACCACGGGTTTTCAGTTTCTTAAGTGTGGCAATCTGATCGAGGCTCACCCCAAGCTCCTTAGGACCCGTGATATACTTCCCCTTCACGCGCACATCCTCAAAAATCCAGTCGCCCTCAGTGAGATCCCCAACCGGAATCGACTTGATCATGCACACGCTCTCGACGGCACGCACATACGCAACAAGAAAGACAAGCACGATACCAAACGAGGGGAGCGAGGCTGCAAGAAACGAGAGCACCGTGTCATGAAGGATACTTTCTGTAATAATCCAGAAAGATATCGCTGCAATCACAAGCAGGATGATCGCATACCGAAATCTCATAACATTCTCAATCGACCGCTTGAGCACCGGCGCAATATTCGCTAAACCAAGATGAATACTGAAGAGCAGCCCGTAGACCGCGCCAACCCACAAGCTGTTCAAGAGAAATGCCACGAAAAGCGAATTCCAGTCAAGATAGAAACCAAAGAGGACACCAACGCCAAGGATCATCTTCGTATCGCCGCCACCCCACTGCCCGGCATAGAACATTCCAAAACCGATGATGAGCGCAAGCAGAAAACCAAACACACCGACCACGATAATTGAAGCATCCCACAGCAGAAGAGCAAGCATGATCCTGAGGCCAAACCCAGCGATAATGAGGCCGTAGTTCAGAAGATCAGGAACTTCACGCGTCATGAGATCAGAAACGGAACCGACAAACACGACAAGAAGCGCGATCACAAAAAAAACGAGCTCGACAAAGACCGCGATGTCAGATGAAGGCGGCTGCAAGTAATTATATATCAGGCTCAGCAACTGCATTCACACATACCGACCTTGCAGGTTTATAAATATTTGTCAGTCATACACTAATAATTGTCGGCCATACATTAATAAATTCGCAAACAGTCACCGTCCGCATGAAACCGTGGGTGGTCATTCTTCTTGAGAGCGCGATCGCAGCAGCAATTATCGTGGCATGCATCCTCATGCCGGGGCTATGGAGCCTTGAGGAGTCCTCGTTCTATGCAGGATACCGCCTCCTCATCAACAGCCCACCAACAACTTACGGGAATGCAGACCTTCCCGCAGTCCTCATGGACGTGGCCATCAGCTTCATCCTAGCCATCATCATCGTCGGAATATGGCAGATGATTAAGAAAAAGGCCAGCATGCCGGAATGGATCGTCCTCATACTGCTCATCTTCCTGGCACTCGGAACGCGCATGGTCTACATCCATGATGGCATATTCCACCATGATACGATCGGACTAGCCACAACCGTCGAGATGATGCAGGAAGATGGCAAACTGCACGGGGTGATATCCGGAAGGTATGGATTTGTCCTTACCACCATGGCATACTACTACAGCATCAGAAACCTTACCGGAATCACGGATATGGACTTCACCCTCAACATGATCACGGTACTCTTCGCGAGCCTTTCCGTACTCTATGCATACCTCATCGCCCGGCATTTCCTTTCCAAGGGAAGCGCAATCCTCGCAACAATCCTCTTCATGTTCATGCCCGTCGTATGGTCTGTCGGAACGTTCGCCAAAGAACATGGAGTGTCATTATTCTTCAGCCTTATGGGCGTGTATACATTCCTTCGCGGAAGCGACAAGCGGTCAGCATTCCTCCTCTTCCTTGGGGGCATTTGCCTAGCCCTGAGCATGCATGTCCGCATTACGAACGTGTTCATCCTCATCCCGCTCATTTTTTACATCCTCTTTGAACCAAGCATTAGGAAGGAGAGAAAAATGCGAGGAGGCACACAATCCTGGAAGCGCTATGTACCGTTTCTCATCCCGATATTCCTCGTCATCATGGAACTCGTGCTCCTCCAGTGGGGAGATATCACGTATGAAAGCGAATACAACCAGATACTCTGGCAGTTCCCGGAAATCATATTCCGACGACTTTACGCAAGCTTATTCTATAACCTCCGCAGCATCACGCTCGTCGGAGGAATCCTCCTCGTCGCAGGAATAGTCACACTCTTTCGCAAAAAGAAGCATTTCCTTGCGACATTCTTTCTCCTTTGGATCATGCCAACATATCTATACATAGGATCTACACCATACCCCTCACCAAGGCACTTTGAAGTCCTCTTACTCCCAAGTATCATTGTTTTAAGCGTTGCACTACAAACAATCGGAGAACGAAGCCCATTCCAACAGGGCATATTCACAACTATGATTCTCTCCATCATGATCCTGAGCATCATCCCAATCCTCCATGTCAGGCACTCCTACTCTGGGCCAATGGAGTACGCACTCTATCTTAACACACTTGAACCGGGGCCAGCACTCGTCATATCCCTTGACGACCACGTGTACATCGAACACTACACAAACAAGCATACCGTCGGAATCCCATACAAATCAGGATCAGACAAGGTTGCAGCGTCGCTCATGGTCATCAAACAGGAACTCTTGAATGGAAGCAGGGTCTTCATCGATGAGAAAACACTCCACTGGATCGGACAGGACATCATCTATCCCAACCTTAACACAAATTTTGAGCTCGAAAAAGTCGGAAGCGTCGTTGTCGAGGACTACCACAGCGCAGAAATCGCCATGTTTCAGTTCATCGACAAGATCTACGAAGTGAAGCTGAAGAATGGGACCGAGGAGTTTCAGGTTTTTGCATATACCGAATGATGTTTATACCAAATGAGTGTTGTCAAAAGTAATGTTACTCACGGTAATACCATGGGTCATTGTACATCATCTTGAGCGCGCGATGAGCACAATCTCCATAATGCTAGAGCAGGTGATAGAGCAGGACGGTCAGCCTCCCGTTGGCAGAACAATAATAAAGGATTCTCATGATACTATCGCAGGACGGTCAGCCTCCCTTCGGTCGGCAGGCAGCGGACGCCATCTTCAAGCGTGCGCTTGAATGATGGCTCTGCTGCGCGTGGTTGAACAGTTGCGGTCTGCTGGGTGTGATTGACCTGGCTACAGTTGTTGTCTCGTAATTGACCGTCTCAGAATCAGTACCTACTTCCAAATACCTGTCTCCAACGAGCACCCATCCCCATTGATCGTTCTCTGTTGCTGGCAGGTGAAAAGATTTATAAAGAGCCTGGAACCCCTTCAAGGTACCTATGACTGATGACGACCACGAATCGTGGTCTGAGTGAGGGAAATGATTCTAATCATTTCTCAGGAGGGACTCATATGGCATCAAAAGAACTTGTTGAAAAAGTATTTGAGGCAATAGAAATTGCAAAGGCAACAGGCAAGATAAGCAAAGGAACAAACGAAGCAACGAAATGCATCGAGCGCGGAACTGCAAAGCTCGTCGTCGCAGCAAGCGATGTCCAGCCAAAGGAAATCATCATGCACCTGCCGCTCCTCTGCAAGGAAAAGAATATCCCATTTGTCGAAGTGAGCAGCAAGGAAGAGCTTGGAGCCGCAGCGGGCCTAGAGGTCTCCACCGGAGCGATCGCAATCATCGCTGAAGGAGAAGCAAAAAAGGCAATTGAAGAAATCGTGCAAGAGCTCAAGGGATAGAGGTAGAGAACAATGGCAGACGAAAAGAATCCCGCGCCAGAGACAAAGGAACGCCGAGGAGATGTGGCGAAGCAAGCACGAGAGGAAGAGCGCAAGGCAGCAGTCTACTTCACCGGAGCATACCCAGCGAGCGTCGAAGAAGTCATTGGACGAACCGGCGTTAGGGGAGAAGCAATTCAGGTACGATGCAAAGTGCTCGAAGGCAACGACCGCAACAAGATCATTCGAAGAAACGTCAAAGGACCAGTCCAACTAGGGGACATCCTCATGCTTCGAGAAACAGAAATCGAAGCACGACCGCTCACACGGAGCGGCGGACGCGGAACGAACCAATAAGGTGATATCCCAATGGTCAAATGCACATTCAGCGGCAGGGAAATCCCGCCAGGAAAAGGAATCATGTTCGTCCGGGAAGATGGACGCATACTCTACTTCTACAACAGGAAGGCAGAGAAGAACTTCTTCAAGCTTAATCGCAAACCGCGCGAGACACGCTGGACCAGTTACTATGCTAAAGGAGGATGAATCGCATGGGCATCGAACGGACATTCGTCGCGATTAAACCGGATGGAGTCAAGCGCGGCCTTATCGGAGAAATCATCAGAAGATTCGAACAGGCTGGGCTCAAGATCATCGGCATGAAAATGGTATGGGCAGATGAACGCCTTGCAAGCGAACATTACGCAGAGCACAAGGACAAGCCATTCTACCATGTGCTCAAAGAGTATATCAAGCACGGTCCCGTCGCAACAATGGTGCTCGAGGGAGTTGACGCTATCCACGTCGTACGGAAAATTGTCGGTGGCACGGAACCAAAACAGGCACAACCCGGAACAATCCGAGGAGACTACTCCCATCACAGTTATGAACATACCGACGGAGCAAAAAAACCGATCATGAACCTTATCCACGCATCGGCAAACAAGAAGGATGCAGAGAAAGAGATCTCACTCTGGTACTCAGAGAACGAAATCCACGACTACAAGACAATCCATCAAGAGTATACGTTTTAAAGGTGAACCCATGGGCGAAAAACAAGTAGAAAAAGTACTTAGGTTAAACAAGAATCCCTTACAGATCCGCAACATTTGCACGAGCGCGCACATCCACCACGGAAAGACAGCATTCTCGGACAACCTGATCGCAGCAGCAGGACTCATGAGTCAAAACCTCGCAGGAGAAGCACTCACACTCAATTTCCGACAGGATGAAATCGACAGATGCATGACCATCGATTCGGCAAACGTCAGCATGGTCCACACGTATCAAGACAAAGAATATCTGATCAACCTCATTGACACTCCAGGGCACGTTGACTTTGGAGGAGACGTCACGCGCGCTATGCGCGCAGTCGACGGAACAATCGTCCTAGTGTGCGGTGTTGAGGGTATCATGCCACAAACCGAAACGGTCCTCAAGCAAGCCCTGCGCGAACGCGTCAAGCCAATCCTCTTCATCAACAAAGTGGATAGGCTCATCACGGAAGTCAAGCTCACGCCAGAAGCGATGCAGCAACGATTCATCAAGATTATCACAGAGTTCAACAGGCTCATCGAGCAGATCGCTGAACCAGAATATAAGGAAAAATGGAAAGTCAACGTGAACGACGGAAGCGTCGGATTTGGAGCCGCACGACAGAACTGGGGACTCTCCATACCTTTCATGAAAAAGAAGAAGATCAACTTCAAAGACATTTACGACATCTACATGGAAAATGAGAAAGATAAGGAAACCATGGAGAAAAAACTCTTCGAGGTCGCACCACTTTTTGAAGTCGTACTTGACATGGTCGTCAAGCACCACCCAGATCCTCTCGATGCGCAAAAGTATCGCATCCCAAAGATATGGCACGGAGATCCTGAATCACAATTCGGCCAAGACCTTATTACCTGCAACCCCAAGGGTAAACTTGGATTTGTCATCATCAAGATCGTCATCGACCCACTCGCAGGAGAAATCTCCGCAGGGCGACTTTTCTCCGGAACGATCAAGAAGGGAGATAGTGTCTTCCTCAACAAAGCCAGGCAAGCACAGCGTGTGCAGAACGTGTTCATCTACAACGGAGCAAAGCGCGAGATCGTCGACGAAATCGCGTGCGGAAACATCATCGGAGTCGGAGGCATCAAAGGAAGCGCAGGAGAAACAATCACGTACGAAGCCGAAGAGCCATTTGAGGAATTAACCCACATCTTTGAACCGGTCATCACGCAGGCAATCGAAGCAACAAAGCCGGGAGACCTCCCAAAACTCGTTGAGGTCCTTCGGCAAGTCGGCAAAGAAGACCCGACAGTGCTTGTTGAAATCAACGAGGAAACCGGAGAGAACCTCATGCATGGCATGGGAGAACTCCACCTTGAAGTCATCTCCAACAGAATCCGAACAGAAAAAGGAGTCGAAGTCAAGACGTCTCCGCCAATCGTCGTATATCGCGAGACGATCATGAAGAAAACACAGGAAGTAGAAGGAAAATCCCCAAACAAACACAACAAGTTCTACATCGTTGTTGAACCACTCGAAGAAGGAGTGTACAGTGCAATCAAGCAAGGATTCATCCCTGAAGGAAGAATCAAGCGCAAGGACACTGAACTCAAAAAGAAACTCATCGAGCATGGACTTGACTCAGACCAGGCAGAACGGGTACGAGACATTTTCAAAGGAAACATGTTCATTGACATGACACGCGGACAAGTACACATGATCGAAGTCATCGAGATGCTCCTTGACACATTCGAGGATGTCATGAAAAACGGACCGCTCGCGCGAGAGCCGTGCCTCAAGTGCAAGGTACTCCTCATGGACATGAAACTCCACGAGGACGCCATCCACAGAGGACCTGCACAAGTCTATCCTGCAATGCGCGAGGGAATTAGAGGAGCAATGGTCACGGGAAATCCCGTAATCTTCGAACCACACCAGATCATGCTCCTTGAAGCACCGCAGGCATATATGGGATCACTCACAAAGCTTGTTGGATCAAAACGCGGACAGCTCCTTGACATGAAACAGGACGAGTACGGAATCACACTCAAGGCAAAATTACCGGTCATGGAACTCATCGGATGGAGTTCGGACCTGCGCAGCGAAACCGAAGGACGAGGAGTATCAAGCCTCATCGATCAGATGTTTGAGCGCCTCCCCGCAGAACTCCAGGAAAAAGTAGTCCGGCAAATCAAGGAGAGAAAAGGACTTAAGGACAGCCAGGTCGGTGTTTAAGACACCACCCCTTTTTTTCATTTCTCCTTCTTTTTTCCTTTCATTCTACCTTGACATTCCTTACCGAAAAACGCTAAAATTGCGCTCGGGGGAAAGCTTTATAAACCACCCGGAATTCCTTCGAACATTGCGAGAAAAGGTCTCGTGAACCATAGATTTGAGCTAGGAGGCGTTAGCGTATGGCAAAAGAAAAACCACATATTAACCTCGTATTTGTCGGACATGTTGATCACGGTAAATCCACCACAGTAGGACGACTTCTGTACGATAGCGGAAATATCGATGAACAAACCATGAGAAAACTCAAGGAAAAAGCCGAAGAACTCGGAAAAGGCGGATTTGAGTTCGCATTCGTCATGGACAACCTCAAGGAAGAGCGAGAGCGAGGAGTCACGATTGACCTTGCGCACAAGAAGTTCAACACACCGAAGTACTACTTCACCATCATCGACGCACCTGGACACAGGGACTTTATCAAGAACATGATCACTGGAGCATCACAGGCTGATGCTGCTGTCGTCGTTGTTTCTGCAAATCCAGGAGACGGAGTACAAGCACAGACAAAGGAACACATCTTCCTCTGCAAGACGCTCGGCGTTGGACAAATCATCATCGCGGTCAACAAGATGGACATGGCAAAGTATGACCAGAAAAGGTACGAGGACGTCAAGACAGAAGTGTCAAAGCTCCTCAAAACCGTCGGTTACAACCCAGCCAACATCGCATTCATCCCCCTTGCATCACTGCATGGAGAAGGAGTCGCGAAAAAGTCCGAAGCAATGTCATGGTATACCGGAAAGACGCTCCTCGAACAGCTCGACGAGCTCAAGGCACCCGAAAAGCCGACCAACCTGCCACTACGCCTGCCGATCCAAGATGTGTACAACATCACTGGAATCGGCGTTGTGCCAGTAGGACGAGTTGAAACAGGCATCATGAAAGTAGGCCAAAAGGTCGTTGCCGTACCAGGACGCGAAGGAAAAGGCATCAGCGGAGAAGTCAAGACGATCGAAATGCACCACGAGCAGATCAGCGAAGCAGAGCCGGGCGACAACATCGGATTCAACGTCCGCGGCATCGCAAAGAATGACATCGCGCGTGGAGACGTCATCGGGCCAGACACGAGTGTGCCAACCGTCGCAACAGACTTTACCGCAAGAATCGTCGTCATCAACCACCCAACCGTCGTTACTGCCGGATACACACCAGTGTTCCACATCCACACGGCACAAGTGGCATGCACGATCACGGAACTTGTGAGCAAGCTCAATCCCGCAACCGGAGAAGTCGTCCAGGACAAGCCTGATGTCCTCCGCAACGGAGACGCGGCCATCATCAAGGTCCACCCAATTCAGCCACTCTGCATCGAAAAGATGTCCGACATCCCACAAATGGCAAGATTTGCCATCAGGGACTCAGGACAGACCGTTGCAGCGGGCATGTGCATCGATCTGGTCAAGAAGGCCTAAAGGCCTTCCTTGGTTTTTTACCAGCATGATGAACCACATGTTTACCATGTAGCACGTGATACGTATGCCAAAAGCAAGGATCAAACTTTCAAGCATTGACATCGACAAGATCAACGAAGTCTGTGCGTATATCCAAGATATAGCGAACAAGACAGGCGTTGAAATCCGAGGGCCAGTGCCCTTGCCAACAAAACGGCTGAAGGTCACAACAAGGCGAGCACCGGACGGCGGTGGAACCTCAACATTCGAACGGTTCGAGATGAGGATTCACAAGCGCCTGATTGATCTTGGCATTGATGAACGCGCGCTACGGCTCGTCATGCGGGTACCAATCCCCGAAGGACTCAATATTGAGATCGAGATGCTCGATAACTAATTCTTTCACATTTTTCTTCGAAGATTTTTTTATATCTCATCATATTTACAAGGGGTTATGCCAGTAGACATGACCGTGGAGGATGTGAGTTCTCTCGCATACGCAAACGAATTGCTCCACGTACTCTGCACAGCAGCCGATGATTCTCGAGCTATGGGGAAATATCTCGTCGGATGGAAGGAAGGAGGCAAGTGGAACGTCAAGCCATATGAAAAAGCACAGCTTCCCCTCGCAGAGCAGCACCGAGACAACCTACCTGAACTGCAGCAGCAGCCAGGAGTACAACCATTCTACGTCCCAGCGCCGGACGATCCCATACTCATGCCCGGACTCTTGTGATATCCAAGAATTACACCGGTCGCTTCTTGAAATGGTGCGGATTCTTCTCAATAAGCCTCTGAATGATGCTGTCAAAGATGTACGACCTCGTCCGATACTTCATGTACAGAAATCCGATCGCGCTGACGACGAGAGCGCCCACGGCATCAACAATCAAGTCAAACATGGTGTCAACAAGACCGCTCTTCTGCATGTTCAAGCCAAGCGAGCGGTCAAGGATGAACTCAACGATTTCCCACACGGCACCAATCGCGAGCGCAAACGCAAATGAGAACAAAGCGACAAAACTTGGGGCCATCTTGAGACGGATATGCTTCTCCTGGTTGAGCATGTAAATCAACATGAAACCAACTATACCAAGAAGAAAACCAGAGCTCAGATGGAGCATGATGTCCCACCACCAGAAGCGGTAGTAATACCCCTGGAAATCCCCGAGAAAGAATGACAGAAAGATGAAAATAATCGTCGCTGCCTCAATCTCCATCGGGAGGTACAAGTGGAATTTCGTGCGAAAAATGAAAGGGAGATATGTTAGGAAGAGAATACCTGCAATCAAAATGGCATGCAGATACTCCTTGCGAAACAAGGAATAACAAATACCAAAGAATAGAATGGCCTGCAGCGTGTAGAGGAAGAGTTTCTGAATATACTTGAGCATAATGACTCCCAGGCATTCAGGGTTTAAATAGGTTAGCTCAAAAATCCTGTTAATAGACTAGAGACACTCCCGGGATGAGAGTGTTTGAGATGGTATATTCATGGTCACTTATCACTTTTTCTGCGGATCCAAACCTGCAATAAAGACCCGATCATCTTGCCTAATTTGGATACCATCAAGAGCATCAAGGAAATCCTTATCCGACCATCCTGATCCTTTGCAGTGCTTGTGGATGAGATCCAAGGGGAATTTGCGTTTACAATACATCTCATCAAGAAAATCATGCCCCCACTGACGCTGGATATCATTAGTACGAAGAACTGACGCTGTCTGTTCGCCGCCAGATTGGGTACCACCCAGTTCGGAACCATCCGAGGTACGGGATCTTGAAGATTTCCAGTGCACGATGACGAGCGCGAATACAATCACCAGAACGAGAGGAACAGCGAGCACGAGGATCAACGAAGCAAGCTCCAGATGCTTCGAGGGGACAGGCTCACTTGGCATGGGCTGCTCCATATCCGGCAGTCCGACAGAAAACTGCAAGGAACCAATACCACTACTACCAATACCTGCATACGTGACCTTCAGAAGGTAAGAGCCTGGAAGCATATCGGGGCGGAGGGCAATAACTTTTCCAAACGAAGAAGTCATATTCCGAAACTCACTCTCGAAAAAGATCACCTCGTTATCTAAATTCACGATTGAATAGTTGAAGGTCAGCAGCATAGGTTCCACTAACTGATCAATCGTCACGGAAAAATCAAGATTAGCACCAGGAACAAGAATATCCCCATTCCCCTTGCGAGTGATCTCAAGCACACTGTACGAACTCGTTGGCACAACATCAATCACGAGCGTCAAGAGTGTCGTGTATCCCTTACCTTGCACGGTGAAAGGAATCGAGTATATTGAGGATCCAGCCGCATCCTCTGGAACAGCCACCACCACATCAAGTGGCTGGCTTGAGTTACGCGGAATTGAAATGGACTCAGACGACATCATTACTCCATTTGGCAGGGACGCATTGATCATAACATCAATTGTCTGGCCAAAGAAGTTTGCTACACTCACCGGAACACGCATTGAATCACCCGGACGCATGACAAGCTTCACATAATTGGGAAAGAGAAGAATATGCCCTCCGCTATACGTCGCAAGACCTGTCGCTCCACCTCCACCCGAGGATGAACCCGAGGAACCGGCAGGGGTCTCCACACGACGCTCAATATGGATACTTGTCCCGGTCACAGCATACCCCGTAATATCCGCAAACATGTAACCTGAGAAGAAAATCATGCATACAAAAACACATGATACAACAACCGCCACAATCTTAGGATGATCACTCCTAAGGCTTTGCAGGGGGCGAGTCATGAGAAGCTTCTTCCTCAATCTCCTTCTTTAACTTTTCCAATTCACGCTTCTTATCATCAATAGAAGGTTTTCTACGCTTCATGATCAAAATGATGATCAATCCGATAACAGCCACGAGCAAGATTACGGCCCACAGCAATGTGAGATCACGACCCTCAGCAACACATTTCACACGGAGCCTGAGCGGCACGGAAACACCAAGGCTCGTAGCTGAGCCAGTACCACCAGGACCACCCTCTTTTACCTCCTGCGCATTCACACTGCCCTCAAACACCTGCTCCTCCAACGAGCATGATTGCTTGCATAGATAGTCAGCAACCATACACTCCTTCGCATACACTGTTGGAACCATAAAACATAGCGTGATCGGCATCGAATTATTGTGAGGAGTATTTGCTGGGACTAACTTTTCCTCGCTATCAACACTTGTGGCAACACCCGAAAGTTCAGGAGATAGGGATAGCTTCACGATTACGTCTTCATCCCAGGGATTATAGATTCCATACGGGATGCAGACCTCCTGATTCTCGTTTACAATCACGGACTCCCGGTCCCATGAGATACCCACACCTTTTCGTGCTTCAACTGGGACAACAAGCACCACAAGCAACAAACATAGCATAAAGAAATAAGACTTTTCCATCTTACGAGCACCCCGTTCCCGTCGGCACACCTTGGAGGTATACCGTGTTATTGTAGGTACCCGGAGCTTGAGACGCGCTAACGTTCAACCAGAAACGATAGAAATTCGATGTTCCAGCCGCCACGTTCGTACGACCCTTGATGTACATGGTTGACATGTTCTTGTACCCACCCGCTGGAGTTGGCGTCGTAAGATTGGTATTGTCCGCATCCTTCCATGTGTAGTTACCAAGGAGGATACTATCACCGCCAGAGGAGTTCATCAAACTTGCTTTCACGCAGAAGTCAACAGGGCGGTTAGAATCATTCGAAATCGTAATATAATAAGCGGAGGCGTTTGGAGCATAATTTACTGTTGCGTTGTGATAAATGGCAGGCAAAGAGCTTATTGATCCAAAATTGATGCCATTCGTCAAATTAGACGACAGAGAGAGCGACACATAATTGCTAATGACAACTTCCGATGTGGTGGTGGAAATTGCATGACCAGTCGGAGTACTTACGGACCTGACAAGCATTGCAGAACTTAACAGGATGATCACGCCAAAAAACGCCATCACCATGTTCAGTTTGTTCATTCTCGGCCCTTCGAGGGATTATACCTCCAGCCTTATAAAAATGTTTGGGAAATTTGATGTCACTGCCTCATGCAATCCCTCAAGGGTTTGTACCATGAGGCACACCCTTGATGGAAACGCTGTTATTATACGTACCAGCGGGCTGGGACGCGGGAATTGAAAGGAAAAACTTGAAGTAAACATACGAACTTGTAGGAAGGTCGTCCCCAACCAGTACATAGGATGTAGTGAGGGGTATCTTACTAGCATTGCTGACATTTGGATTCGTGGTGCTCACACTAAAGGATTCATTTGAGAGCCGAATGTAATCCTCATCAGGCGTTGAAAGATTGGACAATCCCTTGATATAGACATCGACCCCAACACCCGTCGTCTGGATGGCAACATCATACCCTGTGGGAGCCGTACCATTATTGCCAAGAGCAGAAGCGTTCACTACAGGAATACTTGCGATACTCCAGGTGATACCCGAGCCAAGAGCATCGGAGAGCGAAATGCTAATCGCCTGTTCCGTGTCAATCGAGAAGTTTCTCACCGCAGATGATGAGTAATTGATAGTATCATTAGCCAGCACCTTCCAGAAATAGGTCATGTTATCCGCAAGCGGAGCCAGGATTGTATAATTGTGAGTAGTGATATTGTTCCTGCTGAAATTATACCAGGCGAAGGAGGCAGAAGTTGACAATAGCAAGGTGTAGTTGACACTATCGCCATCGCTATCCACAACGGATGACCAGTTGAGGAAAGGGGTCGTATCACCAGCTACAAATCCCGCGGAAGGCGAGAACAGGGTTACAATCGGAGGAGGAGTATTGATCGTGAAGGTCCTCGTTACGGAGGTATTTGTGTGATTCATGACGTCCCAGCAGGACACATTCCAGTGCCAAGTGCCACGAGCAAGCAGATTGATCGTCATGTTCCTCCAAGACGCATTTGTGACCTCAAGATTTGTCGCGTTCCTTGAGCCATTCAGAGTTAGGTTGCACGTCAGGGGTGAGGAGAAGTCATCAGTCACCGACCAGTTGAACGTGACGTTCCGAATGAGGATTTTGGATGATAATGGCGAATTCAGCTCGATCTTCGGTGCGGTCACATCCGGCTCACTCGTCGTAAATGACCATTGGGAGGAAGTGTTCACATTGCCTGCAGCATCCCAACATGAAACTTTCCAGGTGTGCGTTCCAGTCAGGAATCCAGACACTGAGAAATTCCTCCAGGAATCATTCGTTGCTGCAATATTTGATGCATTTACGACGCCATCGATCGTCAGATTACAGGTTTGCATTGCTTCCACACTATCTACCAGGGTCCAATTGAAGAGCATGGACGCTGTATACCATCTCGAATCGTTTGAAGGGCTGACAAGCTCGAGATTTGGGGCGACGGTGTCAATCGTCACCTCACGCAGAGCTGTCTGGTTCATATTAGCACCCTCATCAACGATGAAGGACTGGAACGTATGTACACCCTCATCCAAGGAGGAATAGTTATTCCTGAATCTACCGGCTGAAGCGTCGTAGAGCGCTTGAACTTCAAAGGCAGAAAGGGTTCGATTCATGATGATCAACTCATCAATCGTCCCATTCCACAAAAAGTTCGTCGTGCTATACGCTCCGATCTTGCTCGTCTTACGGTCGACAGCGATGCTCGTTTGAATAGATTTCGTCTCATTCAGAGCACCGTTAATATACAGTTTCACAGACTTATTCGTGTAATTATGCGCCAAAGAGATCAAGTACCATCTGTCCTTCCCCAGGTTAGTGTTGAAGCTTGTGGACTGAGCTGCTGTACCATTGGTCCACTGCCACCAAACATCACCATTAAGGAGATAGAACCAATGATACCCAACCGTATTGGACTGGGTACCAAGAGTGTAGACCGTACGGTACGACGTGATATTCCTAGCAAAGACCCAACCGCTCACGCTGATCGCGCTGCTTGTGGAACTATTGCTCGCGATATTTACATAGCTATTTGTGAGTCCACTGAAGGAGAAAGCATTCCCAAACTTCCCAGTGCTACCAGCAGTGACTGTGCCAACAACGGATCCATTGCGACCATTACCAGACCAGTCATATATGCGTGTCGCGTTCTCTCCTGCGCTCGCTTTATTATCAAATCTCCACCATCCGACGAGCGAGTTGTCAAAGTTGGTTAAGCCGTACATTCTGCTTGCGTCTGTTGCGGTTACGTTAACCTCGATGTGGTTGCGACTCCTGGTTGAGGCATTAGATGGAGTGAGGCCAGTATAATCGATATGCGGACCCAAAGTGTCATTCACCGTAAATGTTGTCGATGCAGTGTTGATGTTGCCTGCAGTATCGTTCGCCCAGATGTTCATTGTGTACGCGCCAAACGCAGTGATATTGGTTAGCGTAGAGAGGTTGAGATCACCAGATGCAGATGTTCGACTGAGGAGGAGAGAATTATTCGGGTATGTCACATTAAAATTTACCACAGATAATGCAGCATCTGTTGCGGACCAGTTGATGCGAAGGCTTCTTTCATACTCCACCCACGATAGATTCTTTCCCAAGAGGACAAGGGGGAGCGATGCGTCAAGTGTTACCTCCCACTCCTCAGTTTGGTTTCTATTGCCCGCCGCATCCACCGCATAGCTTCTGAAGGTGTGAATTGTACTCGAGAGACCGCTTATGTTAGCCTGGAATCTACCTTCGCTTGCATCATACAATGCCCCGATCTCATCAGCGGTAAGTGATCGGTTGAGCACGACCACTTCATCGATCGCACCGTTGAAATCATACTCGCGCACGGTCTCAGATATGTAGTAGTGAGTCGCTCCAATGGTAAAGTTCGAGCCATTCGTCGGGAGAATGGCTCCACTTGACACGTTGAGATTATCAAGTGTGCCGTTGATGTACAACATGATCATTGTTCCATTATAAACAGCCGCGAAATGATACCACTTGCTAAGATCAGCGGCACCAAACGTTTTAGTGCTGTACACCTCCTTTGTTGTTGGCCCCGCAATACTGAAATGGAGTCTTCGCCCGCTTCGGCTTGTAGTCGTTAAACTTGAGTTTACAATTTGCACCTGCCAAAGACTCGATGATAAACCAAATTGACCAGAGAAAAAACCGAAATCACCAGGACCTACTGATCCACTATTGTCCATCTCCATGCGGGGGTACGGCGCCGGGAATGTGTGTCCAAAATATTTCGCCAGAATCCCCTGGTCCATGGCGTCTACTGTTCCGTCCTCATTAAGATCCGAAGCAAGTGACTTTCCATTGCGTACGAGAGGGAAATAATACCTTCCTACACTATCAAGTCGGAACCATCCTGCGATCGTGATTGTTCCAGTCATATCCATGGTTTCCCCGGTTATCCCCTCGAGATAGTCCTCTGTACCGTCAAAGTCGTATGCGCCACCGAACCTCCCACTCGTCAGCAGGGTTGGATTTCCCTGCACCGTGAGATTGTTACCCATGCCGCTCCAATCAAATATCCGTGTCGTATTCTCACCAGCACTCGCGTCATTATCCATACTATACCATCCGATAAGACTGTTGTCCAGGTTGGTGAATCCATACACAGCACTTGCATCGTTCACGCTTACGTTGGTGTACACCCAATCTTGATTGTGAGTTGTTCCGTTTGATGGAGTGATCCCTGAATAACTGATGGCAGGGCTAATCGTATCATTCACTGTGAATACTGCACTTGACGTGTTCACATGACTGACAGAATCATTCGCCCAGATGTTCATCGTGTACGTGCCGAGAATTGTGATATTATTAATCGTCGAAAGATTAAGGCTTCCTGACGAAGAAGTCCGACTGATGAAGAGGGATCCATTAGGCCACGTGATATTGAACTTTGTCACGGATAACGAGACATCGGACGCAGTCCAGTTGAGGCGGATGGACCTTCCATACTCCACGAGCGAAAGATTCTGACCAATAACCAGTTTTGGCGCGATGGAATCAACAAGGTACGATACGTTCCGAACAGTGCTCTTGTTCTGCAGATCCCACATACTGCACCGCACGTACTCAGTTCCCTCAGAGGAGGACGCTGAAAACGAACAGGTCGCACTGTAGGGCGAAGGCCTATCAGCAAAGTTACCGCTTGTGCAGATAGTTTTGCTCATGTTCGGTGTGCACGAATTGGTCGTACCCTTGCAGCAGAGCATCTGCAGGATGTCGCCATCAGTATCTCCGGGTGATATGGCAGTAATTGTGACCGCTGAGCCCGGAGCAGGCGCGGAATCATTCACACTTATTGAAGTGAGCGTGGGCACTGTGTTCGTCGGCAGGACCGGATTGAAACTTCCTGGGAAGAGCGCGATATCGCATCCCGTGAATTCAGAGAGGGCAGAGTTGATGTTCACATCCTCAGATACTTTCGTTGGTGTACCCCAGCTCTTCGTCGCATAGGTGAAGGGGATTGTGTACAGGTCCACGTCGTCATCATCAACATAACAGAGTAGGGCATTACCCCATGAATCAACCGCAACTGAATACATCGCTCTGGAGTTCACATCAGCTGACGAACCAACGTCCACACCCGCACCAGACCAAGATGTACCATCATAATAGGAATACTCAAGATTGTACAAGGAGTCCTCCCAGACGGCCATGCAGGTTCCATTGCTACCACAGCCGATTGTTGGGCCATTGCTTGAACAGATATTGCCTACAGTATCAAGCGCGGTGATCGTTCCCCAGCCGCGATTCCACTCCCTCACGTACACTGGATCTCCCGACGCGGTGTAGTTACTCCATATGAGCCAGGCTTTACCGACGTCATATGCCGCAAGTGTCGGAAAACCAGCAATTCCTGTCCCAGGGTGCGAGAGCGTAATCCTTCCACTTTCATTCCAAGCAGCCCCGTTATAATAGAAGTACAGGTAGGAATCTTGATCGGTGTCGTCCTCCCGAACGACCGCGAGCGCAGTACCATCTCCCAGGTACGTGACCGCCGGAGCAGTATCACCATTTTCTGCGTCGAACGCTGTGGGATTAGTAATCTCGCTAAATGCGCTCCATGTTGCTCCCTTATCAGTACTGATTGAAGCAAACAGGCCTTCCGTTGCAGTACTTGGACCGACCATGATGGAATTGTTATTATACATATCAACCGCAAGAGATGAGCTACTCAGGGCAAACGATGTACCATCATCATAATCAACCCACTTACCGCTACTGCCGTTGTAATCCCATTGGTAACCATAGGTATTCGCGTCACCACGTTTACCTGTGATTATACCCCAACCCCAGGGATTCAGAGCAAGCGAAGGGGAATTAAGATTTGCTTCTTCAGAGTACTTGCTCAGGTTCTTCGTGACAAAATTATCTATCCAGGTGGAACCGCTCGTATTCGTAACCGCAAACCGCGGCATATAACGGCCAGTAGAATAATTATTCGGGCTGTTGTCATCACTGATCCACGCGACCATGGCCTTATTAATGGTTGTATTACCCAGGGGAGTATAATTTCCTAGAGGTATGGAGGGATCAATGATGTAGTCCAACTCCACTGTACCATTGACCCGCAAATCAAATACCGCATGGCTCTCAGTCGAGGGCATCCCTTCCAAAAACATTTTATACGTCCCGGGCGCGGTTATGCTCTCAAATTCGGCAAATTCGGCACTTTGATCTTCTGCAAAAACAGTAATTGACGCCGTTGCGTTACTTCGCGCAACAAGAGTGATATCGTTCGTTTTGGTCAGATTGCGCTCAAATGTGATCCGTACATACTCACCATCATGGATAATTGGGCTCCAATTACCGTCCTGTGCAAATACATAACCATAGATATCCTGAATGAATGTCCTATTGCTATTGAGGTGTGCAGCTTGGGTGATTTCAATGATCACCTCATACGTCTGATTTGATAAGTGAGGCACGATCCACTCAACTGTGTCAATGATACCGTTGCTATTGGAATCAGTATACGTGATATCTTGCAGTTTCAAACGATAGAAGCCATTGTCCAACTCGACCGTATCAAACCCATCGGGCGTTTCGATCATCACTTCCCCCTCAAATTGACCGGTGAATTCCCGATACTCTTGCTCGTTCAGGATCCAGTACACGCCAACCTGCTCATTCGTCTCCCTTGGCAGACTCGTGTGCGCAACAATGTTCTCATACCTGATATCTGAGAAGATCACAACCTCCTTTTTCTCGAGGGACAGATTGCGCTCAACACTCTCAGGGCCTTTGGTAGTGAAGTTAATCTCAATCGAGATGTTGCCGAGGGATTCATTCGACAGATTCATACCGGATGTAACGTTCTGAATTAGAATAGGTAATTCATCAGGGAGCATGTCTAGCCGACGTTCACGCACCATGTCCCGCTGCATATTTCTAAGATCATTCTTCAACTCCCTGATCTCGTTCTGAAGATTTTTCTTGTCCTGTTTTGAGGCGGAAGCAAGCTGAACCTGCAGGTCAGTTAGCTCTTTAAGGGCTGGTTTTGCATCGATGGAATACCAGGAATCATTACTTAACACCAAAATATGCTTATTTTCTATCGCCTGTTTCAAACCAACAGATCTTTTGCTCGCGGAAATATTCGTTGCCGAGATCGGGAGAGCTATCTCAATCGTCTCATTTCTCGTATGAATCGTTTTCTTCCAGTGGACCGGTTTATGAAGCTTGACCGCAGAGAGCAACTTCACACCATCGTTTGACTCATTACTCGTGACGCTAAGGTTTTCCGTCGCAATGGCAATGCCTTCATATTCATTTAGGAAAATGGGGACCGTTATTTGTACCGTATACTCTGCATCTGACGCAAAGAGAGTTATCTCATCCACTCTCGAGTCACTCCCAAGATACCTAATCAGCAAACGATCACGGAAGACATCAACATACGTTTCCATCGGCTGGGTTGCCAGGAACGTCAGATTATCATGCTCAGGATCGAGAGCATAGCTTGACAGGTTCATGGTCAGGTTACCAGTCACAGTAATATTTGTCAGATTACTCCAGACTGGAGGATCATTCACCAGAACCTCGGTATACAAAACTTCATTAAGATACAGAACGGATGAGGGTCCAAGATGCACACGAAGGGAATACTCGCCACCGGATAAACTCAGCGCGCAAGAATCTCTGCAAACAGCCCTGAATTCCAGCGGAACCTCAATACCAGGTTCTGAAACCAAGATTGGATTTTGTTGTGGATCCGCTGGCTCCGGGTTGATGGTCTCCTCGGGATTCTCAGTGCTTGTGGGAATTACCTCTGGAGGGGGCACTACCTCTGAGGGAATCTCCAAAGGCTCGGATACTACTTGAGTAGATTCGGGAACTGAAAGAGCAGGTTCCATTGATGGCTCTTTAGACGGTTCCTGCATATTTTCTGGAACACTTGGTTCGCGAGGCTCAATCGTAGATTCATCGATATTTGGAATATCAAAAGACTCCTCACTATTGCTAGAGTCTGGTAAGTCTGCAATAGCGAGAGCCACTACTTCTGGTTCATTCGACTCTTGCCCGGACGTCGAGAACACCAAGAATTCCTGATCACCGCTCAAGAGATACACATCCCCTTGCCCGATGATGCTTCCGGAAATACTCAGTGATGATATCGGACCGGATATTGCCAAATCATACGCGCTGTCTTCGGTAAATGTCACATCCAGCGGTAGCGATATCAATGATTCAGATACAACAAGCCCAGTTAATCCAGACCGTAACACCGATCCACCAAGAATGACCCCAAGGATTATCCCGAGGAGGAACAATCGGTAGCGCACAAGCCGAAACTCAGCCATGAGCTCCCTCCATAGTCTTATGCAAGCGGTACTTCACCGTGTACACTGTCTTCACACTTAACCTGAGGGCTTTAGCAATATCCTTCGCTGACCATTTCCTCAGGAATAGCAAATAGCCGACAAGCGCTTCCTCAGCGGAGCACTTCTGATCACGGAAAATCATCACCGGAATGAATGAATCGGTCTCTTTGGCCTTTAACGCAAACGGCAGCTTCGCACGCGCATTGAGGCATGATGCACGGATGTTGCGCTGATCTCTCGCGAGTAGCGACGCAATTGTCGTGTAGCGCAGATGCTCATTCTCGCGAAGGTATTTGCATACAGCTTCGAGTGGTGTGAGACCGTATGAAAACACAGACAGAGGAATCAGGTATGTCTTTTCCGCCAGACGAAATACGCTCGTCAGCGGCACTTTCTCCTTGAGCAAAAAGTCTAGCAAGAGAACATCATGATCCCTGTTCATATGCGCATTACTGTAATCCACGCGTTTGGTAATACCTATTCCTCACATTTATTGTAGGATTATCGTATATGAATATTGTGATATACTACATGTTTTGTAAGAATCAGTGTTTCATGTTTAAAAATATTGCGGTACTTGGCCATCCGAAAGATGTATAAAAGATATCATATCCTCAAAGGCGTGACAAGGACTCTCTACTCTGATGTGGACGGCACACTCATCCACAGAGATGAAAGCGCCCAATCATTCCGGATCCTAGGAGGTTTTGGCATAACCCGCGGAGCTATCAAGCTTCTTTCCCAGATACGGCAGCACATGCAGATCACCCTTGTTACCGGGCGAACACAAGAGAAATATGCTCTCGTATCAAAACTTATCCCTCACGACACTGCAATCCTTGAACATGGATGCCTCGTCCTCTCTTCAGGCAACATCGACCAAGAATGGTATGCTGCGCTTCGCGTCGATGGATTACTTCGAGACTATGAAGCATACCTCCAAGGATTAGGGTATCAGACCGACAGCAGAGGAAGACTTGCGAGCTTTCGGGTCTACCGCGATTTACCGCACACACTCACCGAAGAAGAGAAACAAACCATCGAAGGATTACCTCGACCTATGGAACTCGTACCCGTACGTAATATGAGTTTCCTTGATTTTATCCCTGCAGCCGGAGGAAAATCACATGCGATCAGATATGTTGAAGGAAAGACAAAATCTCGCGAATCCTTTGGCTTTGGTGACGATTACAACGACCTGGAAATGCTCGCGCTCGTGACGCACCCAATCACTCTTGGCTCCGCAAAACCAGAAGTACAACACGCCGTGGCGGCGCGCGGAGGATACGTGGCACGCGGCGGGTATCACACAGGGACAATCGAAGCATTGACGTATATTCTGAATACTTGTCACCACGGATGAGACGCCAAGCACAAAGCTTGCGTCCTCCATTACGAATCGGAACGAAGGAGAAAAAAA
>CAYVYK010000008.1:52374-94015 GCA_964455675.1 uncultured Methanosarcinales archaeon
ACGCCGGCGCCCAGATTTGAACTGGGAAATCCTTTCGGAAACAAGCTCACTTCACTCACGTTCGGGACTTGCCCGAGTGCAAGTTTCCAGGCTTGCGCAGTACCAGGTTGTGCCACGCCGGCAACTAGCACGCTGAGGTTCAAGCTCCTTTTTAAAGGTTCTGAGAGATACAGCTTCAGGAAGAAGGCTTCATGTGCTTGTCCAGCTGTTCGTCCGTCCAGCCTGCCTTCTTCAGCTGCTCACGGATTTTCATTTCTGAGATACCGATTTTCCTCTGCTGCTGCAGGAATTTATGTAACGGATCAAACTGATGGCTGCGCACAATGAGCAGGGTTATGGATGAGATGATGATAATACCAAACGCAGAGGCCATCAGCAACAGAGGCGTATGGTCTCTCACCACATCAGGGACTTTTGCGAGCTCGACGGTTCGGGGGCTTTCCTCACAAGGCTCACATGGACCGCCGCAGTCAATTGTCGTTTCGCCCTCATCAAGAAGACCGTTCCCACAGGAATCCTGTAATTGTTCCTCTGTGCAATTCTCATGATGGAACTCCTCATCGGAACCAGGTTCACAATGATTCATTTCCGTACAATTCCTTATGCGCGTGCCATTCACGCACTCGGACCATTCACTGCACGTCCAGTTGAACACGCACGGAGCAATCGTCGGAGTCGGAGGGACCCATCCCATCGCGGCGCCGCCGGACCTGCCACCAGAACCTCCACCAGGACTTCCACCACCAGGGGAGCCAGTATCACAGGACCCAAAACCTTCATCGATATTGCCGTCACAGTCATCATCAATACTATTGCAGGATTCCTGATACAAACCCTGGTAGGAGTACTGATCGCACAGATCAGTGTGGAGTATACAATACTCACTCAGGGACATCGCGAACTCATTACTCTCATCAGTATAGACAAAGATCCCATGATTTGCGTTAAACCAATAGTCAACATTATCAAACAGTGTTTGTGCGGTCCAAATCGCAGGGCCCGTGCCATCATGATCAAAATCAGTGTATTCACAGTAGGTCTCTCCTTCCGTGTCCCCAAGCATGCAATCACTCGATATACGATCAACTCGATAACAGTCCGGATCCGTGGTCCCCCAAATCCCTGCAACCTCAAAACCGCTCGTGAGGAATGGACCAAGCCGGGACGTACAATCAAAATAGGTGTCCTCGGTGATGAGGTTCTTTCCAAGTTGGTTAAACTCCTGATATAGCAAATGAGGATAGTACACAGAAGTATTCATGGCGGGCAGATAGAAACTGGCCGTCCTCACTCCGCGCGTGGCGAGGGCGCCTGCAATCGCCGAATGAACACTGTCGTAGATTTCATCGTCCGCATTCCAAATGGTATACCCTACCTTCGATCTGCTATCTGGCGCGTAATCCTCGGCGTCGAGTCCCGTGAGCGGAACACCAAGCTCGTTTGCCTCCTCGCGCAACCTCCTCAGGAACCACTCATAGTACTCAGCGTCGTGCACAATGCTTCCATCTGTGTACTCATCTTTAAACGGCTGAGCGAAAGGCTGAGCGCTCACATTGCCATCCTGGAACCAGAGATCACGCCCCCAGATAGGAATCAATCCAGCATCACGGACTTCCTGAATAATATGAGTATTCGGTTCTGAAGTTGGCTGTTCATTATAATCAAGATTACTGATGTAGACGTGGGTAACTAGGCCCGATGCTTTAAGAGAGGGGAAGATACTCGTGTCCTCACCCCACCGATGCATCCAGATGAAAACCTTCTCCGACGGAACTTGCGCACATGACGGCTCACGAGAACTCAACCCCTCAAGGGTTGTGAAGTTGTCAACAACGCCCCAGATGACTTCATGTTCAAGCTCCGCACCATTCGATGACCGAATCCTGAATTCGTAGTCGGTGTACTCTGTCAAATTATCAAGCAGCAAGCGGTGCGAAGTCACGAGCTCGGAACTCGCCACGATTCCATCGGGACCATCAGGGTAGCGCTCGGGATTTGGGGATTCCCACCAATACCCATTCGAGGTGTACGCAACTTCCGACGTGCTCGGATCAGCGGTAGTCCAGGAGATGTTCACTGCCGTTGAGTTGATGTGGATAACCGCAACATTATCCGGAAGGCGGAACCAAGGGGCCTCCCAATCAACGTAGGGGTCAGCCGTGATTTCACCAGCAGCATACCGCGCTTTTACGACGTCATAAAACGGTTTGTACCAAGCCCAGGTAGCATAGGTTTTATCCACCGAATACACCCATCCATAGAGATTCTCACCAAGCACACGATGCAACTCTTGCCTTGAGATGGCAAGGCTTCGATTCTCTGGCAGAATCTCGGAACCATACACCTGCGACAATCCATACCCTGATGTGAAGTAACGCACGTAAGGATCATTTGGCGAATCCACCATCGCCATATCACCGGTCTCACCGACAAGTGCATAATCAACGTATGCATCAATCATGACCGCCTTGAGTCCATTATATTCTGGATACGTGTCCCAAACATCAACGGACTCATGATGAATAATGATCCCCTCATCACCCAGCTCTCTCCTAACTGTCTTAATAAACTCATAATTATCCGCAAGATTCCCAAAGTTGATACCCGCATTATCAAAATACCACCCGTCGAGGTCGTACTCCTCACGGAATTGCTCCATAACATAGAAGGTATCTGCGAGCGACTGACCAGTCGCGGGATATCCGGGGAATCCATTGCCATCAGGATCAAAGCCAGGAGCACCGAAGTACGTAAGCACCTTAAGTCCATTCTCATGCGCAGTAGCGATGAATGCCTTTACCGCGGCAGGATCAGCATACTCATAACCATACAGTCCTTCCCTTGCGATCCAAGGACTTACACCACTATCCATGATGGCGGGAAGATGCGAGATGGGTCCAGGCCGATTATAGAATGTACTGAACAGAAGGACCGCGCCAAAACCCTCATCACGATAACTCTGCATGTTGTCCACGATTCGCTCGAGTCCGTCAGGCGCGTAGGCAAAATACACAAACGGCTTTGTATCCTCGCCGTAGAGGCCGTCAAAGTCAAACGGTTTTGGCGGGAAGACCATATGACCCATGCTCATTCCAGGGAAGAATCCAAAGGTTGTGAAGTCAGACGTTTGACCAAGCACAAGCGGAGCGCCGCTACTGAACTTTGCATGGAGCGAACCACCCAAACCATCCGTCCACATCCTATTAAGGTTGTCGTCCTCCCTTCTCCAGGTAGTATCCTCAATCAGATTCGTGTGTGTGTAGCCCATGACATTCAAGGCAGTTATCGAGAAGAAGGAATCGCTAAAAAACCTGAAGTCAGCTAGGTTCGTATGCACGGAAGCTTCAGAAGAATTCCAATCAGTAATGGATGGATCACCAAGGGGAGCGGTAAAATCGAGCCTGGCAACAAGCCTAGGGTTAATGCCATTTGTTGAGGGATCAATTTTTCTCCACATCTCCAAATCCGTGCTCGTGAGAACATATGTCGCACCAGTCGTCTCAATTGTTATCTCTCCCGTATCACCCACAACTGAGACAATCTCCATCCCAGATAGGATTTCATCGCATGGCACAACCGATACTGGCATCCCCGTAGTAGTACCACAGTCATTCTCATCAAACACTTCCCTCGTCCTTGCGCCTTCACTACAAGAACTCCATTCGCCCATCTGCCAGTCAGGAGCGCACTCACGCTCAACAATGGAAAGCGCATCCATCGGAATTGATACTGTTTCTCCATTCCAACCAAATGTTAAACCATTCTGCTCGAAGGGATTATCGATCGCAAACAGAGTCACACCATCATTTGCTATGAAGCGGCGTACTTCAACACCATCCGGAATGCTTGTGATACCTCTCGTACTACGATAGATTGGCTCTCTTGCCCACCAGTTGTGGGCAGTACGAAGCTCTATCGCATTGATCAGGAATTCGTTCGTCACTCCTCCATATGCCACGCCGGGACTATCAAACTTCGCGCCAAGAAGGAACGCCTGACGCTCAGCAAAATGATTATGAGCAGCGCCATAAAGATCGTACTCACCATTCTGATAGCCATAGAAGAGAATACGATCCCCAAGGAGGTATCTCCCAAAATCTGCCACGGTGATCCTGTCTGAATTCTCGACGGTATGACCTTCCTCCATCGCGATACTCCCACCACGAATGTTACCGCTGATCAGGAAGGCAGCCGGATAGACATCTTTTGCAAACTCAAGGACGGACATTCCTGGAAGCTGTGCCTTGATGATATTCGCGATGTCAAGTGGCGGACCAAAGTTCCTCGCCCCGAGCACATCGAGGTAGTACGCATTCGCGCCGTTTGCGGTGTGAACTGCAATCCACCCGATCAAGTACTCGAGCGGCGTTTCACTTTCGGCATCCCAATCGTCATACTCAGTCGTGTCCGTCAACTCATGATACTCACCCCAGGAGTAGTGATTCAGCGGGCGGCTGTAGAAGCCAACAGTTGCTCCTTGAGCTTTGATAGCATCAATGTATGCAGGAAGATCAGCATAACGCGGATGCAAGGTACGCTCGCCAAAACAACACCCCAGCCATTCACCCACCTCGAGCGGGGGAGTGCCTTCATAATCATCAGCAGGAGGAGTGATCCCATTCCATGGAACGTAGTCAAGGAAGTTCACAGGCTCAACTTGCCCATAATTACTCATCTGACCCCAGAACTGCAGCCAGGGAAGATAGTCCTTTGAAGACTGCCAATGAGAGTCGATCTCGGTTGTCGTGAACGCTGGTCGGTTCTGGAGATGGATCGCAAGCCATCCATTCGCAGACTTCAAGGAATCAGGATACTCTATAGGAAGAAGACCCTCAGAGGACATATGATCTCTCAGCCACGCATCGTACACATCGAGCGCCGCATGCCAAGGCTTGATGCCCTGCTCAGCATTACCCGCAACTTCCGCAATAAATGCATTGTACGTCTCAGATTCTCCGGGAAGCACGGCATCCTCATAGAGCAGACGCGACCTCTTAAAGCACGCCATTGGCTTTACCGTCCTTGGCGGCCAATTCGCGGCAGCCACGAGTTTTGCCTTCGTATCATCAGCAACAACATGCAGCGGAGCATACGTTACGTTCGGATACACCAAACCAGACCAGCCCCATGTTGTGACATCAAAAGTCGTCATCAATCGCGCAGTACCAAAAAGGTAGGTATCATAGAGCGTGTCATCCTCGGTTACTGAATCAAGCATATATTTGTAATACTCAAAAGGAAAATCAACACCCGTGATCGTCAGGCTCGGATGGATGTTCTGCAGCGTCAGAGACCACTCGTACTCACCCACCTGCTCGACCGTGGCGTCAATATAGGAATCATGATACGTGCGCACGGGACCTGGATTACCCGCGCTGTTCAGATAGTACACATGATTACCGTCGCTCAAGCGGATGTGAAAGGCTGGACCATACTCATCATAAGGATCCAATGGGAAGGAATCAACACCATCGGACCTCGCGTCATCGTCGGAATCAGCATCAAGAGGATCAGAATCAGCGTAATACTCCTCCAGGTTTACCAGCCTGTCACCATCAGGATCATCCTCGGCATCATAACTTGTGATTGCATCAAAGTGGTCCAACTCCCAGCTGTCGGGCAGACCATCACCATCGGTATCACACGAAATAGGACAACTACCACCGCAGTCAATACCTTCCTCATCGCCGTCCTGGATGCCGTTGTTACAGTTTCCGTCCTCAGCGCTTAGATATTCAAACGCCCCAACGTCAGGCGCAGCACCATACCACTCCTTACAGTC
The DNA here is from genome assembly GCA_964455675.1 of uncultured Methanosarcinales archaeon. Lineage (GTDB taxonomy): Archaea > Nanobdellota > Nanobdellia > Woesearchaeales > CAYVYK01 > CAYVYK01. The sequence continues at coordinate 58,157 of CAYVYK010000008.1, forward strand.
CTCGCCTGGATGGGAACCAGCGGACTCGCAATGGTAACCGGCGATAAACGAACCTGCATCAATCGCAGCGCTGCCAGAAGTGAGATGATAATCATTCAATCCGAGATCCACAAATCCAGGATCAGCAGAAAAAGTACTGCCATCAAGGAGAGGAACAGAACCATCATTCACCTCTGCGTTCGTGTAATGAAGACCATCATTCCAGTGGATGACCGGATCCAGCTCACGAAAGAGGATGTTGTTGCCTTCATCGACATACACGCATTCCGCAGTCGGACTTGGGCACGCTTGCGGACTCGTTGTCAAGGCACGATGCTCATTCTCGGGACCATAGATGGCATAGTTGTCAGGAAACGCACTCACAATACTATCAAAGTACATCGTACTGCCTTCTTCACCACCTTGATTCGACGCAAGCCACATGTTGATCTTGCCACCAACGATCGTGGAATGCGAGATGTGAGCCTCACCTGGGACACCAATGTCGTTATCACCATGCCGAACATTCAGCGTCATCGCGCCAAGAGGACAGTCATACAACACAAGTCCACGAACATAAAAAGGACCACTCCACATCTTGAACCCAGCGCCAGCACCGTAGTCATAACCGATGGTGTAGATTGTAGCATCCTCAACCGTGATGTTGTACGGCCCAGCATTCGTCAGGTCAAGACCTTCACCGGTATCATGGATGGTCACGTTCTTAATGAAGAGGCCAGTCACTTCACCTGTTGGAGTCGTCTCAATTCCAGCCTGCTCCATATTTGAGATGATTACGTTCCTCACCGTCACGTTCGGACACCCACGGTCAATCCCGATACCATGCCTGCCAATGCCCCCACCATCAATCACCACATTCTCGATAATCGCCCTCCATGATTCAACAAGCCGAATACCGTCCTTACCATACCCAGGATCAGGAGCGATGCTGCTTGGCGAATGGATGTACAAATTCCGCAGAAGCTGATCAGATCTAACGCCCCAATTATCCAGGATGGCGGGTTCAATGTACCCAGTGATTTCAAAACCATCCACGGTCCACATGGACGACTCCAGCTGAATTATTGGCTCTTTTATTACAGAGTCATAATGAATGTGTGGGCTCTCGCCAGGATAGCTCATCAGCACCTTCCTCTCAATTTCTGATCCTGCGAGGTGCAACGGAGTGCTTAATGTGTATAAACCGTCCCTGACTTGAATGATAACGCCCGGAGAGATACTGCTCACAGCTTCCCCGATTGTATTGTATGAATCACCATCCGAACCCGAACAGTCGCGGGCTGCAATGGAATACGATCCAGCACAGTCCTGACCTGGAGCCTGATCAACAAAGATCGCATCACACTCCACAGGGCAGGATCCACCGCAATCAACACCGTACTCATCGCCATCCTGGACGCCGTTTGAGCACGAGGGATCGCCGAGAATAAAGAATGACTCATCTGACCCATCGGGTTCATCATCCCTCAGTTCGCTGACTCCCCCAACCGACAAACCTGGATCCGCATCATCCAAGCGCGGAACGGGTTGAAACCACGCATTCTCACGAGTTGAGAACGCAAATGGTGAACTCAAAGGGTCAACATCAGGTTCCCCTACTCCACAGGAACGGAGTGTGGGAGGAGGCTCAACACCTCCGCAACGGTTCAGATCCTCGCAGATACGCGTTTCCCGATCGCTCGAGCACAAACTCCAAGCGGTACAGCGCCATTCCGGCATACAATCCTGAATACCTATGGCGAATACATCCTTGACATTCGCACCACTCACAGAATCTGGGATACCGCTCGCGATACAACAGAGTAGAATCACCACTAGACCGATTACAGTCCTTTTCCCAACTCCCATCACGAGGAAAGTACCCGCATTGGTATATAAATAAGATTCCTCACAGCAGAGTGAATACCTACGCGTACCACAGATGAATCTCGATAGACGGATAGTGAATACAAAATACCGGATTAACAACTCCGCAAATTTATATACAAGAAACCACTGAAGTATCGATATGCGTTATGACGAGATACGGTCAAGCGAGATCATCAGCACGATCGAGCAGATCACTCTCACGATCAAACGGCAATTCCCGGATTCTGGGCTTTCCAAGATATCTGCCGCGATGGAAGAGTCCGCAAAGAAGATGGACCAAAATATCGCACTGACGCTCCGCCCAAGAATATGGCTTCGCGCGATCAGCGTCATCCTCACTATCCTCCTCATCATTTGCGCAGGAATCCTGCTTATCCTATTTGTTCAGATGATTCACAACGAGCTCACCCAGAGATTTGCAATCGAGGAGTTCATGCAGGGGATCGAGGCGTTCATCTCCGCGCTCGTGCTCATTGGGGGCGGACTTTACTTCGTTGTCACGAGCGAGAATAAGATTCGACGCAAAGAAGCGCTTGTGCAACTCAATACCCTCCGGGCGTACGCGCACGTGATCGACCTCCACCAGCTGAAGAAGGATCCAACAATATCTGGACGAACAAAACTTGACAAGAAGAAAGTTGCCGAATACCTAGACTACTGCAGCGACCTTATGAGCATTCTTGGCAAAATGGCCGCATACTATGACATGCACATCGATGATTCTATAGTGCGCGAATCAGCGGCTGATGTAGAAAACCTCACGACAGGGCTCTCGCGAAAGATCTGGCAGAAGATCATGACAGGCCAGATCATTAGGAAAGACCATACACTCTAATATCTATTGCACACCTCCTGGATATATCACCAGTATGTGATGATACAGCACTAGTATGATACAGCAATAAAAAGAATATTAGTATTGGATCGTCCACAAATACGGTCTTTAAGCTTACAGTATACAGTTTACCACTCCATAGTTCTTATAATCCTTTAAATAGAATGCTTGGCAAAATCCATAAACGCTCGATAAGGTAAGGACTATCCTATATCAAGGGAGCTATGAGGTGATCGCATGCAGCGACATGCTGTGCGTATATCTATACTGTTTCTAGCACTGATACTCTTGCCCGGCGTGCTTGCATTCCAAGCAGAGCTGGACAAATATGTGTATCTTACGAACAGCACCCTTACCATTAGCGGCAGCTCTCTTGCGAACGTCACGATCAACGCAACAATCTATGATGCCACAAGCGAAGTCGCGCACAACGGAACAAATTCCAGCACGAGCGGAACGTTCTCCATCACGGTCCAACTTACAAGCTACGACGAGGGAAATTACTACGCAACCGTCACGGAAAACAATAATGAAACACTCACCCTCTACTTCAAGGTCAGGCTCGAGGAAGTCAACTACCCGATCTACATGATAACAAACGCGACGCCCATCGTCATCAACACCACAAGCGACAACACCGCCGACGAAAGATTCTCAGATCTCCCCAGCATCTCGGGCACTATCTATTACGGCAACGCAACACTTGGAGAGGTGCTCTATACCTTTGTTCTCGTTGATGACAGCGTCAATCTGACGTACACGAGCGTCTACCTCGACGACGACCAAACATTTGAGCTCTACAACAACACCGAAGATTTTACAGGAATCACGGAATCGAACTATCAGAAGCGCGACATCTTCGCCGCAAACGGTACTAATTATGTCATCGCGGGCATGAACGTCTCAGGAGGACGGCTGCTGCTTGCAGTACCCTCAGAGACATCCAGCTACGGCGTTGGAGAAACCGCATACTACATGATCGTTACCGAGGACGCCGACGGAAGCCTTGAGGAGAATGAGGCACTGTCCATCAGCATCACGGGACCTGTGAGTTCGAATGAGACGAACACCACGAACGATTACGGTTATTACACCAGCAGTGTTGCACTAACAATAGCGGGCTTCTACATCATCAATGTAAACGACGGACTCTCCACCATGCTCATCGAGGCGAGCGCGTACACCCTCAGCGTGAAAACAACGGACCTTTCCGGAGATCCACAGACAAGCTACACACCGGGAGACACAGTCCGGATCGAAGCAGTCATCAAAAATTCCACGACAAGCCTCAACGCCACCATGATCAACTGCACGATCACATTCCCCAACGGAACTCAGGAAGCTCACGACATGACCGCAACAAGCACGGGCAATTACTACTATGATTTTACCACGCCCGCGGACCTTGAAGGAAGCTACGGCGTGCGCGTCGCAAGTCTCGTCGAAGGAGTCAGCCAGAGCAAGAGCATCGGATTTGTTGCGGAATCCACAGCGTTCAACATGTTTGCCATCAACACAAATTATCTTGACCAAGTACAGGGAGGAGGAGCCTTTGTCAGCGCTTTCGCGCCTGGAGCAAACATCACAATCATGGCGATCAGGGTCAACATCTCAAAAGGAGGATACATGGCGGAGGATGGAATGATCGATATCGAGAATCCATCTGCAGGAATCTACTGTGAGGACGTCGTCAGCGTCACTCTAGTCAAGGATGACAAAGGTACAGTCTACAGCGTCGACACCTTGAATCTGAATATCACGAGCCTGCAAGACCTTGTGGACACCGATTTCTTCCCGGCAGAAGTCACTCCCCCAGCGGCAATGATGCGCCAATGCATGATTATCATCAGAAACACGAGCCTACCAAAAGGATTCTACACCATCCAAGGAATGCTTGACCTGGGCACCGAAAAACAAGCCGGAACATCATTTAGCATCCAGCGACTCCTCGCGGACGCGTACACCGTCGACAAGAACGGGAACGAATTCGGATTCTTCTCACCAGGAACAACCGTATACATGAAGATCACGCTCACCGACATGCTCACTGACCTTGCTCTCAACGATTCACAAATCAAGGAAGTAACTATCAGCCAGGTCGAGAAAAATGGAGTGCTCTACACCGTAACAAACGAGTCCTATGACAACACGACCGCGACACTTAGATTCACATCACCAGCCTACGAAGGATTCTACTCACTCAGGTTTAGGTTCAAGGCGATGATCGATGGAGCAAACCATACAGGAGAGGGACAAGCATTCTTCCAGCTCAAAAAGTATATCATCTTCGCACAAGTGGCCCAAGGAGAGGGAGATATGGGACCTGGCTTCAAGAAACCAGGCGACAATATCACGCTCACCGTCACCATCGTCGACATCGAGAAAGGAGGCCTCTTTGAGATCGGAATGAGCGGAGGAACTGCCATGTCATGCACGGGATGCGAGGGCCTCAACGCGCGAGTGACACGTATCTTCAACGACCAGCTATTCCAGGAGGTTGATGACTCCGCATACACCGCAACAGAAGGAAGCGTCACAAGCAGCACGAGCGGAGCCACCATCATCATCCAACAGGACACCACATTTGACACGGGATGGTACATGCTTGACATCGAGCTCTATAATCCCGAAGACGAGAGCGAGGTGTACACCGGATTTGGATTCTTCGAAATCAGAAACTTCTTCGTCCCCATGCTCGACATGGAATACAACGCGACAAACAACAGCTTCAGTTCGGACAGCAGCGAGGAATGGACTAGCGAAGGAGAGTTTACCTTCGAAACAGGAAGCAACGCGTATCTTAAAGTCCTTGCCATGCGACCTGGACCAAACGGCGGAGTAAGCCTCAACATCACCAACGCCACCATCATCAATGTCCTCAAAGAAGGATACGACGGCCCGCCAATCCCCGTGGACTACCAAGGAGGCATCAGCGAACGATTCGTACGAAGTCAGGTGTGCAGCGGCCCAGGCAATTGCACGTATGAAATGAGCACGAAGTGGATCGCAAACATCAGCGGACTATCAGAAGAAGGGTTCTACATGGCGAACATCCGTGTCACCACTGACTCAGGATCGGACATCGGAAGCGCGGACATCATCATCGCGGCATTCCAGCTCGCCGCAGACTATCGCGGAGACGACTCATGGGACCCTATCTTCGCAAGCGACGAAAATCTCACCATTACGTACAGCGCAACCACTTTTGACGACCAGATGCACAACCTCGATGCGGCAGTACTCCAATATGTGTGGAGCGGAAAAGAAGGAAAACCGCAACGAGTAACCGAGGAAGACTGGAGCTGCCCATGCGCGGGCCACGAATGCGTCTGCAACGTACGTCTCTCAGACTTTGAGGAAGGATGGTACGAATTCCAGTTCAAAGTGAATGACACAGAAGGCAACAGCCAAACATCACTCATCGAAATACGCATCAAAGATTACCTCTTCAGCCTCCCGCAAATCCTTGAAGTGTTCAACTGGAACTCGGACACCGGAGACACCGGAAGCATCGAAGTTCGGGAGTCAGAAGATCGATGCGATAATTCCAATCTCTGGCTACAGTGGGACAACATGAACTATCTCGCGAACAGCAACTATCTCTTCATCAACGAGACTGAGCGCAACATCACAGCATACTTCAAAGCCGATGCGTGCGAAGATGAAGTCAACAAGACATGCTTCATCGACGGATCGTATGAGTTCAACTTCACGGACTATCAGGAATTCGACAAGGGACCCGCAACAGTCGGAGTTCTCATGTACTGCATGAACGAATCATCCGCTCGGAACACAACACTCGACAACTGCTTCCCCGACCTGCAGGAGGGTTTTGTGCCCATCGGAATCATGACAAACCTCACACACACGTGGGTCAAATATAACATCAACAATGACACCGACGGACGAAATTACAGCATGAGCGGGGCAAACATCAGCACAACGGCAGGAGACACAATCTACCTTGGCAGCGACACATGGACAAGCATGGGAATACCTGCAGGAGATCCTCCACAATGGAATTATACGGATTCACGCATCATCCACTACCAACACGGATGGCAGGGAAGCTACTATGATATTGATGAATACCTACATGTAACAGATAAGCCAGAGGGCTTTAAAGTAGGGGGCTTTTGTGAGATCGAGTCAGGATCAGTATTCATAGAAAATATGCCACCAAATTCAGCCTGCACGCACGGGGTAACCATGTATGCAGTCATGAACACAACGCATTCCATGCTCAGCTACAACACGAACATGACAGGATCATGGGTAACGCAGGGAATCCAAGAACACACGAGCAGCAACTGGTCAGTCATTGACACGGGATACAACAATGGGGGGACCGCGGGCAATTACACACGCGTCATCGACGCTGATTACTACGGAAAATTCATCCCGATGGGACAGGATATGGACATCGCGGACTACATCATTCCACCGGCGTATTCGCGCACGATGCGAGGAACTTTTTTCTGCGTGCAGAACGACTCCGAAATCAACAACCAACCACGACAATGGTACCAACGTGGAGGCTCGCAGTGCGACCAAGGCATAGAGGCAGAAACCGTGTACACATTCAGCAACGGTACACACCTCTGGGTCGGATCAGGCGATAATGATCTCTCTGACAACACCGCCATCAAGGCAGGAGAAACTTTCTCGGGAGTTGTCAACCAAACATGGGAACTTGTATCCCTCAACGTGAGCAGCTACCAAAGCGAATTCAGAGTGCGCCTAGCAGACAACTACATCTGCGGAGAGACATGGAACTGCGAAGAAGGGGAATGCACCAAATCATTGTACGAACTCATCAGACCGCAAACCGACACCAACTTCGGATTCGGATACATCAATCTCGTGCAGAGCCCGTGGATGGTTGATTACCAGTACACCGCGTTCAACAGCAGCAGGTACGTGTACCTCTACCATAACAGAACACACTTATGGCTAACGGAGGATGGCAACTTCTCTGGACATAACGGCACCGCAATCGGACGAAACATCAGCGATCCGTACGGCGGAAGCTGGTACGTAAAACAACTCTCCGACAGCAGCATATCCCTACGCGGCAACACGAGGCTCGCAAGCACTGGAGGAATATTCAACCTCACAGTGTACAGCAAGAGCGGTACCGTGCGTATCGGAACGATGAGGGAGGTGGAGTTCGGCTTCTTCAAGATGAACGAAGGAGGCAGAAGTGGCATCGACCTTAATGGCGACGGACTTACGAATGGAACCATGTATTATATACTCTCGGACAACAGCACGGCAGGAGTGTACGACACATTCTTCTTCTCGTCGAACAGCACATTTAACGCCCCCATATCCGTGAACGCAAACAAAGCGACACGAACGTTCGTCGGAGGAAACGACACGCTCACACTTCTCTCCATCGATCCGCGCGCGGACCGGGTACGCTTCTATTCGAGCGATACCGGAGACTGGTCGGACCTTGGAGACATCGCGGTCAGCGGCAACATCAGGATCCCATTCCTTGTGATGAAACCAAACGGGTCAACAGTCGCCGCAACAGTAACCGCAAAAGGAGTCTACACGTATAATGATGAAGGAGCAAAGGAATACCGCGCGTTCGATACTGAGGTATCCGCAAGCTCCTCCTCGGGTGAGCTCCTCCTCAATTCAGGAACAACGGGCGGGGCATTTGACACCGGCATCAACCTCTTTGAGATCGTCGCGAATACGAGCGAAGGTAACCTCTCCATAGAAGAATGGAGATGGCCGCGAGCAAACCTCCAAGCATTCCTTGTGACGAATTATCTCGGACGCGGAGGATGGATCGAGGGATTTGCGCCTATTGATATTGATGTCTTTAGCGAGCAAACAGGAACACGAACCCTCGAAGTTTTCACCGCAAACCTCTCACAACAATACCAAGGAACCGGAGCGTATTATGGAGTTGTGGAAGACGGATGGGATGACAATGTCAGCGCTTGCAACCTCGTCAGACCCTTAGGAATCGATCCCGATCCTGACGAAGAAATCCATCAATCACGATGGCGCCTACGCAATCCCAACTATTTCTTCTACTATAGCGGCGATGGAGCAGACGGAGAGAAGGTATGGATCAAGGCAGGAGACTGCAACTATACGGACATCCCATCATATGAAGTTGGAGACCCCATCAATGTGACAAGCGATGGCAAGACCTACTTCCTCGAAGTCCTCGCGATACGGGCAAGCACCGGACCAAACAACAGGAGCTTTGCACTCATCGGCGTGAACATCACGAACACCACGCTCATGAAACCAACACAGATCGACCACATGAACAACGGCCTCCGGTGGGCACTTGCCTCAATCAACATCAGCAACCAGACCGTCAACGTGCTCTATGTGAACGCAACAGAAAATCCCATGTGCGCTGTCTACGGCGGATGGGAGTACCTCACCGGAGCATTCCTCACGACGAACGGAGACTACAGCGGAACAGCACTTGTGGCAGGATCAGATATCCCCGGATTTACGAACAAGTACATCGCGGGCATCGGGCCAAACAGGTGGGAAGGAATCATGATCGGAAACAACTCAGCAATCACAAGAAACTTCGCATTCGGCAACATGAGATTTGCTGACAATACGCTCGTGTACGTGAAGGACCTCAACGAAACGATCCAGAACATGGACCTCAACATCGACGGAGACAAGAGCGACAACTTCACGATCGTCGTGTACGATGAACTCTCTGACGGCACCCAAACACTCAACCGAGTAACAACGGATGACGACCTTGAGATCACACCCAACTGGCAGAGCTGGGGATCGGAAAGCGCGTACTATGACTATAGCGGAACGGAAACAGGAATCGCAGAACAATGGGGAAGCCTCCCGAACGCTATCTGGAGCGGAAACGTGGAATTCGGACCAAGCCAAGAGAACGAAACCTACCGACAGCTTGATTGGGAGCAACGATCAGTGTACAACGTGATCCTCTTCAACAACACGGCGATGCTCCTCAGCAAGGAAGCATGGTGTGGCATCCCCGACGAAGAGACAATAAAAGTCATCTCGCGGGCGTACCACTTCAACCAGACAAGCATCCAGGGCGCAAACACAACCATCAGTAAGATCTTCAAGCTCGGATTCTCAGGAGGGGGAGCGTACGACCCAAGCCTGTACACCATCACGAACGGCACAACGGATAACAACGGATACGCAGTCGCAAGCGCATCACCAGTTGGATCGTGGGAAACTGACAGCGGCGGAGAATACCTCTTTAGGCTCTTTGTTACAAGCCCGCAGGGTGTAAGCTCAACCGAGCACAGCTTTGTTCGGATTGGAGGTGAGTGCACATGGTAAAACAAGCACTCATCGCCCTCATCATGCTGATTATGCTGCCTGCCGCATTTGCGGCGAGCGCAAGCATCAGCCAATCAGGAGCGGACAGCGGAACAGTAATGCAAGGCGTCGCATTCACGCTCTCGGTCACAGGAATATCAGGCAGCGGAACGGCAACCGTCACGCTCCCAAGCGGATTTACGGCGACAGAAGAAACGACAAAGTCATTCTCGGGAGAGAGCGTTTCATGGACAACGATCACGGCAAGCTCCACAATGAGCGGGCAGACCATCAGCGTCCTCATCAGTGGAACAGGAAGCCCGGAAACTGCGACAACAAGCTCTTTCAATGTTATCAGTGCGCCAAGCCTGGGACTATCCGTCAGCCCAACCTCGTGGTCCTTTGACGCAGGAGATAATACCGAGATAAGCGTGAACATCCGAAACAGCGGCGATACCACGGCACAAAACGTCGTCGCACTACTTTCGCTCCCAACGGGATACTCCACAGGATCAACGTCGCAAACTATCACCAGCATTGCATCAGGAGCAAGCAGCGCGGTCAGCTGGGACGTTACCGCTGGAAGCTCAGCGGCGAGCGGGACGATTACCCTTAGAGTTAGCGCGTCAAACGCAGACACGGCGACGGGTACAATCACCACAACAAAGAACTCGAACGGCGGCGATGATGACTCGGGTGGAGGAAGCGGGGGCAGTTCATCAGGAGGATACGCATTCGCGACACCAACGCCGACACCAGCGCCGGTCATCCTTGACATCAACGCAGGACAATCAGCAACCATAACGCTCAGCAGCACACCCAAAACCAAACGCGTCGCAGTCACCGGAAAGATCGAGTATATGCTCGGCGTACAACCCCACAGCATCACGATAAAAAGCGTTACTGCAACAAGCGCTACGATTGTCGTAGCGTCGGAACCTACTGAAGTCACACTACTCCTCGGCGAAGAGAAAAAACTCGACGTGACGAACGACCGGATTGAGGACATCAATGTCAAGCTTGTCGCAGTTAACCCAACGGCTAATTATGCAGAACTTGAGATCACGCTCCTTCCGGCCCCACGACCAACCGAGCCGGAACGCGAAAAGGACAAGGAAGCTGCAAATACCGGAGGACCAGCGCCGCTAGGCGAGACACTCAAAAAAGCAGCGAGCAGCACACCAATCATTATTGTCGGACTCATCGTGATCATCGGTGCAATCATCTACGGTGTTATCATCAGCGTGCACCACCATACACAGAAGAAAGAACCGAAAGACAAAAAGGAAGAGAAGAAGTAGTTGCCACAAGCGACGACTGGTACTTCATTTGCACTTGGAGATGCATCAGTATCCAGGGACGGCTTTCGCAATCATCACGATTTCGTGATGTTTCTCCTCCAAAATCCGTGCATCGAAAAGCGATTACCTCGTAATCCTTAAAAGCCACAGAGTAATCTCGAATCTTATGTTCCTAAGACATTATATTTATACAGAACCAAATCTAGGTAATGCAGAAAAAAGTATAGATGTATTAGTAAACGAATTTGGTCTTGTTCCAGCATTTCATCCAACTGATGATAGAGAGTATGTCTGGGAAGACGAACAAGGGATTGGGAGATATAATGTTCGATTCAAAAATAACCGAAGATATGATAAAAAAGAAGTTGACATCATCATGTTTCACTATTGGGCCAACGAATCTCGTGCAAATAGAACTATTTTTGAAAGAGATCCTATGAAGGATGCAGTATTACGAGTAAAACAAGTTTTGAAAGGGATCTTATTTGAAGATCGATTTGAAGACTATTCTTTGGATGAAGCAATGGAAGTATCCACGAATCCTGGGTACTTAAAGGGGAAATATCGTGGAAAGCTCAAACCGAATTGCCGCTAACAAAGCATTGAGCATGGAATTCTCCTTCTCTCTTGGGACGGTCAGCCACATATCGGTCCAAGAAAGATTTCCACGAATAGAACATTAATAATAGCGTAGGACGGTCGGCCTCCCTCAGGTCTAAGAAAGAGTTCTATGAATAAATACGAATAGAAAAATACTGAGAGCGTAGGACGGTCGGCCTCCCTCCGGTCGGCCTTGAACGGACGGCATCTTAAGGCTTCGCCTTAATGATGCCTTTGCTACGCGTGGTTGCACGTTGGCTGTTTACTATGCAGTATTCTGTGTCTTGAGAAAGTTTATATGGGAGAGATGCTCGCAGCATACTGATGGTTATCTATTTCCCGGTTATCAAATACCTCTATTTTGGCACGTACAAACAGCCCGTGTTCCAGATCACCGGGTATATTGCAGCTGTAGTCGGTCTTTATATCGCATATTATCTCCTCAACCAGGAGAAGCAAAAATTGTGGGATATCGCGGGAAGCATGATCGCGGGGGGGATCGGAGTATTCCTGGGAGCGAGACTCTTCTACTTCTTCGGGCCATGGACAATGCACTATTCATGGACAATCACCGAGCGATTGCTACGGTTCTCAAAGTTCTGGACGGGAGGACTCGTCATGTACGGGGGACTCCTTGGAGGAATGCTCGTCCTGTACGCATATATTCGCTGGAAGCGATTGTCCGTTCCACAATATTTTGATATCTACGCGATCATGTTTGCTGTTACCCTATTGATCGCACGATTCGGGTGCCTCCTCTCGTATGACCACCCAGCAAAAGAAACGAACCTTGCGTTCGGAGTCGTGCATTACACGCATCCAGGGCTCCTTCCGTTTGGACTCAGCAGCGGTTACAAAACATGGGTACAAGACCATGCAGTATATCCATCAGATATCCTCTACATCCTCTACATGGCCGTACTCGTCGCGCTACTCTTCTACATCTACTTCCACATCAAGCCAGACCTGTTCAGAGGACACCTCGCGATGTTCACCGCGTTCTTCTACCCTCTGAACAGATTCCTCAACGAGTTCCTGCGCAGCTACTCATGGCACTTCTTTGGGCTTACAGCATCACAGCTTGTGTGCATCGTAATACTGGCTATAGCGCTCGTCATGCTCCACCGGAAAGGGTACAACCTGATTACATTCCTCAAGAAATTATTTACTCGTCCAGATGATCAGAAACATCCTTCTCTCTGATAAACGAGATCATCATCTCCCTATCAAGATCATCAAGACCAGAATCCATGCGCTCAACAGCACTGATCGCGACCGCAGCGTACCCTTTCGGCCAGCATACAACGTACGTTTGAACTCCAACCCTTGAAGGTTTCCTATACTGCAAATATTCGGTGGTCTCTACGCACTGCTCAACGCCCATGCAACACCAGCATGAATACTCCATTTGAGATTATTTAAACATTCGCATTCGGCAATCCAAAAGCACATACTGCGCAGCGCACCATGGATCGTGTTATGCCAATGATTCGAGAAGCGAAGGAGGAACCCGGTGCTCGGGATCTGATTCATTCATGTATTCCGCGCGAGCCTCATCCAATCGAGCCTTCTGCACAGCGACAATCGCGTCGGCATTCTGATCAAAGTAGTTATGAACCTGAAAGGCGTGCGCGGCAAGCCGCTCTCCATACGCAATATCAGGACTGCCATCATACTCAAAATGATCAATAGGGAACTGCTCATTATTGCCCCTGATCCGCATCTCAAGACCGGCAACAACATTTGACGGCATACACGTGAACGGCATCAGGTTCACAGCACCGGAGAACCCATGATGCATGGCAAGTGAGAGCTCAGCCGCCGAGATGATCGCCTCACCACGGAACGCGAGATCAAGATACTTTGATCCCTCATTTAGCACATCATCAATCGGGGGATCGGGAAACCTTCCCACGATCGGAAGGAAGGGAACCTCATACAAACGCTCCTTATTCGACTGATACTCATGCTTACGATGCAGAAGATATGATTGCACCCAGAGGGGAACCACACCAAGCGCCGAAGATTCCTCGCGCCTTTCCTCAAGATCACGACGCTGCAAGGCCGCGATATACTTCACCCACATCCCAAAGGGAGACATGATGGAACCAATCCCATCCGTCTCGAGAGCGCGCACAATACCACGATTGATATGCTCGTTCAAACGCACGTACACCTCGCCAACAACCTGATCGAAGACGGGCGGCTGGTCACGCACGGGAACACGCATCAATTCACGAGCAGCATCATATATCAAGTCAAGATACTCATTTCGGTTCTCCATGCGTTCACAGATACCATGCAGAGTGGACTCATAAATTGCATCAACATCACCAGGAGTTACTTCCCTCACGCGCTGGATGGAGGCAGCCTTTTGCAAGGAATCTATCGCACGGATACCCTTCCATAGATCAGCCTGAAGCTTGATACGATCAACGAAATTAAGACCAGCAAGCGAGTAATAGTTCGCCGCATTTAGGGTAAAGAAGCGAAACGGATTATCCTGATACCTTGGAGACGCAAGTATATCCGCAAGGGATCTCCCCTCCGCAACCATCTCCTGAATCAATTTCCGACGATGAATCTCAAGAACACGGCGGGATTGCTGATTCATGTACTGGCCATACCTACACGGACCTGCGGCAGTACCTTGGAAGAACGCAAACCTTCTCGGATCAAAGGAAGCCTCAACAACCTCCTTGCCATCTACATTCACCACATCAACGGGGCCAAGCGCATCCGCAAATTTGGAATCGAGGACGATCCCAGGACGGTCCAAACGCACACGACCTGACATGATCGAGCGATAAAAATGGCCACCCGTCTCGGCACAGGGAATGCACGCGCCATCATCCGTGAATTTCTTCCCCACGAGAAGTGTCTCATCATTATTCGGCTCAAAGCAGTACGCAGGAACCCCCCATCCACGCATGACGGCAGCAAAAGGCTGACCATGATCGCACATCAGGTTAAACAAGAGCACGCGACCTTCGGCATCTGTGAGAGGATTATACAGCCTGAGCGGATCCTCAAGCTCTCTTACCGCGTCTTTTTTCGCGCCACGATTCGCGATCGTGTTCACGTACGACTCAACCCTCGTGCGAATATTCGCGGACATGTCCGCGCTATCAACCTTGATCGTTAGCATACTGCCGCCAAGGATATTCTTGACCTCGTCGATGATAAAGGAATCAGGACCACAGGGGAAGCACGTCACATAGATCGGCTTTATGAATGGATGCTTGCGCACATAGTGAGCTGCGGCAAGCATGCGGACATGATAATTCCAGTACACATGACCATGCAGATCAAGGAATTCCGGCTCACGCACGATCTCATGCAACGGAAGCATATCCATACTGATACAGTCATACCCCTTATCCTGGACGATGTGGTCAATATCGCTCTTTAAGCGGAGATCACGCGCAACATAATACCTCGCGAGCATGACAAAAAGGGGAGTACCACGTTCAAGAGCCTGCCTCATCGCATCCTGACCAATACCCAGAAGCTGCTGCTGAAACTTACGCTCTGCCGCAAATGCGTAATCAATCGCAGCAGAGCCGTCCGCTGAAGGATTCAACTCACGCGCGACAGACTCGAGCTGACGGTAGAGCGTGTCGCGCTTACCCTTCCGAAACTCCAGAACTGGAGCGAGAAACTTTGCGTGATCACCAAAACGAGCGATCTGAAGACCCTTGTTTCCCTGAACATACACGCACATATGAGAATCATGAACGTCGTTGTACTCCTCACCCGAGATCAACGCAGGAATGAACACGCGATCAATCGAGGGATCATCAAGGAGGACACTCGTGTGAGCATACGCAAGCTTCTGCGCAAGACAAGTCTGGGAAGGAGCAAGCTCATCAGCGCGCGCAACAATCCTCTCCGTCGTATCAGGCGAAGGAACCACATTCCAGCCGATACGCTCAAAGAACTCCCGAAAGAAGGGGTAAAACTCATAAAAGTGCAGAGCTCTTGGATACCCAATAGTGCCGATGGCGTTCTCAAGAGTCACGAGAGCAGCACCTCACGAGAACGCTCAATCGGCGTCCTTGCAGTAGTCTTACGCTCAACATTCGTAAACGTTGCATCACACTTCTGACCATCATAAATCGTGCGTTCGGCCGTCTTAATAACAGAAACATCACACAAGTTCTGGCATCCGCGACAGACAACCGTCCTTTGCGAATAATCATAATCAGCATCCAACCCACGGAATTTCGAGTGGAAAGTGAGATCAGTCCGGTGCTCGTACTCCTGCACTCGATCGATCGCATAGAGAGCGATACCGAGGCAGCCAGTTTCGGCGCAGGACGGAGGAACAACAAAGCGATCGAAGTCGTGCAAACGCTGAAATGCGGCAAGCACGGCAACATTCCTTGCCGTACCACCTTGGAAGAAAATAACCTCGTCAGGATTTGGAACGAGCTTAAGTGACTCCACCAAGTACTCAAGCTGCTTGAACTCATTACCATAATTCCTCGCTATACCAAGAGCAATCCCAGCACAGATATCACTGACAGAAACTCCGTTCATCGCCGCAAAATCACACTCCTTCTTCATGAATGTCGTGCATCTTCCATGCAACGTATAGAGACCGGAAGACCGGATGGCACCGTGATCAAAAAGATCAAGACGCTTCCTGTAATCAGGCTCACCTGGGAAGAGCTTCAAGGCCTGCTCTTCGATGAAGGTACCGGTTCCAGCAGAACAGATCTGATTCATCGCGGAACTTAGCACAACACCATCCAAAACCTCCATGTATTTTGAGTCCTGACCACCAATCTCGATGATACCCCGCAGATTGCATCCGAGCTGCCGCGCGAGATGAAGACCACCAATCGCCTGCGCAGTAATCTCATCCTCTACAAAATCAGCATTAATGAAAAAACCAACCGCATACCTACTCGATCCAGTCGTTGCAACAGCCTTAATTGGCAAGTCACGACCATGCTTACCAAGGAAGTGAGCAATGCCCTTTCTCGTCGCAATGAGAGGCTTGCCTTCCGTATCAAGATAGATCGCATCAACAAGCTCGTGCGTCGAGGCATCAACCAAACCAAGAACCGTGCTCCGAGACCCGATGTCAATACCGATAGCATACTCGTGGCCAGGTCGCACTTTTCCAGAAAACTGGCCGGGACTATCAAGGTAGACTTTAGACTTTGCCCCACGAAGCCGCAATGGCGATTCGAGCGTCAGAACATTCCTACTCCTCGAAGCAGGAGGCTGCAATTCATACTTTTCATGCCCAATAATTGCACGAGCGGCACCAATCGCGGCTTGGCACGCTGGATACTCCGCCGGCACAAATAATTCATCAGGAACAGATTTTGCCTCACGAATAAAATCCGTCACGAGCTTTTTTTCCGCGAGACGGCCATGCACGGTAAGGGGACCATTGAAACGCTCAACCTTCACGACATCCGAGTACAAATTCCGAGCAACGCAATTCACGAGACCACGGGCAATCTGACCCTCGGAAAAACCCTTCGAGCTTGTCGTCACACGACGGGACTTGGCAAATACCGCGCAGCGCGCGACAATTGGCGCCGTGCTTTCCGCCCCTTCTGCCGCGGCAAAGAACGCATCGATCGATGGATACTGCATCGCCTCGCTCTGCTCCTCAATAAAAGAGCCTGTGCCGGAAGCACACTTGCTATTTGGCTTGAAAAACTCAAGAGCCCTACCATCTTTTGCAACGAAGCGGCAGCTCTCTGCACCAATATCAATAATATACTTTACACCTAACGGGGCGCCAAACATATGAGCCTGGATTTCCGCAATCTTCCTCATGCCAAGCGTTGGCGCAATCTCCGTAGAGAACGCTCCAAAGACAGCAGCAGAAACGTGAAGACCATCAAACTCGCCGAGCTCTCGGCGCACAGCAGCAACAATACGCTCAAGGTCCTTACCGTGCGGTAGGTAGAGCGGATCCTTGAGCAGTAGACCTGCATCGTTTAACGCAGCAACCTTCAGGCTGCTCGCACCAACATCGATCCCCAGATAGACATTCTGCATAGATAACACAGAGGGGTCGCGGTGTGTTTAAAAGGGTTTTCTTGAGTTGTAGTAGAGTCCATATCAACAATTGCGGGAAATGCTTAAACGCGCTTATTTCTTGTTCATATCTAATCCTCATATTCCTGGATCGATCCATGGGTGATTTGATCCGCACCTATTATATAGGTGATATCTATTGAAGATACTCCATGGCAAAGGTATACTTTACTACAAAGGACGGAAATCGGATATGCGGGATCCATCACGAAGGCACACACCCAAGCTTGGTCATTCTATGGCATGGATTTCGATCAAACAAGGATAGCACCACAAATCGCGCGATCGAACCATTGCTTCTTGGCGAGGGAATCGGGGTGCTTCGGGCGGATTTCTATGGGCACGGAGAAAGCTTTGGCAAGTTCGAGGATGTCACAATCACCGAGGCTGTGGAAGATGTCTGTGCATCCGTCGGATGGGCACGAAAACGAGGATACAAACGCATCGGACTCCTTGGATCCAGCTTTGGAGGACTTGCATGCCTCATCGCCGCAAGCAAAGTCAGCGTGGAAGCTCTCGGCCTTCGATGCCCGGTTATCCAAAAGATGGGGGATACCATTTCGGACGATCCGAAACAATGGAAAAAGAAAAAATTCCTCGACCTTGAAAAGATAGATGGAAAGGGTGCGCGACTTTCCTACTCGTTCTATGAAGACGCACAACAATGGGATGGGTTTGCCCTCGCGCGCAAGGTCGCGTGCCCAACACTCATCATTCACGGAGATGCAGACACAATCGTTCCATGCGAAGACAGCAAACACATCGCAAAGCTCCTGCAGGATTCAGAAATCTATATCATCAAGGGAGCTGACCACAGATTCTCCGCCCACACCGAGATACTCCTTGGAAAGTTCATCGCGTTCTTTCACAAACATCTCAACGCACAATAACGCCGGAGTCCTGATTGAACAGCTTATTCTGGAACTTAACATACGTATCGATTGAACGTTTGAAGTAGGGCGGGTGCTGTTTCTGAATATGGCCAATAACATAATAACCGACAGCCATCATCGTCCCATAATCAGCCCAAGAAGGCAGAGGTATCTCAGCCCTTGCCGTTCCCCACATCTTGTTCTCATATCCAAACGAGAGGAAGAACTCGGTGTCCGATCGAATCACCGTCTTTGCATGCATGGTCTGTTCGGGAGTGAAAATTCTTGCTGATACAATAGGACCAAAGAGCTCGTCAAACTTGGTCTGGAGCATATCCTTGATGAGAGAGAAATTATTCGGAATGATGAGGAAGAACGCCTTATGCTTGCTCATGTCAGGAATCCTTGGCGCAACGGTCTTCTGAATGTATTCCTTGATCTTTGCAGGGTTCTCACCAGTTGAACCAAGAATCATACCAAGGTACGTCGACGTGTTATAGGTGTAGGGCTCGGGAACTTTTGGGAAAAACTTTGTCTCATCCGCGTACTTCATCGCCGGGGCCTCATTATTATTCGTCCACAACGTGACGTGAATCCCCTTCTTCTTCAGATATTCTGCAATACCTGGAGCGGACTTTGCACCGCTCGCCGAAATGAGAACAGCACCATCAACTTCACAGCCCTTGAGGAGTTCCTTGTAGGAGGACTCGTCGGCAAATAGCGCATCAGCTGACCGAAAAATGATCCTTCCCGTGAATGCCGCATTCACGCTTCCCACAACCAGCGGCCGCTTAAACTCCTTTGGGTTCACGACGGGAGGCTTCACCTTGCAGAATACATCAAGCGCATTCAGCACCGCCTGATCAAGATCAACTATGGATTCTTCTTTTTTGCTTGGCATACCACGATCCAGAGAGAACCTCCTTATAAATTTTGTCAGCTACCGACAGAAAAATCCCGCAGACACCTCATGATCGGAATTACTAACTACCTAGGTACGAGGCTTAAAACAATTTTGTATGATGCGTAGCCGCAATCAGATTGTATAGTTTCCATTCTCGAAAAGTATTTAATAATCACCTTTTTTCATTCCTCAGTGGTTTTATCAATTGACCTTTGGCCAATGATAAAAAGCGGTTACTATTCAGGAGATACAGAATGTTGGGGGGAGACGAGGCTTACACACTGAACATGTACTTCGCTAGTCCTCGATCTCGAATCATTGTCATGAATCATCATAGTCAACCATGACCCTACGAATGTTGAGATGCTCCGGATGGCTTGTGCTCTGCAAGCGCAGACTGTCCGCCGCGCGGAACAGCATTCGCAGGCGCAGCTGAAACACTGCTGCAACCTAAATGAACTATAGGAGGAAAAGAATATGAGAAAAGCAATGACCATATTGGTTGCTGTTCTTCTGCTGCTACCAGTTGTTGCAGTAGCAAAGGACTGCAGTGACCCGGACGTCATCTGCACGAGTGGCGATGTCTCAGAGACTGCGCACATCTCGTCCGGCGGTTCTGCGCCACCAGTGGTCCACTATGCGTGGGTTCTTCCAGATGAAGACGACTACGTAGAAGGAACACAGATTTGGCCAGAATTGAGTGATGAACGCAACGACATCTACGCGTGCGTTGTTGTTGGCGACCCACAGGGACGCGACGACATCCAGAACGTGTATGTCGATGTGTACCACCCAGTCGGCACTGAAGGAATCCTGCCATGTGTTGCGGCAGACGGTCAAGTATGCGACCAGAGCGGACAAGGCCAGCCATGGGACCACAACCCCAACAACGGCCTCTTCAAGTACCAGGTCCACGCATACAAACTCGACCCGATGTACGACCAAGCAGAAATCGAGCAATGCAAGCTTGACGCACTCGATGCAGGACTCATCAGCCAGGATGATTTCAACGAAATTGACTACTGGATATTCGACCAGCCTGAATGGTACATGTACAAGGTATACTTACCAATGCTGTACCACCAGCCAGCAGGAACCTACGAAGCAAAAGCGTGGGCAACCGACACGGCATCAGGAACAAGCCAGACACTCTCGACATTCTTCGACTGGGTATCGACTGTAGGAATCGAAATCGACTTCTATGGCGGAATCAATTACGGAACACTCCAGCCAAGCGTGTACAAGATTGTCCAGGGTAACTACGTGATGAGCGACGGCGACAACAATCCAACGATCAAGAACGAAGGAAACGAGCCAGTCACCCTCAAGGTGGCAAGCACGAACCTCACAGGAATCCAGTTCCAGAAAGAAATCGACGATTTCGACCTGAAATGGGACCCAGAGGAGCGCGGCTATGGCTACGGCCAGATATACTTCATCGGCGGACAGCAGGTAACACTGCAGGACAAGCTCGAACTCTGCCAGACCGAGAAGATTGACTTCTCAGTGCATGCAGATGTCGGACTCCCGTCAGACACGTACCAAGGAACCATGACCATCTGGGCTTCGGCCTTCGATTGGTAAGGGTTAACCACCCTTTTTTTTCTTTTTTTTAATCATTTTTTACATCCGAAAGAGGTGAAGTGAGGAACCACTTTGAAAATCACGCTCATATTCGCCCTAACGCTCATTCTTTCCCTCTCAATATGCTACGCAGAGCCAACACTTTGGACAACAGATTCTACCGGCACTGCAACATTTGATTTTGATCCTGGAGAAATTGTCTATATCCACGGAACCGGATATCTCCCGAGCGAACCGCTCAGCGTTCGGATCATTCGACCGGACGGAAGCGTTGAATCATGCGACATTGACATGTGCGATGGCGCATATCTCGACGGACCTACATCATCCGACACGAATGGGGAATTCACGTTCTACCGCTATGACCTCGACGGAATCGAGGGATTCTACAATCTCACTGTATCAGACAGGGAATCAAGCACCAGCATCAATTTTGGAGATGGCGCGTGCGACAACTGCCACCAGGGCAACTATTGCGACGAGGATTCTGACGGATATGCGGGCTGGCAAGGATGGTGCGGCCTCTGTTTCCTTTGCGGCGTCCCCATCAACGACTGCGATGATGACAACCCAGAAGTGAACCCTGGAGTTACCGAGGAAGACTGCACGTGCTTTGATGAGATCAACAACGACTGCGACTTCTACACAGACGAGTACGACCCCGGCTGCTTTTGCATGAACGGCGATGACGACAACCAGAACGGCCTCATCGACTGCGCTGATGGTGAATGCAGCGATGAAGCGTACTGCACGGACGAGGACATCAGCACGATGGCATGCGGCCTCTTTTCGTGCTCAGATGAATTTGACAACGATGGAGACGGCGACGTCGATGATGATGACCATGGATGCACAGAAGACCCAACAGGATGGACATTTCCCGAGAGCGCAACTATTGGAGGAGGAAGCGCTCCTCCTGTCATCCAATATATATGGGTACTCCCCGATGAGGACATATACACGTCGGAGACACAGCTTTACCCAGACCTTTCGGAAGAACGCAATGATATATACTCATGCGTTGTTGCGAGCGACCCACAGGGACGCGACGACATCCAGAACGTGTATGTTGACGTCTACCATCCACAAAATACCGAGGAAATCATCCCATGTGTCACGGAAGATGGAAGCGTGTGCGACCAGAGCGGATACGGCCAGCCATGGGACCACACACCACAGAACGGGCTCTTCAAATACCAAGTTCATGCCCAGAAACTCGACCCATTGTATGACAGAGAGGAAATCGAGCAGTGCAAGCTCCTCGCGCTGAACGCAGGGCTCATCACGCAAGATGACTTCAACGCGATCGATTACTGGATATTTGACCAGCCGGAATGGTACATGTACCGCGTCAACCTGCCCATGCTCTACCACCAGCCAGCAGGGGATTATGAAGCACGATCCTGGGCCACAGACACATCCTCATCGGTGAGCGATCCTCTCTCAAGATATTTCACATGGATCAGCACCGTTGCGATCGAGATCGACTTCTACGACGGCATTGATTATGGAACGCTCCAGCCAAGCGTGTACAAAATAATCCAAGGGAACTACGCAATGCAGGATGGAGACAACCAGCCGACGATCAAGAACGAAGGAAACGAGCCAGTCAGCCTCCGCATCGAGAGCACAAACCTCACTGGCGAGCAATTCCAGAAAGTCATTGATGATTTTAACGTGAAATGGGACCCTGAGGAACGCGGAAGCGGATACGGACAGACATACTTTGGGAGCGGGCAAGAGGTGGAACTTGCAGATCCGCTGGAACTATGCCAGACAGAGAAGATCGATTTCTCCGTGCACGCTGACGTGGGACTACCCGCTGACGCATATAGCGGCACGCTGACAATCAGGGCGCTTGCGGCAGGCCTACCACCTTGATTCTGACTTGACCCAACTGATGGTTATTAAAATCAATGCGGATTCTCCTCCTTGATGCACAATAGGAAATACAGCCTCAACATGCTCGACGAACTTGATCTTGAAGTACTCTGCAGGCACGTACCAGCACACTACCAGCCAACACCCCGGCCGATCGTGATGTGCGTTGGGGCGCTCTTTGATGTTGAAGCCGCAACACTTCGGCAGTTTCATCATGATGCATACCACATCCCTCCGCACGATACCATCGTTGCGGCATGCAACACAACCGACACACCTGTCAGCGCCCGCAGTGCTGACGGCTTTGACTACGCCCAATTCGGCTGGATGAATGGAGACGCGCGAAGAGACCTCACGTGGATGGGGCCACTCATGAAAACGAAGCGAGTAGCATACGACCTCTCCTCCATCCGTAATCCCGACCTCGTGCGGACCCATGAATGGGCCGATGTGTTTGGAAAAGCCCTCATCTGGACACTACCCTCGGGAGTCGTCATCACGCAAATTAAATCCCACGACGCCCATCTGTACACGCGGCTCCTTGCGGAGATTGAAGCACGATATGATGTCAGACCTGTTTTTTCCGGAGTTACCGGAGTTGGGGATGAAGACGATCCGTTTGAGAACGATTATCACACGATCGGGATCTTCCAAGGAAGGCATGGAACGGAACTCGCACGAAGATGAGTGTTCACAATACGACACCCGCGCAACCCTTGAAGATCCTATTCCAAACCTTTAAAAAACAGAAGTGACTCTCAACAAACATGAAAAACGAGAAATCTCTGGTTTTCATCATCGGAGGCATTCTTTTCCTCATCATCGCAGGAGTACTCATCTACCACACATTCACGACGAAAGCAGCAACAAACCTCAAGGATGACGTGTACTCTGAATTCACATGCACATGCTGCGACGGATCACTTCTCGAGACAAGCGAGTCCTGCTACATGGGAGGAGGAATGAAACTCTACATCGACAACCTCATCCTGCAGGGATACGACAAGACCCGCGTCATGGAAGAAGCGGTAAAGAAATTTGGAGTCATGGCACTCATTGACCGGAGCAAGCAGGAAGAGTATGGATACAAGTTCCTCGAAAGCCTGCCTTCAGGAGTGCCAAACATGAGCATCGAGCCTCTCGTCGTTGATCTTGGGAACATCAGTATATCAAAAGGGATATTCATCCAAGACTACAAGATCAAGAACAACGGTGATGCCGACCTTATCATTACGGATATCAGCACATCATGCGCATGCCTGCACGCATCATTCATCAAGGACGGCAGGGAGACCGTGCGCATGGGACGATTCAGCCACGAAGAAGGATGGCAATTCGTGCTTCGCCCAGGAGAGAACGCAATACTGCGCGGATACCTTGATGCGCGCGTCACGAACTGGCAGCTTGGACATGTCGAACGGTTCATCACGATCGTTTCAAACGACCCCGTCCACTTCAATTCTGGCGTTGCAATGATGATGAACCTCGTGCCGTGAGATCCATGAAGCCAGCCGCGATCATCGCGATTATTATTCTTGTGACAGTCACAATCGGATGCCAGGAGAAACAACCGACAATAGGCGTCGCAAACTTTCCGGATGCGTTCTTGAATGATAGTACATTTAGTGCAAAGATCGTCGTTGATGACTATGCACCTGACAACGAGCTCATCGCCGTACAGAACTTTGTGCAGTACCTGGACGAGGAATACAACCTTCCCCCTGACACGAGCATCCAGTATAAGCATGTCAGGAATATCTATGGACAAAACACGATCTTCATCGGCACGTGCGCGCAGCAACCCCACAACAAGTTCGTCAACCTTTTTGTCGACTGCCTCTCCATGGAAGACAACATCGCGATCATGCGGTGGGTGGAAAAGGGAGACATCAAGATCCTTGAAGTTGTCGGGAAGAATTACCAGGATACTGAAGAAGCACTCTATGTTCTCATACACGAAGATGATTTTAATCTCAATGGCCGCGAGATTCAGGTACGGGGCAGCAGTTTCGACACACTCGAAGCACGAATAACAGGGTAATCAGCCAGGTTATTCCTCTCACTTTGCGATTTTTTTACCTTTTTGTCACGACCTAGATACTAATTCCAAATGTCTTTTCTCGACGGTAAATGCTGCCGTAACGTTTATATATTTATTGCTACTTCTGAGTGGTCTATTTGTTTTATTTAGTTACAGTAGTTAAATTACGATCAATCACGTAGTTGGGGGTCAAGCGGATGACGTACAAAATAATACTGGGAATTTTTGCCATACTGCTCCTTGCAGCACCGGTCCTTGGAGCAGGAGTCGGTCTTTCGCCATCACGGATCATCATCGAGAATGCGTTCAAGGGGGGAGAATACCAGCGACCCTTGCGCGTCGCACTCACATCTAACCAAGAAATGACAGTAGCCCTGACAACAGCAGGAAACGCAAGTTCCTGGGTCACGTTCTATGAACCAAACAGCATGAGTACACCCATCACGAGCGTTGACATTCCCGCTGGCGGAAATCAAGTCGTCATGGCAGTATTCCGAATACCAACAGATGCACCCAACGGGAACTATAATCTCGAAATCTTCGCATCAAGCGTCCCCAAGGGAGCCATAAACGGAACGGGATCAGCAGTAAGCCTGGTCACCACATCCGTCGTGAGAGTGGTAGTCACGGGCAACCAAGTCATATCAGGAGACGTACGATCCATCAGCATGGATAGCGTAGAATCCGGCCAAAACGCACGGATCAAGGTGGACTTCAAGAACACAGGAAACGTGATGGCAAAACCAGCCATCATGATCGACATCTTCAAGGATGGACGATTGGTTGACCAGATCATGCACGATACGACCACCATTTCAACAAACCAAATACAGATCATCCCTGTAGAATGGAGCACTGAAGGACGAGGAATCGGACCATTCCTTGCGAACGTCACCGTATACCTCCAGGAAGCAGTCATTGCAACGCGCAACCTCACATTCAACGTAGAAGAACGAGGGACGTACTCTGCGGAAGGATCAGCACTCGTCGTACGCAATCCGACAGACCTTTCAATCGGGAAAACATCAAAGATCGAAGTGGACTTCTACAATTCGGGCAAAATCGACCTCACCGCCAAAATCATCGGTGAAGTCTATGTCAACGGTCAACTCACAGACACATACAACGGAGAGGAAGTCATGGTCAAAGTCGGAGAGCAACAGACACTCACCGCATACGTCAAACCAAGCGTGAAAGGCGACTATGTCCTTAAGACAAAGGTCTCATACGCGGGGAAAGCAGCACCATTATCTGATTTCACATTTACGATAGGCCAGAATGGCGCTGCAAGCGCAGGCAAAGGAAACATGAGGACACTCCTCATCATTCTCGTTGCACTCGTCGTCCTTGCCATCGGCATCGCACTTGTCGCAATAGGTATCTATCTCGCAAAAAGGTGATCTCTAATGAAACACTATGTAATAATCGCACTGCTTGTCCTACTATGCGCACAATCAGCGCTCGCTGCTGATATCGGACTTGCCGTCAAACGCACAGTCGCACTTGACGCAATGCATGAACAACCAGTCAAGACGCTCCTTGAGAGCAATGGCCATACGATCACCCTCATAGACAAGCTGAATGTCGCAAGTTTCGACTGGGACAGCATCGATCTGCTCGTCATCCCGGGACTGCCCACAGCTGATGATCCCCTCTGGGTCTCTTACATGCAAAATCTTCCCGTTAACACCGTCAATACTATCGCCATTTACCCAGACTATCTTGATGAGTGGCACTGGATTGATGCTGGAAGCATATCACTTGTAACGTATAGCGGCCAGTCCGCAGTATACAGCGACGAAGGATACGGAATAGTTGATGATATCCCAAGCGATGCTGACTTACTAACCGGCAGCGGCAGAAAACTCGTTCGAGTCCTCAAGTCTCAAACATCAATGACCCCACTCGCCAATTTGATCAACCAGAACGACTATGGATTCCTCTATATCGATCCCCCAGGCGGCTTACTCCGCAACGGACTACCGCATAGCAGCGCGATCATCTACTCAGGCGTTCCATACCCTGGAGCATGGACGGCATCCGGACAAGAGATACTCCTTAACTCAGTCAATTGGATGGTGAATGGCCTAGATCAGGACGAAGACGGAATCACGGATGGCGATGACAACTGCCCAACCGTTTACAATCCCGAACAGGAAGATACTGACAGCGACGGCGTCGGAGACGCATGCGATGTGTGCATCAACGATCCAGAAAATGACGCGGACGAGGATGGAATTTGCGGAGATGTCGACAACTGCCCAAGCGACTCCAACCCAGATCAAACAGACAGTGATGATGACGGAATGGGAGATGCTTGCGATACGTGCCCAAACGACCCAGAAAATGATTCTGATGATGATGGTGTGTGCGGGGACATCGACAACTGCCCTGATACTTCCAATCCATCACAGACTGACACAGATAATGATGATATCGGAGATGCATGCGACCTATGCCCCAATGATCCACAGAATGATATCGACCAAGACGGCATTTGCGGAGATGTCGACAACTGCCCATATGTCTACAATCCAAGCCAGCAAGACACCGATGGTGACGGCGTTGGAACCGCATGCGATAGCGATGAGGACATGAATCCTCCGACTGTCACGCTTATACTGCCTGAGAACAATCAAGTCAATTACACTTTAGGAACAACACTCTTCTTCAATTATTATTATACTCCAACCGACCTGGAAGCACCGATGCTCCAGTGCCAGCTCTACTGGAATAAGAAGAGCTTTGGGAATCCGAACGGGTACTTTGTCTCAGTCGGAAATCCCGTACAGATTGCAAGCGGCGCTACTGGGTTCTTCCTTCCATCACCATTCACGCGAAGCTATGGGCTCTCACAGACAATTCTTTGGAACGTACGCTGCACTGACGGCGTGAATCAGGCATTTGCCCCAAGCAATTACACACTAACAGTCAATTTCGTCGACGGAGAATGCCTCACTGATGCCCAATGCACAGGAGTTACCGAGTGCGACCAGATGGATGCTTGCGTCGGTCCAGACTATTACGATTATACCGATCAACCAGAGACCTGCGTTGCCTACATGTGCGAAGGGACGGCATGCAGTGATCCCGTAATATCCTACAACGATCCACGCTGCGGGTGCACTATTAATGAAGACTGTGACGATGGCATATCGTGCACAATGGACACGTGTGGAGATGACGATCTTTGCGTGAATGAGCCAGTACACAGCTTATGCGATGATACACTCTACTGCAACGGACAAGAGTCATGCGATATCCTAGAAGGATGTGTCAATGGAGCAGCTCCGGCACTAGATGACGGCGTCATCTGCACCATCGATTCATGCGATGAGGAACTCGACAGCGTCACACACAGCGCAAGCGACGCTCTCTGCGATAACGGACTCTTCTGTGACGGCGTAGAGACCTGCGATCAAGTTCTCGACTGCCAGATTGGAACCGCAGTTGACTGCTCGGCGTACGGAGTTGGCACATGCACGAACGACCCTGATAACAATCCATTCACGTATGATTACTACCTCTCCACGTGCGACGAGTCAACAGACTCATGCACACAGGACGCTCCTGCAATGACTCACGAGTGCGACATCGACAACTGCGGAGCGGAATGCATCACCGATACCGACTGCGGATCAGTCTGTTCCCTTCAGGATGGATGCTATGACGGCATGTACCGAGATTATCTCGATGTGCCAAGCACATGCAGCGCGTGCGAATGCGCAGCGGTCGAGTGCACACAGTATATCCAACTCCAGACAGATGGAGATGAAGATGGCGCAGATATTGAATGCGAACTTGATTGCGATGACAACAATCCAGCAGTTTATCCTGGAGCCCTAGAAATCTGTGACGGCGTCGATAACAACTGCATCGATGGAGCTGACGAAGGCTTCCCTGACAATGATGCGGATGACCTAGCCGACTGCGTGGATAGCGATGATGATAATGACGGCCTTCCTGACACGATTGAACTTGACATGACTGACGGATTCTCAACGGACCCATTCAATGCGGATAGCGATGGCGAAGGCTTACTTGACGGCGCAGAGGATGCGAACGTCAACGGACAGGTCGACGAAGGTGAGACCGATCCAAACAATGCAGATACTGATGGAGATACGTACAGCGATCTCATTGATCTGTTCCCCCTTGATGCAACCGAATGGACAGACCTAGATAGCGACGGCACTGGGGACAACAGCGACCCAGACATGGACGGAGACGGAACCCTCAATGAAGATGACACCATCATCGGAAACCATCTGCAGATCTCGGTCACGATCAACGGAAATACCGCAGCTAGCGGACTATCCGTGAACGGAACGGTCGACCCGGCAACCTTTACAGATGACGGAGAAGTGACAATCTCTGGCGATGGAGTACCTATAGTCACATTCGTCCATGGATTTGAAAGCATCCTTGACTTGCGCGGAATCTCGATCCAGATGAGTAACGATGGAACAGGATCCCTGATCATCAGCGGCATCACCCTTGCCGAAGGAGAGACAAAGAGCGCATACCTACCTGATGTCAGCACATCAAGCACAGTCTGCGTCTTTGACGAGGAAGTCGTGACACTCAGCGTTGAAGGAGACTGCGCAAACGGCATCAAGCTGACATGCCCAGGAACGAACGGAGCTTACGAATGTACAGCAACTCTTGGAGCACCCTATACTATATCAGGACTTCGGCATTCCGGCGTCACCGAATACAGCTATACTGCACCAGTTGTCAACAATCCAGGAGGCGGTGGAGGCAGCAGCAGACGAACTACACCAACCCCTACACCAGTACCAAGCTTTGATTTCCTCTCAGCATTCTTTGACTCGCAGTGCGTGCCAGATTGGCAATGCGGATCTTGGAATTCATGCCAGGCGAGCGGAACACAGACACGAACATGCCAGGACATGCATCAATGCGGAACTCTAACCGGAAAACCAGTTGAGCAACAAGCGTGCACGATCGCATCGGTCACGGAAGTGACCACAGAACCTGCTGGAAGCGTAGCGACAGAAGAACAGATCGAACCAACCGCCACACCAGAGGAGCCCGAAACACCTGGAATCACCGGAGCAGTCATCGGCGGATTCCAAAAGCACGCAATCGCCTGGCTCATCGTCGTAGCCGCCTTAATTGGCATCCTTGTTGGAGTACGGTTCTACGTGAAAAAACCCAAAAAGGACAGATCAAAATGAACATAAAGCTTGGACTCATCTGCCTTGTGCTCATTATAGCGCAAGCTACCTTTGTATGCGCAGCGGAAGACATCGCACTCATCGTGGACAATAGGCATTCCCTTGATCCCATCTATGAACAGCGGGTGTACACGGAACTCGGCAGCATGACGTCCATGGTTGATGGACTTCCCTTCAACATCAGCATCATCGACCACGAGAATAATGAAAGTTACAGCTATGACCAATTCGCGGCAATCATCGTCGCAGGACGACCAGGAAACGTCGCATATTCTCCAGACTTCCTGTCGCTTCTAAGAACCGTACCAGTAAACGACCACAAGACCCTTGCCATCGACGTCTCATTTATGCCAGTATGGGGATGGGATGAACAGTACCAAAGCACGACGATCTATTACCAGAACCAAAGTATTGAATTTATTAACAACACTGACGCGATCGTCAGCGGATATACCGGCGATACACAGGTATACGACGCCAACTGTCCGCACACACCAACGCTCATCGGCCTACGCAAAGAAACGAGCAATCTTACTCCACAAGCACGGTTCTATTTCTACAGCACTGTCTACAATATCATATCCAGCGCGCGACCAGGAACACATCTTGATTATGGAGAGGTCGCCGCGGATAGATTAGTACATTTCGGGCTTTCCTACCCACAATGCTGGACAAGCGATGGAGCAGACATTTTCCACAATGCGGTGTATTGGCTGCTCTACGGTGGAGACCTTGATCGGGACACCGTACGCGACGAACTTGATAATTGCGTAACGACAGAAAATCCAGGACAAGAAGACTTTGATGGGGACGGCATGGGCGATGCGTGCGACCCTGATGTGGATGATGACGGCTACGCCAATGATATCGACTGCAATGATTACAACGCGGACATTAACCCGGGAGAAATTGAGCTTCCCGACGGCATGGACCAGAATTGCGTCAATGATGCGCCTCTATTCATCCAGACAATCGGGAACCAGACATGGCCAGAGGATGGCAATATTATCGGAGCCGTATCCCTCAGTTCGCACTTTATAGATTATGATAACACAACCCTTTATTACTCAATTTCCGGCAATACCAGCATCCATGTCACAATCACCATGGATACGTCTGTCGATCTTACGCAACCAGCGGACTATTATGGATCGGAAATTGTCACGTTCTCAGCATATGATGGAGCCTCAACTGCGACATCAAACAAAGTCACACTTAATGTCACCCCTGTGAATGACGCACCAACATTCGAACCAGCACTCGTCAACCACACAGTCCTTGAAGATGCGCTATTCCACTATGACATCAACTGCTCTGACATAGATCTTGATGCGCTCACCTATCATGACAGCGCAGACGAGTTTGAGATTGACCCCGCAAGCGGACTCATCCTCTGGATCCCCACGAACGATCATGTTGGAACGCATCATGAGGACATCACATGCGGTGATGGGCTAGTCAATACCACAGACGATATAACGATAGAAGTCATCAATACGAACGACGCACCAGTCATCGATGTTCCATCCGTCATCATGGAAGAAGACACAGTCCTAACGCTCAATCTCAGCGCGCATTCGCACGATGACGACAATGATATCCTCAGCTATACAATAACCTCTGAGAACAGCACGGAAGCGGACTGCAACGTCAGCGGCAGCATCCTCACAATCACCCCAGCACAGAACTTTAATGGAGCTGCGTTCTGCTCGATTATTGCATCAGACAGTACCGCAAATAGCACCGTTGACGATTTTGGCATCACGGTCATCCAAATCAATGACGATCCTGTGCTCAACCACATTTCCAACATGAGTATCGTTGAAACATACCTCGCAGATATCAACGCGACAGGAGAACTTGGCGCATATGATGCAGATGGAGATGAACTCCACTTTAGCTTTACACCCCCGTTTGACAGTCAAGGACGGTGGGAAACCGCTTATGATGACGCAGGCGTCTATGAGATCACGATCAGCGTTGATGACATGCATGGAGGAGTAGACAGCCAGACCATCAGAGTCACCATCTACCCAAAGATCGTCATCAACGAGTTCGAGAGCAACCCAGAAGCCGGCGAACAACCGTGGGCTGAGCTCTACAACCCGCGCGTCGGAGGAATAGATCTCTCGAGTTGGACGATCACCGACAGCGGATTACACACGGTACCTCTTCCAGCGATCACACTTTTAAGCGGAGAGTACTATATCCTATCCATCGATACGCTTGAAAGCACATCCGAACAGCTCACGCTTACAAACAATCTCGGTATCGAGATCGATGAAACACTCATCGCAGATGATCCCTATGGCGACAACGGCGCCTATGCACGATCACCAAACGGATATGACACAGATTCAGACAGCGACTGGAACTTTCAAGCGGATACAGAAAGCATCAACAATGACAATGATGTTGTAGCCCCGACCGTGACACTCATTTCCCCACCAGACGGACTACTGGTACGAACAAACACAACATACTACCACCAGATCTATAATTATACCGTCGTTGACGACCGGGCTGCGAGCCTACTGTGCAGATTCTACCACAATAAGACAGGCAGCTGGCTCCCATACGCAATCGCGACCGTACCAAACGCAACCCTTTCTTCATTTACACAATCATCATTCACGTACGACAAGAGCATTGTGTGGAACGTTGTGTGCAATGATACCATCAACAGTGCATTCGCACAGAAGAACTACACGTTTGGTGTCGACTTCAACCAAGCACCGGTCCTTGACGAAATCAGCACGATCACTATCAACGAAACTGAGATCGCAGTCATCAATGCGAGAGCTTCCGATCCAGAAGGACACAGCATTACTTATACCATAAATGACAGCAGGTTCAACGTGACGAGCGGCATTCTACCAAGTGGAGAACTCTTCACAACAGGATGGCAAACTACACACGCTGACACAGGAATCCATTCAGTTCTTGTGAGCGCAACAGACGACACGACAACCGACAGCCAAGTTGTCCTGATCATCGTCCTTGATAACGATGCGGATAACGACGATATTATCGACCTGTATGACAACTGCATTGATGCCTACAATCCAGAACAAACCGATACCGATGCAGATACCATCGGCGATGCATGCGACATTTGCCCGCAAGATCCTTTAAATGACGCGGATGGGGATGGTACATGCGGAGATATCGACAACTGCCCTGCTATTTACAATCCAGACCAAACCGATAGCGATAGCGACGGAGAAGGAGACGCATGCGACGCATGCCCACTCGACGCAGAAAACGACGCAGACGGAGACGGATACTGCGCGGATGTCGACAACTGCCCAAGCGACTACAACCCAGAACAAACAGACACAGACAGCGACGACATCGGAGACCTCTGCGACACGTGCGTCAATGATCCAATGAATGATATTGACGGAGACGGACTCTGCGCTGAAAATGATAACTGCCCAAGCGACTACAACCCAGAACAAACAGACACAGACAGCGACGACATCGGAGACCTCTGCGACACATGCATGCTTGATCCAGAAAACGATATCGATGCGGACGGCTCGTGCGGCGATGTTGACAACTGCCCCACCCTCTACAATCCAGACCAGCTTGACAGCGATGGAGACGGTCCTGGAGATGCGTGCGACATCTGCCCACTTGATGATGAAAACGACTTTGATGGCGACGCGATATGCGGTGATCTTGACAACTGCCGATACACGTACAATCCAGCACAGGAAGATACCGACAATGACGCAATCGGAGACTTCTGCGACAACTGCCCAAGCGACCCGGAAAACGATGCAGACGCGGATGGACTCTGCGCAGACTATGATAACTGCCCAAGCGATTACAATCCTTTGCAGACTGATACTGACAGTGACAGCATTGGGGATGCATGCGACACTTGCATGATTGATCCAGAAAACGATATCGATGCGGACGGCTCGTGCGGCGATGTTGACAACTGCCCAACCCTCTACAATCCAGACCAAACCGATAGCGATAGCGACGGAGAAGGAGACGCATGCGACGCATGCCCACTCGACGCAGAAAACGACGCAGACGGAGACGGATACTGCGCGGATGTCGACAACTGCCCAAGCGACTACAACCCAGAACAAACAGACACAGACAGCGACGACATCGGAGACCTCTGCGACACGTGCGTCAATGATCCAATGAATGATATTGACGGAGACGGACTCTGCGCTGAAAATGATAACTGCCCAAGCGACTACAACCCAGAACAAACAGACACAGACAGCGATGGAGATGGAGACGTATGTGACGTGTGCATGTACGATCCTACAAATGATATCGATGGTGATGGCATTTGCAATGATATCGACAATTGCCCAACATTCTACAATCCAGAACAAACAGACTCTGACAATGATGGAATCGGAGACATCTGTGATGTATGCATGCATGATCCCCTGAATGATGGGGACAGCGATGGATACTGTGCAGACGAGGACAACTGCCCCTTCATCCCGAATCCAACACAGGACGATCTTGATAGTGACAGTATTGGAGATGCATGCGACGCATGCCCACTCGACGCAGAAAACGACGCAGACGGAGACGGATACTGCGCGGATGTCGACAACTGCCCAAGCGACTACAACCCAGAACAAACAGACACAGACAGCGACGACATCGGAGACCTCTGCGACACGTGCGTCAATGATCCAATGAATGATATTGACGGAGACGGACTCTGCGCTGAAAATGATAACTGCCCAAGCGACTACAACCCAGGACAGGAAGATAGCGATACTGACGGCATGGGAGATTCATGCGATCTATGCCCAGCTGACGATGAAAATGACGCGGACAACGATGGCATCTGCGGAAATGAGGACAACTGCGCACTCATCTACAATCCAGAACAAACAGACAGTGATGGAGATGGAACAGGAGACGCATGCGACACGTGCATAAGCGATCCAGACAATGACGCAGACGGAGACGGACTATGCGCAGATAGCGACAACTGCCCAGCAATCTATAACCCTGAACAAACAGACACGGATAGCGACGGAATAGGAGATGCATGCGACAGCTGCGCAAACGATCCCTCAAATGATATTGACAACGATGGCATCTGCGGAAATGAGGACAACTGCGCACTCATCTACAATCCAGAACAAACAGACAGTGATGGAGATGGAACAGGAGACGCATGCGACACGTGCATAAGCGATCCAGACAATGACGCAGACGGAGACGGCATATGCGGCGACCTTGACAACTGCGCTGAGATATACAACCCAGAACAAACAGACACCGACGCAGACGGAACAGGAGACGCATGCGACAACTGCCCACTCGACGCTCAAGATGATGAAGATGGAGATGGTATATGCGGCGACCTTGACAACTGCGCTGAGATATACAACCCAGAACAAACAGACA